>CAZKNH010000179.1:0-7076 GCA_964553875.1 uncultured Gammaproteobacteria bacterium | reverse complement strand
CCTCGAGGTTCTTCTGGATGTCGTTCGACAGCGCCTTGAGCGGCGAGACGTACAGCACGCGCGTCTCGTCCGGGAGCCCGCCGCGCTCGAGCGCATCGCGGACGAGGTCGTCGATCACCGCGAGGAACGCGGCGAGGGTCTTGCCCGAGCCGGTCGGCGCCGAGATCAGCGTCGGGACGCGGCGCTTGATCGCGTCCCACGCGCGTTCCTGCACCGCGGTCGGCGCGTCGAACGCGCGGGAGAACCAGCCCGCGACGGCAGGATGGAGTCGGTCGAGGCCCATCGGTCAAGGATAAGCCAGCGCGCGCCCCCGGGACGCGAAAAATGTGTCAGACACCATTTTCGACACGGAAATGGTGTCCGACACGTTTTTCGCCCCTACGGGGTCAAAGGGCTCTGACCCCAGCTGTTACGAGCGCCACCGTATAATCGGGCGTCCACGCTACACGACCCTGGCGGCTTGCATCATGCGAATGACACGCGACGAGTTCCTGAAGTGGCCGAACAAGGCCATCACGCTGCTCGGCATGTCCGGCGTCGGCAAGACGACGCTCGCGAACAAGCTGCCGAAAACGTCGTGGTTCCACTACTCGGGCGACTATCGGATCGGCACGAAGTACCTCGCCGAGCCGATCCTCGACAACATCAAGCGCCAGGCGATGCAGGTCGGCTTCCTGCGCGATCTGCTGCGCAGCGACTCGATCTACATCGCGAGCAACATCACGGTGCACAACCTCGAGCCCGTGGCGACGTTCCTCGGCAAGATCGGCCGACCCGACCTGGGCGGTCTGCCCGTCGAGGAGTTCAAGAAGCGCCAGAGGCTGCACCGTGAGGCCGAGATCGGCGCGATGCGCGACGTCGAGCAGTTCATTCAGAAGGCTCGCGAGATCTACGGCTACGATCATTTCATCAACGACGCGGGCGGCAGCGTCGTCGAGCTCGACGATCCGGAGACCGAAGAGGTCCTCGCAAAGCACACGCTGATCCTCTACCTCAAGGCGGACGCGGAGCTCGAGCGCGAGCTCGTGCAGCGCGCGATCGAGAATCCGAAGCCGCTCTACTACCAGGAGGAGTTCCTCGACCGGAAGCTCGCGGAGTACCTCGAGGAGACGGGTCTTTCGAGCCCGAATCAGATCGTGCCCGACGAGTTCGTCCGCTGGATCTTCCCCGCGCTCGTCGCGCACCGCCGGCCGAAATACGAAGCGCTCGCCGCGAAGTACGGCTACACGGTCGACGCGCGACGGGCGGAGCAGGTGCGCGGCGAGAAGGATTTTCTCGAGCTCGTCGCGAGCGCGCTCTGACCCGACGCCGCGCCGTTCGGAGCGCGGCCTCGACGGGCACGGCGCCCGTTCAGCTTACGGCCGCGAGCGCGAGCGCCCAGGACAGCGCGAGGAGACCTGCGGCCGCCGCGGCCGCGATCGCCTGCGCATGGCGGACGCGCGAGAGATCGAGCTTGTGGAGCAGCAACGCGCCGAGGCCGAATCCCGCCGCGAAGCCGGTCAGATGCGCGAAGATGTCGGTCCGCTCGCCGCCCGTCCCGGTGAACGCGAGAAGCGCGATGCCGGCGACGATCGGCGCCAGCCGTGCGCGGAGGCTCCCGTGCCGCGGGCCGCGGCGCCACGTGTACGCGGTCAAGAGGCCGAGCGCGCCGAACACCGCGGTCGATGCGCCGAGCGAGCGGTGGTCTGGGGACTGAACCAGGGCGTTCAGCACGTTGCCGACCAATCCGGCGACGAGGATCGCGAGCCACGCGACCCCCGGGCCGAAGTAGCGGCCGAGGAAGAAGCCGAAAAAACCGCCGAACGCGAGGTTGCTCGCGAGATGCACGGTATCGGCGTGCAGTGTCAGCGCGGTGATCGCGCGCCACCACTCGCTGCCGATCACGGAGCCCGCGATCAGCATGCCTGCTCGCCGCCAGTCGATGCCGAGCACCGACTGCCGCGTCAGGATCGCGAACACCATCAGCACCGCCGCGTACGCCGCGACGCCGGTCCAGGCGCCGGGATGCTCGCGAAGCGGCGGCGGCGAAGGCGGCGGCGCCGTGTGCTCGGCGCGGTAGGCCGCGATCTCGTCGCTCGCGCGCCGCGCGTCCGCGGCGGACACGACGAGCAGAAACGAACCGCTGCCGTCGAAGACTCGCCAATGCTCGATGCCGCGCGCCGTCAGCACGAGCGAAAGCTCCGCGCCCTCGCTCTCGGAGCCGCCTCGCCACACGACCACGCGCTCTTCGGGATTCCACGTCATATCGCTCGTCTCGCTCGTCGCGCCGTGCCTCGCCGACGCGGAACCCGTCCGCCCGGCGGCCGCCGGGCGCCTCGCCAGCGGATGCTAGAATAGCCTCGTTCGCACCGCGGGGCCGTCCGGGGCGCCGCGCTTGCCGGTCGATCGAAGGTCAGCGAAAACGAGGCCGACGTGAGCCCATCGCTCCTCTGCTGGCACTGCGGCGCTTCGCTCGCCGAGCTGTCGCTGCCGCTGTCACGCCGCGACGAATGCCCGAAGTGCCGCGCGGAGCTGCACGTCTGCCGCATGTGCGTGCATTACGCCCCTCGCCTGCTGCGCGGCTGCGACGAGGACGACGCACCGGACGTCCGTAACAAGGAGACGGCGAACTTCTGCGACTACTTCAAACCGAGCCCCAAGGCGTTCGACGCCGGTCGAGCGTCGGCAGAAGCAGCCGCGCGCGCGGAGCTCGCGAGGCTCTTCGGCGAGCCCGGGTCGGCCGACGGCGGCGGAGAGCGTCCCGACGGCGAACGCAAGCCCGACGATCCGCTCGCCGCGGCCGAAGCGTTGTTCAAGCGCTGATCGGGCATGCGCGGCGCTCGCGCGGTCGAGCCGCGGCGGCGGTTCGTCGCTTGGTGTCCTACTTCTTGATGAGGCCCTGAGCGGCGCGCCGCGCCTCGAGCAGCGCGCGGCGCATATCGATCGCGATCGTCTTCTCCTGGATCGCGTCGCCCTCGGCGGCGAGGAACTCTTCCGGAAGCGGCGGAATCGTTCGCGTCCTCGTGTCCGTTTCGGTCAGCGCCTCGAGCGACGGCGTGGTCGTCGTCGTGTCCGCCGTGCCCTTGAGCGCCATGTACTTCCTCTTCCACGCTTCGGCCGTGCGCTTGAGCTCCACGATCGTGTTCGCGTGGCGGTTGATCGTCGCCTCGAGCTGCTGCACGAGCTGACGACTCTCCTCGAGTCGGCTTTCGAGCACCTGGGCGCGCTCGGCATCCGCGCGCAGGCTCCTGATCATCGACTTCCGCGCCTCGAGCTCGGCACGCAGCGATTCGATCTCGGCCTCGTCGTCCGCGGATTCCTCCGCGGCCGCCTGCTCGAGCTCCTGAATCGTCTGCTTGAGCGCGCCGACCTCGGCCTCGAGCCGCCCGTTCTCGCGGCGTAGATGGTCGATCTCGTCCTCCTGACGCCGCACGTCGGCCTTCAAGCGGTCGGCCTCCTCGGCATCGCGCCGCAGGACGCGCATCAGCTCCTGCTTGCTCTCGAGGTCCGACTTCAAGCGCTCGACCTCGACGTCGCGGGCGTTCAGCTCGCGGCGCAGCTCCGCCACGGCTTCGGCGTCGGCCTGCAGCGCCGCGATCAGCTCCTCCTGCCCGCGGATCCGCTCCGTGAGCTCGGCCATCGCCCTGTCGGTCCGCGCCGACTCCTCGTCGCTCGCGGCCAGACGCCGCTCGGCCTCGTCGACCCGGGTGATCAATGCGGACATCTCCGCCCCCCACTCGGCGAGGAGCTCGGTCAAGCGCTCGCGCAGCGCGTCGGTCGTCGCGTCTCGGTCGGTCATAGGAACAGGTCCGGTCTTGCGGACAGATCCGCCGAGGCTAAGTTGCCCGCTTTTCCCTAATCCCGCGCGGACGCGCGTCACATCCGGCCCGGGCACACGTCACAGCCCGGGCGTTCCGAGGCTACTTGAAGCGTCGCTGGAGCTGCGCGAGCGCTTCCCGGCCCGGGCAGAGCGACTCGTAGGGGAGTGCGTTGAGCGGCACCTCTGTCGTCTGATTGATCGCGTGCAGATCCGGCTCGTCCTCGCCGATATACAAGAGGCCCGTGACGATCTCGCCGGCCCTGTGCCGCGCACGGATGTAGTCGAGCGCCGCACCGCGATTGCGGGGGTCGTAGTCCCGGCTCACCTTCCGGAGCAGCACGCGGCTCCCGTCGTGTAGCTCCACGGGCACGACCTCGCCCTCGGCATAGGACGCGCGTATCGGCTCGCGAGGCGGCACGAAATCCGCCTCGACCGGGCTCCGCGAGTGGCGGCGCGTATACGCGTAGCTCTTCGTCGACGCTTCGTGGTCGTTGAACGTGACGCACGGCGACAGCACGTCGATCAGCGCGAAGCCGCGATGGCGCAAGCCCGCCTTGATCAGCGGCACGAGCTGTTCCTTGTCCCCGGAAAAGCCCCGCGCGACGAACGTGCCGCCGAGCGCGAGCGCCATCTGCACGGCGTCGATCGGCGGCTGACGGTTCTCCTCGCCGCGCTTCGCCTTCGTGCCGATGTCCGCCGACGCCGAGAACTGCCCCTTCGTCAGGCCGTACACGCCGTTGTTCTCTATGATGTAGAGCATGTTCAGGTTGCGCCGCACCGCGTGCGCGAACTGGCCGAGGCCGATCGACAGCGAATCGCCGTCGCCCGACACGCCGATCAGGTAGAGCTCGCGGTTCGCAGCGGACGCGCCCGTTGCGATCGACGGCATCCGCCCATGCACGGCGTTGAAGCCGTGCGACGCGCCGAGGAAATACGCCGGCGTCTTCGAGGAGCAACCGATCCCGCTGACCTTCGCGGCGCGATGCGGCGGGATGTCGAGCTCGAAGAAGGCCTGCACGATCGCCGCGGTGATCGAATCGTGGCCGCAGCCGGCGCAGAGCGTCGACATTCCGCCTTCGTAGTCGCGGATCGTGAGGCCGAGCGCGTTCCGCTTGAGGCCCTTGTGGACGATCCTCGGCTTCGCGATCGACGTCATGCGGTCACTCCTTCCTGCCTCGCGCTCAACACGGCTTCGACGACGGTGCGGCTGTCGATCGGCAGACCTCCATAGTGCAGCACGGAGATCAGACGCTCCTTGGGGCAGCTCGTCTCGAGCGTCAGGAGCGCCTTGAGCTGCGCGTCGCGGTTCTGCTCGACGACGAACACGCGGTCGTGCGCGGCGAGGAAGCGCTCGACCTCGGGACCGAACGGAAACGCGCGGATGCGGCAATAGTCGATGTGGACGCCCTGCTCCGCGAGCACGTCGACCGCCTCCGCGACCGCCGGATCGCTGCTGCCGGCCGCGACGATGCCGACGCCGCCGCTCTGCGGATGCTCGCGGATCACGGGCTTCGGCACGAGCCCGGCCGCGGTCTGCCACTTGCGGAGCAGCCGGTCGACGACCTCCTGGTACTCGCGCGAGTTCTCGGTGTAGGCGCCGTATTTGTTGTGCCCGGAACCGCGCACGAAGTACGAACCTTTCGGATGCACGCCCGGGTACGTGCGGTACGCGATGCCGTCGCCGTCCTTGTCGAGATAGCGATGGAAGCTCTGCGCCATCTCGAGCTCGGCCGCGCCGAGCACCTTGCCGCGGTCGGGGCGGTAGTCGTCGTCCCACTCGAGCTCGTCGGTCATCCAGTCGTTCATGCCGAGGTCGAGGTCGGACAACACGATCACCGGCGTCTGCAGCCGATCCGCGAGATCGAACGCCGCGACCGCGAGCTCGAAGCACTCGCGCGGATTCGCGGGGAAGAGCAGCACGTGCTTCGTATCGCCGTGCGACGCGTACGCCGCGGCGAGGATATCCGCCTGCTGCGTGCGCGTGGGCATGCCGGTCGACGGACCGACGCGCTGCACGTCGACGACGACCGCGGGCAGCTCCGCGAAATACGCGAAACCAAGGAACTCGCTCATCAGTGAGAGCCCGGGACCCGAGGTCGGCGTGAAAGCGCGCGCGCCGTTCCACGTCGCGCCCAGCACGATGCCGATCGCGGCGAGCTCGTCCTCTGCCTGGATCACGCAGTAACGCCGCTCGCCCGTCTCGGGGTCCTTGCGGAAGCGCTCGCAGAACGATTTGAACGCATCCATGACCGACGTCGACGGCGTGATCGGGTACCACGCGCCGACGGTCGCGCCGGCGTACACGCAGCCGAGCGCGGTCGCCGTGTTGCCGTCGATCATGATCTTGCCCGCGGTGAGATTCCGCGGCTCGACGCGCGTCGGCAGCGGGCACGCGAAGTGCTCCTTCGCGTAACGGTAGCCGAGCTCGACGGCCTCGAGGTTCGCGTCGATCGCGGACGGTTTCCTCGCGAAGGTCTCGCGGATCAGCTCCGTCACGACGTCACGGTCGAGATCGAGCAGCGCGACGAGCACGCCGACGTACGCCATGTTCTTCATCAAGACGCGCGTACGCGCATTCTGGAAATGCTCGTTGCACATCCGCGCGAGCGGCACGCCCAAGACGGTGATGTCCGGGCGGGCGAGCATCCGGTCGCGGGGCCACGTCGAGTCGTAGATCAGCGTGCCGCCCGGCGAGACCTCGTGCAGGTCCTGCAGGTACGTCTGCGAGTTCATCGCGACCATCACGTCGACGCGGCCCGAGCGCGCGAGATGGCCCGCCTCGCTGACGCGGATCTCGTACCACGTCGGCAGACCCTGGATGTTGGACGGGAAGAAGTTCTTGCCGCTGACGGGCACGCCCATCCGGAAAATCGCTTTCATCAGCAGCGAGTTCGCGCTCGCCGAGCCCGTGCCGTTGACGTTCGCGAACTTGACGACGAAGTCGTTCACCCGATCTTGCGACACGGCGCCTCCGTCGCTTCCATGCCTTCGTCGACCGCGTAGGGCACGACGAGCGTCGATTTCTGCATGTCCCAGGCTCCGGTCGGGCAGCGCTCCGCGCACAGCCCGCAGTGCACGCACAGGTTCTCGTCCTTGACCATCACGCGTCCCGTCTGCTTGAGCGCCGCCGACACGAAGAGCGGCTGCTCGGGCTCGAGCCGCGGCGCCTTGAGCGAGCGCTCGAGCTCGGGCAACTCGGCGTTCTCGGTGATCGTGAGGCAATCGACCGGGCAGATGTCGATGCACGCGTCGCACTCGATGCAGAGCTCGGCCGTGA
>CAZKNH010000178.1:0-7079 GCA_964553875.1 uncultured Gammaproteobacteria bacterium | reverse complement strand
AGCTCACGATGCGTCTCTCAGGAAAATCGGGGAAAATCGGGGTCAGACCCCAATTTTTCGGGGCGAAGTGCAAGTGGGGGCAGAGCCCGAATTCCCGTATCCCGCAAGAAGTAGGCTCGATTCGCGCCGCGCGAAAATCGGAAATTGGGGTCTGACCCCGATTTCGCGGAACCGATCTCGGGTTAGTCGGCCGGCTCGATGCGGAGCACCGCGCCGTCGTCCTCGCCGGTTAGCGCGTAGAGCAACTCGTCCGGGCCCATCCGAATATCGCGGATGCGCTGGCGGAGATCGGCGAGCAGCCACTCGCGGCGCATCTCCTGCATCTCCATGTTGAACACGATGCGCTCGACGTGGCCGGTGCCCGGAATTTCGCCGAACCTCAAGCCGCCGACGAACACGTCGCCTTTCCACAGCGGCAGCTTGTCGCCCGTGTAGAACGTCAGGCCGGACACGGCGATCGACGGCATCCAGTAGACGATCGGATCCTCGACGCCGTCCTCCTGGAACCGCTCCGAATGCCACGGGCCCTCGTAGCTGCGGCCGAGACTGACGCGCGGCCAGCCGTAGTCGGCGCCCGGTTTCAGCACGTTGATCTCGTCACCGCCGTTCGGGCCGTTCTCGTTCTGCCAGATCTCGCCGGTCACGGGATGCACGGCGAGGCCGATCGTGCTGCGGTGGCCGAACGTGAAGACCTCGGGCGGATGGCTGTCCTTGCCGACGAACGGATTATCGGGCGGCACTTTCCCGTCGGGCGTGAGGCGCAGCACCGTGCCCCCCGCGGACGCGTACAGCATGCCGTCATGCCCGAACGCGAGGCGCGATCCGCCGCCGCGCGTGACGAAGATGTCCTCGACGTCGGCGAGCCGCTTGCCGTCCCAGCGGCCGCGGGCGATCGCGAGGCGCGTGCCGTCGTCGACCGGTTTCGTGTATGTGAAATACACGTAGCGGTTCGTCTCGAAGTCCGGGTGCAGCGCGACGTCGAAAAGCCCGGCGGAGATGCCGCGCGCGACGATCTCGGGCAGGCCCTCGACGGGCTCAGGGACCAGTCGACCGTCGCGAATCCGCCGCAGGCGTCCCGCGCGCTCCGTGACGAGCATGTCCCCGCCCGGCAGAAACGCGATGCTCCACGGCTGCTCGAGGCCGCGCGCGATGACCGACACGCGAATTCTCTGGCCCTCGGCCGTGTCGTAGACGATCGGCTCGGTCGGCAGCGGCGGAACGACGAGCCCTTGCGGCGCGACCGGAATGCCGTTTCGCATCGGCACTTCGCGCTGCGCGAACGCGGGTAACGCGAGCGATACGACGACGAGTCCGGCCAACCCAACGATTGTTGTTCTCATTCGAACCCCTCCCCCGGGCACGTTTTGGTCGCCATCATAAACCGAAGCCAGGGGCGGATCGCGATCGGGGATCGTTCGAGATCCAGAACGGCCGGTGCTTGCCGCTC
This sequence comes from uncultured Gammaproteobacteria bacterium, assembly GCA_964553875.1. GTDB lineage: Bacteria > Pseudomonadota > Gammaproteobacteria > Steroidobacterales > Rariloculaceae > ZC4RG20. Next base: position 5,632 of record CAZKNH010000178.1, on the reverse strand, counting down.
GGCGCAGAGCGCGTCCGCCGCCATCCCAACGGCGCGCGCTCGTGCTTGGTAAGCCGTGAGCCGAGGGTAGGCCGAGGAGATAAAACGAAGAGCCCTGACGGAGGCCTCCGTCAGGGCTCTTGCGGTGACCTCAAAACCTTACGGCCGTTACTCGGGCACGTGATCGCGATACCGCGCCGCGACCTCGTCGTCGCACGCCTCGGACGGCGGCGAGAACTCGAGATCCGGCCGATGATCCCACTGCTGCATCAACGTCGCGGGCGCCGTGAGATAGACCGGATCATCGATGGTGATCTCGTAGCGCACCCGCACGCGATCCTCGGTCAGCGTCAACCGCTCGATCGTGCGCTTCTGCGCGCTCGACGGCACGTCGCCGCCGAGGCCCGACGGATTCGGCTCGTACCCGATCGTATCGATGACGAGCGTGTCGCCTTCCCACCAGCCGACCGAATGGCCGTGCCTCGAAGGCTCGACGTCCGCCGGATGCTCCGCATTCAGATACACCGTGCGAATCACGTGATCGCCCGAGTTATCGAAGTGCAGGATGACCTTGTCCTCTTCGATCTCGATCGAACGCATCTCGTCGAGCACCGCCAGGAAAGGCACGGGCTCGACGAAGCAGAGCCCGTCGGCAACGAGCTGCGCACGCGCGGCCCGCGCTTCCTCGGTGAGCGGGAAGCGCGCCATCGCGCCGAACGCGGCATTCAGCGCCTGCCTCGACGGCGCCCATTTGCCTTCGAGGCTCTCGGCCGGCGTCAACGTGCGCGTGCGCCTGTTCGCCGCATAGAACGGATGAATCTCCCCATCTTGCGTCGTGACGTCGAGAATGCGGACCTGCTTGCCCCAGCCGCCGCGATTCGGGTTCGCGCGCACGACGACCGGCGTGCCGGGCTCGAGCGCCTCGCGGCGCAGCCCGTCGACGAGCGCCTGAGTGATCGCGAGGCCTTCGCCCTCGATGATCGCGGGCTTCCCGTCGGGACCGACCGTCTCGACGAGCAGATACATGTGCGGGTTCTTCCAGTCGAAGCGGTGGACTGTTCCCTCGATCAGTATTTCCTGCGTCGTGTCGAACATCGCCTGGCTGTGATGGCCGAGCACGGGCAACGAGAAGGGCAGCGTGGCTGCAAGCGCACCGATGGCGACGGGCCGGAATCTCATGTCGAACCCCCAACAAGACGAGAAACCCGATAATAATGAGTTCGACGGCGGCGCACCAAGCTTCACGGGCCCGTACCGGAAGCCACACGGACTCGAGCGATCGTCCCTTCAGCGTTTCTCGATCGCGGGGTGCACATAGCCGGCCGGCGGCACGCGATCCGGATCCGGACGGATGCTGAGATCGCGCGCGTGATCCGGAACCCTGCGGCGCGTCGTGCGCTACAGCGACGCGCCGGACGACCGCACCGACGATCAGGGGAGGGTTACGCTCGCCACGGCGGATCGGTCGCTCTCTGCCCCTTCGGCATTGAAAGCCGTAGCAACGAAGTAGTAAGTGCCTGAAACGAGATTGTCCACGATGTACGTGACGATCGCGGGATTGTCGATCGTGACCGAGTTGGGGTAGTCGTCGGGCTCGGCGCCCCAGTAGATCTTGTATCCCGCGAGGTCGGTCAGCGGCGACCCGTCGACGTTCTCGGATGGGGCGAGCCAGCTCAACTCCACCGCGCCGTGCGCGACCGCCGTGACGGTAATGCTGAACGGCTCGAGATACGCGTCGTCGGCACCGTCCGTCACGGCGATGCGGACGTCCTCGTAGGTGCCCACGTCGGCCGACGACGGCGTGCCCTCGAGCCGCCCCGTCGTCGGTTCGAACGCCGCCCATTGCGGCCGGTTCGCGATGCTGAAGTGCAGAATGTCGCCGTCCGCATCGCTCGCGTCCGGGACGAACACGTACGGCGTTTCCGCGAGCACGACCGTCGGCGGCGTGCCGCTGATCGTCGGCGGAGAATTGTGCACGACCGGCGGATCGTCCGGCGCGTCCGCCGGAGACTCGTCGTCCCCGTCCGCGGGAGGCTCGTCCGACGGGTTCGTCGGAGGCGACGGCTCGTCGTCGGGGGATGCTGCTCCGCCCGTCGGGTCGGACGGCGGCCCGTCCGTGGAGCCGATTGGCGCTCCGTCGTCGGGATCGGACGATGCTCCATCGTCAGGAGCGGTGGGCGTGCCTTCGTCAGGATCGGAGGGTGCTCCGTCGCTCGAAGGGGACGACGGCCCGCCGGTCCCGCTCGGCGGTGTTGGGTCAGCATCCGCGTCGTCGTGAGTTCCTCCCGGCGGATCGTCGGCCGAGCCGTCGGGCGGTCCTCCCAGCGGGCCGCCGCTCTGACCCGGCGTTGCATCGCTGCCGGCGTTGCCCGAGCCGCCGGACGCGGCGCCGCCCGGCGCGCCTCCCGACGACGCAGGCGGCTCGCTTTGGTTGATTGGTGGCTTACTCGTGTCGTTCGCAGCGGTGCTCGAATCGTCGTCGCCCCCGCAGGCGGCGAGCAGAAGTGCCGCGCACGCGACGAGTGAGAGCCTCGCTCTCGAAGCGCTGATCCCCATTCTGGTGACCCCCCATGCCCTGGCTCGAACGCAACGGGCGCACCCATCGGCCCGAAGGTGAGGCGGAGCCGGGGATCAGCAGCGGGAGCTTCGCGTCGACATCGCGCACGGTGGCGCGATGCGTCGATGCGCTGCGTCGGTCTGCCGTCTTGGTCCCGTACCCAGAGACCGGTGGTTATGCTTCTCCGCCTCGCGGCGGATGTGCCCCTCTAGTCGTGACAGCCCGGCGCTGGACGGGCTGCGCAGAGGAATTTACTCGAGCCGCCTAGGTAAACGTACCTGTCCCGAAACGGCGACAGCGCAGACCGCGGCCAGGTTGCGGTCCGTGGCCGGTTGATGGATGCGGAAAGGTTCGATCGAGAACCCTTTTTCTGTGTATGTGCTCGGTAACGGGATCGCGGCGAGCCCGAGAGCACCGTTTTCGAGATCTGCGTCGCGTGCGACAGCGGAGATCCTCGCTATAGTGCTGCCAGGCGGACATTTCCAAGCGGCGAATCGCCGGCCGCGGCGGCGATGTCGAGATTCAGGCGGTCTCGGTGACGGCGGTCGACGGCACGGAGATCTTCCTCGACGGCGGCTACGACTGGCAGGCCTCGCACCGCACGGCGTTGAGCGCGTCCCTTTCCGCGCTCGTGTTCTGGCCGGCGATCTTCATACGCGGCAAGGAGGCCGTTCTCGAGCCGGGCACCATCTTCGATGCGACGATCCCCGCAAACACGCGCGTCAACGTGCCTGACGGCCGGCCGCGGACGATCAGGCTCGACAGGGCTTCGAACCTGTCGGCCGAAGTGCTCTATGACGAGATCGACGACAACGCGCGTCGCCTGCCGATGCGAGTCACGGTCTGCGACAAACCTTGGCCGCGTGAGCTCCACGTGGCGACGGTGAACGACGTGCGAATCGACGCGATCCCGTTCGCGACGGCTTCGGTCGCGCAGAAGGGCGGCTGTCAGCTCGGCACCGGCGACGTCGACCTCAAGGCATTATCCGAGCATTTCCGCCGCGGCATCAACCGCTTCACCGTCGAGGGCAACGGCGACACGGCGGAAGTCGTGCTCGATATCGAGATGTAGACGGCCTACGGTCCGCCGCGGCGGACGCGACGGCGGCGTCGGCCGGCTGCCGATCGCCGGCACCGCTACGCGCGTCTCGGGCGCGACCGCAAATGTGCTCGGCTCAGCGGCGTTGCGCCGGTTGCCGACGTCGAGCGGCGCGTTGCGCGCTAAGATGGCTCGTCCATAGGGACGGACGGACGAGCCATGAAGAAGATCGGGTTTCTGTCGTTCGGGCATTGGACGCCCTCGCCGCACTCGCAAGTGCGGAGCGCTTCCGACTCGCTGCTCCAGTCGATCGAGCTTGCGGTCGCGGCCGAAGAGCTCGGCGCGGACGGCGCGTACTTCAGAGTGCACCACTTCGCGCGTCAGCTCGCGTCGCCGTTCCCGTTGCTCGCGGCCATCGCCGCGCGAACGAGCAGGATCGAGATCGGCACGGCCGTCATCGACATGCGTTATGAGAACCCGCTGTACATGGCGGAGGAGGCAGGTGCGGCGGATCTCATCTCGGGCGGGCGGCTCCAGCTCGGCATCAGCCGCGGATCTCCCGAGCAGGTCATCGACGGCTGGCGCTACTTCGGCTACGCGCCGCAGGAAGGCGAGACCGACGCCGACATGGCGCGGCGGCGTGCCGAGATCTTCCTCGAGGTGCTGAAAGGCGAGGGCTTCGCAGAGCCCAATCCGCGGCCGATGTTCCCGAACCCGCCGGGGCTCTTGCGCATCGAGCCGCACTCCGAGGGGCTTCGCGAGCGGATCTGGTGGGGGTCGAGCACGAACGACACGGCCAGATGGGCGGCGGAGCTCGGCATGAACCTGCAGAGCTCGACACTGAAGACCGACGAGACGGGCGAGCCGCTGCACGTGCAGCAGCGGAAGCAAATCGAAGCCTATCGCGAGGCGTGGAAGGAGGCTGGCCACACGCGCGAGCCGCGTGTCTCGGTGAGTCGCAGCATCTTCGCGCTCGTCGACGATCGTGACCGTGCTTACTTCGGCGGCCGAAGCAACGACCAGGACACGATCGGCTACATCGATCCGGATACACGCGCGATCTTCGGCCGCTCGTACGTCGGCGAGCCCGATGTGCTCGTGAAGGAGCTCGCGAAAGACGAAGCGATCGCCGCGGCCGACACGTTGTTGCTTACGGTGCCTAACCAGCTCGGTGTCGAATACAACGCCCACGTCCTCGAAAGCATCTTGAAGCACGTCGCGCCGGAGCTCGGCTGGCGTTGAAAGGGCGACGAGGCGCGGCGTCACGGCATTGCGCCCCGGTAATGCCCATGCGCGCGGGTCAGGCGCTGCACGAGTGGACGCGGCCTCTTAACCTTTGAGCGCCGCTTCGATCGTCGCGATGTCGATCTTTCGCATCGGCATCATCGCTTCGAAGGCGCGTTTCGATACTGCGGGGTCCGGGCTGCTGATCGCCTCGAGCAGCACGCGCGGCGTGATCTGCCACGAGAAACCCCACCTGTCTTTGCACCATCCGCAAGCGCTTTCCCGGCCGCCGTTCTTCGTGATCGCGTCCCAATAGCGATCGGTTTCTTCCTGGTTCTCCGTGATCACCATGAAGCTGACCGCCTCGTTGGCCTTGAAATCGGGACCGCCGTTCAGACCGACGAACTGCTGACCGAGCAGCGTGAACTCGACGGTCAGCTCCTCGCCTTCTTCGCCGCCGGGAAAGTCGGAGGGCGCGGCGAGACGGGCGCCGACCTTCGAGTTCGGAAAAACGGAGGCATAGAACTCGGCGGCCTTGCGGGCTTCGCCCTTGTCGAACCAGAGGCAGGTCGTGAGGTTTGTGTTGGCCATCTTGTCGCTCCGCAGTATGCAGTTGAACGGCGATGAAATCGCGCGGGGGCATGGGCGGTTGGGTGCAAGATTCGCGCCGCGACAGAGGCCTTCGGGCATAGTCCTTGCACCGCTCGGCCTTCCGAACGCTCGAAGCCGGCTCATGCCGCCTCCTACTCCGGCTGTCGAGCGCAACGCGCTACAAGCGAGGTGCCGTCGTGGCGCATGAAACAATCGACGGAACGTACCGGCAGACGAATCTG
>CAZKNH010000177.1:0-7096 GCA_964553875.1 uncultured Gammaproteobacteria bacterium | reverse complement strand
TCACCCTAACGAGAAGGAATTCGAGCCACTACGGGGGCGACTACTACGGGTGCGATTACGGAGCGAACGAAAGGTGCAATGAGAGGGGGAGTGGCTTAAAGGAGCGAGATCGGCGATCGGCGTTTGTCGCGCTCGCGACACAAGATGACCAATCCCCTTCCTGCGAGGGGCGCACTTTTCTAATATAACGACCTTTCGCCGGGGCCTCGGGGGTGGGCCTTCGGCTGCCTGCGTGTGGGAAGCGAGTGTTCGATCGAATTCTGGTCGTCTGTGTCGGGAACATCTGCCGCAGCCCGATGGCCGAGGCTGTGCTTCGGGCGCACTACCCCGACAAGACGGTGCAGTCCGCGGGCATCGATGCGCTCGCGGGCGAGCCGGCGCATCCGACGGCCATTGCGCTTATGCGCGAGCGGGGGCTCGATCTCGACGGGCACCGCGGGAGACAGCTCGACGAACGGCTGCTTAGAGGAAGCGATTTGGTGCTCGTGATGGAGAGGGGACACCAAAAGTGGATCGAGGCCCAATGGCCCCACGCGAAGGGGAGGGTTTTCCGTTGGGGGCATTGGTCGGATTTCGACGTGCCGGATCCCTACCGCCGCGGTGAGAAAGAGTTCAGGGAGGCGCTGGCCTTGATCGACAAGGGATTGGAGGATTGGAAGGAGCGGTTGTGAGGAGGAGCCATTCTCTCCTTGCGGCCGCAGCGGCGGCGATTCTCAGCGGTTGCACCTTTCCCGGCCAACGGTTCGACGAGCGGTGGTATGACGTCGGCACGCCATCGCGGCCCGGCGTTTTCGAGCGTGTCGCCGAAGAGCCCCCGGCGGAGGATTTCGAGCTCATCGCGCTGACGCCGGCCGTTATCGCAGAGCTCGCCGTTCCGTATGTTGTAGGGCCTCGCCCTAATCCCGAGCTGGCGGAGCAGCTTCGCGCCTACCGTTACACGATAGGTCCTCAGGACATTTTGACCTTCACGGTCTGGGATCACCCGGAGCTCACGATCCCGGCCGGAGAATATCGCCCCGCGGAGCTGCAGGGGCACCTCGTCGGCCCGGACGGCACGATCTTTTTCCCTTATATCGGTATCGTTCAGGTCGGGGGACGCACGCTTGCCGATGTTCGCGACGAGGTCTCCGAGCGGCTCGCCCGCTTCATCCAGGATCCGCAGCTCGACGTTCGTATCGCTGCATTCAGAAGCAAGAGAGTTTACGTGACCGGCGAAGTCTCGACCCCCGGCGTAGTCCCCATCACCGACGTTCCGCTCACGCTGGTCGAAGCGCTCTCGGTCACTGGCGGTGCGACACCGGAGGCCGCGCTTCAGGGCGTGCAAGTCGTCCGCGACGGCGTCGCGCGCACGTTCGACGTCCAGGCGTTGCTCGAACGCGGAGACATGACGCAGAACCTGTTGCTGCGGGACGGCGACGTGATTTATGTGCCCGAAAGCTCGTACTTCGCCGTCCATGTCATGGGCGAAGTCAAGACGCCCGGCGTGGTCAGGATGACGCGTGGACGCCTGAACCTCGCCGAGGCGATCACGCTGAGCGGGGGCTTCGATCCCGAGACCTCGGACCCGGCCCGCGTCCTGGTGTTCCGCAATGGCGGCGACCGGCCCGTGGTGTATTGGCTCGACGCCAAGTCCCCGCACACGATGCTCCTAGCAACGCAGTTCCAGATGCAGCCTCAGGACGTCGTGTTCGTCGCGAGCACCGGTCTCGCCAGGTGGAACCGGCTCGTGTCTCAGATCCTGCCCACCGTTCAGACCCTCTGGCAAACGCAGAACTTCATCGACCGACTGAACGACTGATGTATTGAAGGAGTAACATTCGGGCCGGGCAGTCAACGGAGGGTCCGGGCGCCGGGCCGCGGAGAAAGCCGAGTGAGCAGAGAGATCGAGCGTCGAGGCGGTTTCGCCTTGGAGGGTAGCGCAGTGGGGGGCGAGAGCGACGAGATCGATCTCCGCGACCTGCTCGGCTTGCTGCTCGACGAGTGGAAGACGATCGCCGGCGTGACGATTGTCGTAGTGCTGCTTGCCGCCGTCTACGCGTTCACGGCGACTCCGATCTACGAAACGAATGCGCTCGTTCAAGTCGAGCGGCAGAAGTCGCCCCTCGGCGGCCTCGAGGAGCTCTCGACGATGCTCTCCGGGGACACGCCCACGGAGGCCGAGATCGAAATCGTGCGCTCACGAATGGTGCTCGGCGAAGCCATCGCGCAGGAGCGGCTCGATATCGAGGTCCAGCCGAAGCGTTTCCCGTTGATCGGTGGCGTGCTGGCCCGCCGGCACGAGGGGCCGGGGGTCGCGGAGCCGTGGCTCGGATTCGATAGCTTCGCGTGGGGCGGCGAGCGTTTGCGCGTCGATCGGTTGGACGTGGACAGGGGGCTCGAGAACGAACCCCTGAAGCTCGTGGCCGGAGAAGGGGGTCGGTATGCGGTGTACGCACCTGACCGGACGCTCCTCGTCGAAGGATCGGTAGGGCAAGCGGCGGATGGCGTCGGCATCTCGATGTTCGTCTCGGAGCTCCTGGCTCGGCCGGGAACGGAGTTTCGGATCACGAAGAAGGACGGACTGTCCACGCTCGAGGAGCTCCGGGATCGCCTGACCGTGGCTGAGCGCGGCAGGCAAACCGGCATCATGGCGCTTTCCCTCGAGGGGGAGGATAACGTCGAGATCGCGGCGACGTTGAACGCGATCGCGAACATCTATCTGAAGCAGAATGTCGAACGGCTTTCGGAAGAGGCTGCCCAAACGCTCGAGTTCCTCGAGGAGCAATTGCCCGAGCTGCGCGCCCAGCTCTACGAGGCCGAGCATGCGCTGAACCAGTTCCGTGTCGCGAAAGGATCGGTCGATCTGAACCTCGAAGCGCAGGAATTGCTCGAGCAGCTGACTCAGGTCGAGAGGCAACTTTCGGAGCTCGAGCTTCAGCGCGTCGAGGGCGCCCAGAGGTTCACTGCGGAGCACCCCACGATGGTCGCGCTTGCTCAGCAGAAGGCAGAGCTCGGCGAAGTGCGCAACCAGCTGGAGCGCCGGATCCGCGCGCTCCCGCAGTCGGAGCAGGACACCCTCCGGCTGATGCGGGATGTGACGGTCGCGAACGAGCTCTATCTGTTGCTGCTGAACCGCGCGCAAGAGATGAAGGTGCTGCGAGCCGGCACGATCGGCAACGTGCGCATCATCGACGACGCGTTCGTGCCGCGGGAGCCGGTGAAACCGAAGAAGGCGCTCGTGCTCGCGCTGGGTCTCGTGACTGGAGGAATGCTCGGCGTCCTGACCGTGCTGCTTCGACACATGATGGACAGCGCGATCCGCGATCCGAAGATCCTCGAGCAACATTTCGGCATGCCCGTCTATGCGATCGTGCCGAGAAGCGAGCTCATGTTCGCGGATGCGCGCAAAGGCAGGGGCGGGTCTGCGCTCCTCGTGGAGCGCGATCCGAACGACCCTGCGATCGAGAGTCTGCGCTCGCTGCGAACGAGCCTCGAGTTCCTGTTCCACGAGACACCGAGCCGCATTCTGACGATCGGCGGCCCTGCGCCGGAGATCGGGAAGTCGTTCATCAGCGCCAATCTGGGCGCACTGATGGCGCAGGCGGGGCGGCGCGTGCTCGTCGTCGACGGTGACTTGCGTCGAGGGCACCTCCACCGCGCATTCTCGCTAGAGCGCGCGCCAGGGCTGAGCGACGTGATCGCGGGCGACGTCGAGCTGGAGCATGCGGTGCGATCGATCGGTATCGAAGGCCTTTTCGTGCTTGCAACGGGCACGATCCCGCCGAATCCCGCAGAGCTGCTCGTGAGCCGCCGCTTCGAGGATCTGCTCGCGCGCCTCGCATCGTCTTACGACGTCGTCGTGATCGACGCGCCGCCGGTGCTCGCGGCCTCTGAGGCGGCGCACCTTGCAAAGCTTGCCGGCGTGAACCTGGTCGTCGTCCGCAGCGGGCGACAGAATCGTCGCGAAGTCGAGCTCGCCGTCGACCGTTTGTTGCAGGCAGGCGCGACTCCAAGAGGTTTCGTGTTCAACGATCTCGTCGCGGGCTCGCGGCGTTACGCCTATGCAGGCTATCGCTATTACCGTTACGAGAAGCCGGCCACCTGAGCCGAAGTCGAGCGGCCGGGCTCGACGGAGCGTACGGACGGCGTGACGGCGCACGCCTCGCGCTGGATCGGTGAATCGCCGCCGTGACCGTCGTCCTCTATCGGTCGAACCTGAGCCTCACGAGCGGCGCCGGACAGCTGATACGCGATCAGGCGGAAGGCCTGATCGCGGCCGGCGAGACGGTGCGCGTCCTCGGCCGCAGCGGGCTCTTCAAGTACTGGTTGCGCACCAGGTTGCCGGTACGTCGGGCCTCTTCGCAAAGTTTAATTCGTTACGCGCGCTCTTCGGCCGACCTGCTCGTCGACCACGGCATGGAGATCGCCGAGGCGCACGTCGTGTTCGTGCACAACTTGACGGCGGAGGGCGTCCGTCACGTGCCGCGGGAAGACTGGCATGCTCGCGCGGAGGGCGAGCGCCGGTTCTTCCGTTCGCTTCGCGGCTCCACTCGGATCGTCGCGAACTCGAGGATGGTCGAGCGGGCGCTGATCGAGCACTTCGGTCTCGCCCCGGAGCGGATCTCGGTGATCTACCCGGGGATCGATCGCGGCAGATTCGCGTCCGTCGTCGACGAGACCGCGAGAACCGCAGCGCGACGCGCGTTGGGTATTCCGATCGGGATTCCGCTCGTCGGCTTCGTCACGTCCGGCGATTTCGAGAAGCGCGGATTCGATATCTTTCTCGCCGCCGCGGAGCGCATCGCGGCGGCGCGCGCGGACGTTCGCTTCCTCGTCGTCGGCGCCCACCGGCTGCCCGGCGAGGCGCACGCGCATCCGCTCGTCGCGAGCAAGCGGCTGCTGTACCGGCCGAAGAGCACGAGGCCCGAGGTCTGGTTCGCGGCGCTCGATCTCTTTCTTTATCCGGCCCGCTTCGAGGAGTTCGGCATGGTCGTCTCCGAGGCGCAAGCCGCAGGCTTACCGGTGCTGACGTCGCGCCGCGTCGGCGCCGCGGAGTGCTTGCCGCCCGAGTACGGGCCGTGGCTGCTCGACGCGCCGGACGCAGCGGAGTTCGCGGAGAAGACGCTCGCGCTGCTCGACGACGATGCGGCGCGCTCGACGCTCGCCTCAGCGGGTGTGGAGAACGTGTCGCGGCTCGATCGGGCCGCTTATGCCGAGGCGAGCGTGCGCGTGATACGCGCGGCTCGCTGATAACAGCAAATCGGGGTCAGAGCCCAATTTCCCGTCGGTAAGGCTTGACCCTGCGGCACGCTGGGAAAACGGGCTCTCGCGCAAACGGCAGACTCCAACGGCACCTGGGGAGCTCGGCTCTGCCCCAACGGCACGACGGCACTCGGAGAAATTGGGGCTATGACCGCAACGGCACGACGGCCCGTGGGGAGTCGGGCTCTGATCCCAAGGGCACGGGAATTGGGCTCTGACCCCGGGAGCTGTCAGAACTTATGCCTCAGGTAGAGGCTCAAGCTCGTGATGTCGTAGAAGTTGTCGGGGCTCCCGCCTTGCGGGTCGGTCGGCAGCACGTTGTCCCGTGCGACCTTGTCGCCGAAGCGCAGGTCGATCCCGAGATCCCAGCTCGAGACGACCTCCTTGAAATACACGCCGCCGCCCAAGTAATAGCCGTAGGCCGGCGTCGCGAGATCGAGCCGCGCCGCGCCCACGAAGCCGCCGACCGCGATGCGGTCGTTGAGGTGACGGCGGTAATCGAGCGCGCGCACGGCGAGCAGCAGATCGGAGCCCAGGTTGTCGAGCTCGAGCCGCACACCGATCTCGCTCCGCCGGCCGAACGGGCGTGCCGCCCCGATGCCGACGTGGAAGCCCGATTCGGTGGTGTCGACCTTCTCGTCCTGCAGCGCGATCTTCGCCTGAATCTTCGAGGACTGGGCACCGACATCGACGAACACGTCCGCGCGCGCGGAGCCGACGCCGAACAGGGCGACGACCGCGAGAGCCGCTGCCGAAAGGACGTTGAGCGCGCGGAACCGACGAAATTCGATGCTCACCTTTACGAGTCCTCTCAAAAGCGCAGGAACGCGCCGGCACGTGCGAAGGATTCCCCGAAGACGTCGCGGCCCGCTTGGAGCTCGGCGCCGACGAAGAAGTCGGCTTGCCAGCGCCGGCTGTAGCGTGCCTCGAGCAGATGCGCACGCTCGTAATCCGGAGCCGTGTAGTCCTCGTTGTCGAGCGTGCGGTATGTGACCTCGATCTGCCCCCCTCGTGCGAGCTGCCAGCCGACGCGCGTCATGAAGCTTTGGCCGCCGACGCTGTCGCGGGCGACGCGCCAGTCGGCGCCCCAATGGCCGATGACGTTGCCTTCGTGGGTCAGGCCGTCTCTATAGATATGGTGCACGTACCAGCCGTTCTGCCACTCGCTGGCTTCGAACGTGAGGTCGAGGTTCCGCGGCCCGACCTGCGGGAAACGCAGGCCGGCGGAGAAGCCGATGTTGCCGAGCCGGGCGTCGCTGTTGGTCGATGTGTCCTCGCCCGCGTACTCGAAGTAGACCGCGAACGGCAGCCGGGTCGGCATCGTGAAGCTCGACGTGATCGACGCGACCTGGTTGCCGAAGTCGCTCGCCGTGCCGGTGTTGTCGTAGACCGACGGGCGGAAGAGCGCGTCGAAGAGATCGGACAACGAGTCCTTGCCGCGGGCACCGCCGCCGTACTGCATCAGGCGATTGACGCCGAGCGTCCAGCCGGGAATCGGGTTGATCGAGATGTGCAGACCCGCGAGGCGCGGCTTGCCCTTCGTGAACCCGTCTTCGAAGCGGATCTCGTCCGATTCGCTGAGCTCCGCGTAGAAGATTTGATAGCGCAGGTTCCATGCGCTGATCGGCGTGTAGTTCGACAGCGTGATCGACGGCAGCGTCTCCGCCTGCGTCGAGAGGAGCATCGCGCTGTCGGTCATCGGTGACAGCCAGTGGTCGCGCCAGCCGACGTCGATCTGCGCGTACTCGACGCCGATGCTGATCATCGAGCCGGTCGGCACGACCTCGCCGTCGTAGGCGACGAAGCCGCCTTGGACCAGCATGAAGTCGTTGCGCTGCCAGTAGAGCTGCGCGGA
>CAZKNH010000176.1:0-7184 GCA_964553875.1 uncultured Gammaproteobacteria bacterium | reverse complement strand
GTGACCCAGCCGACGCAGCGGGCGATCGCGAACATCACCGTGAACATCGACTTCGGGATGCCGATCGCGCGGTAGATGATTCCCGAATAGAAGTCGACGTTCGGGTACAGGTTCTTCTCGATGAAGTACTCGTCCTTGAGCGCGATCTCCTCGAGACGCAACGCAAGCTCGAAGAGCGGCCTGTCCTTTTCCTTGCCGAGCTTCTCGAGCACGCGATGACACATCTCGCGGATGATGGCCGCGCGCGGGTCGTAGCTCTTGTAGACGCGGTGCCCGAAACCCATCAACCGGAACGGATCGTTCTTGTCCTTCGCACGGGCGATGTACTCGCCGATGCGGTCGACCGTGCCGATCTCCTCGAGCATGTTGATCACGGCTTCGTTCGCGCCGCCGTGGGCGGGGCCCCAAAGCGCCGACATCCCGGCTGCGATCGCGGCATACGGGTTCGTGCCCGAGCTGCCGGCAAGGCGCACCGTCGACGTGCTGCAGTTCTGCTCGTGGTCCGCGTGCAGGATGAACAAGAGGTCGAGCGCCTCGGCGGCGATCGGGTCGACCTCGTAGTCGTCCGACGGCACCGCGAAGAACATGTGCAGCAGGTTGCTGCAGTAGTCCAGCCGGTTCTGCGGGTAGACGAAAGGCTGCCCCCGCGAGTGCTTGTACGCGGCGGCGGCGATCGTCGGAAGCTTCGCGATGATGCGGTACGCGAAGATGTCCCTGTCCCGCGGGTTATGGATGTCCGTGCTGTCGTGATAGAACGCCGCCATCGACGCGACGACGCCGGCCACCATCGCCATCGGGTGGGCGTTGTGGTGGAAGCCGTTGAAGAACCGCAGCAACGACTCGTTGATCATCGTATGCGTGCGGATCGAGTGGTCGAACTCCTCGAGCTGCGCCTTCGTCGGCAGCTCGCCGTGGAGCAACAAATAGGCGACCTCGATGAAGCTCGACTTCTGCGCGAGCTGCTCGATCGGATAGCCGCGGTAGAGCAGGATGCCGGCCTCGCCGTCGATGTACGTGATGCTGCTTTCGCAGCTCGCCGTCGATGCATAACCCGGGTCGAACGTGAGCGTTCGACGCGCGGTGTAGAGCTGCGTGACGTCGACGACCTTCGGGCCGAGCGTCGGCTCGCGCACCGGAAGCTCGACCGATTCGCCCGACTCCGGGTCGGTGAGGATCCAATGCTTACCTGTCATCCATCGCACCTGGCAGTGGCTAATCTTAGTTATTTCCGGCCCCGTGCCAGGGCGGACTCGTCGGATGAGCGCGCCGGACATGTCCGTCCGCGCGCAGAGGGCACATTATATCAGTGCCGACTGGCCCTCCAAGTTCGATGGATGCGGCTACTTCGTGGCGGACAAGCCGTAACGGCGGCGGAACTTGTCGACGCGGCCGCCGGTATCGACGATCTTCTGCTTGCCCGTGTAGAACGGGTGACAGTTCGAGCACACCTCGACGTGCATGTCCTGCCCGTACGTCGACCGTGTCTTGATGACGTTGCCGCAGCTGCACGTGATCGTGATCTCGCGGTACTCGGGGTGAATATCTGGCTTCATGGAAGAAAAGGTCCTTATAAGGGGCGCGTGAGGATACTGTCCCGGCGGCGCGGACACAAGCGGCGGCCGACCGCCGCTCCCGTTACGCGATCCGTTATCCACAAATTCTGTGGATAACTTTGTGGAAACCGAGCGGACAGCGCGGCCTCGCAGGCTTGGCGCGACGCGATTTCTTTCAGTTTGGTTAAAAAACGATCATTCCTGCAATCTGCTTAACTTTCAGTGAGTTACAAGCCCATATAAAGCACGAGTAATAGCTTTCGTCTGCAACGCGATTGATTTGGCGGAGCGCCGGCGGAGCTGTGCATAAGCGCGCCGGCAGAAGCCCGTGGGCTTCCTTCGAGTGCCGCCCGCAGGCGCGGGTTCAACGTCCGCCGAGGCGCTCGCCGAGCGCCGCCACGAGGCTGCGAAACGCTGCGGCCCGATGGCTGATCGAATTCTTGACCTCGGGCGGCAGCTCGGCGGCCGTGCATCCGTGCTCGTCGACGAAGAAGACCGGGTCGTAGCCGAAGCCGCCAGAGCCGACGGGGGCGAGCGCGATCCGGCCTCGCCAGCTGCCGGTTGCGATCGTCGGCGCGGGGTCGTTGGGGCTCGTCATGGCGACCACGACGCAATGGAACCGCGCCGTACGCCGCTCGGGCGGAACGCCGGCGAGGGCGTCGAGGAGCCGCGCGATGTTCGCGCGATCGTCCGCGTGCGGGCCCGCGAAGCGGGCCGACCGCACGCCCGGCTGGCCGCCGAGCGCGTCGACGGCGAGGCCGGAGTCGTCCGCGATCGCCGGGAGCCCCGTGCGTTTCGCCGCGTGCCGTGCCTTGATCAGCGCATTCTCGACGAACGTCACCGCGGATTCGTCCGCGGCCTCGACGCCGAGCTCGGCCTGCGCGACGAGGTCGATCGGGAGATCCGCGAGCAGCGCGCGGATCTCGGCGAGCTTGCCGCGGTTGCCGGTCGCGACGACCCAGCGGCGCTCGAAGCTCATCGCTCGAGCACGGCCGACTGCGCCTCGAGGAGGACGCGCACGCCCTGCTCGGCGAGCCCGAGCAGCCGATCGAGCTCGTCGCGCTGGAACGCATGACCTTCGGCGGTTCCCTGGATCTCGACGAATCCGCCGGCCTCGTTCATCACGACGTTCATGTCCGTCTCGGCTTCGGCGTCCTCGGCGTAATCGAGATCGAGGACGGGCACGCCGCGATAGATCCCGACGGAGACGGCCGCGATCTGCCCGTGGATCGGATTGCGCTCGAGCTCGTTGCTGGCGCATAGGCGATCCGCCGCGAGCGCGAGGGCGACGTAGCCGCCGGAGATCGCAGCCGTGCGTGTGCCTCCGTCCGCCTGCAGGACGTCGCAGTCGATCGTGATCGTCCGCTCGCCGAGTGCGCGGCGGTCGACGACGGCCCGCAGGCTCCGTCCGATCAAGCGTTGGATCTCGAGCGTGCGGCCGCTCTGCTTGCCGCGAACCGCCTCGCGAGGCGTCCGAGTATGCGTCGCACCGGGAAGCATGCCGTATTCGGCGGTCACCCAGCCTTCCTGGCGGCCTTTCAAGAAGGCCGGGACTTTGTCTTCGACCGAAGCCGTGCAGAGGACGCGCGTCTCGCCGAACTCGACGAGGACCGAGCCCACGGCGTTGCGCGTGTAGTCGGCGATGAAGCGCACCGGCCGCATCTCGTCGGGCCTGCGTTTGCTGGGACGCATCGGTAAGGAAAACCTCGTTGGTCGGGGGGCAGGTGCGGCCCCGGGAAGTCGTCGATGCTGCCTGCCGCCGTCCGCTGCGGCAAGACCGAGAGACTATGGCGGCGCTCAGTCGCCGAGCCAGCGCAGCGCCGCGACGGTCGTATTGTCGCTATGCGGATGATTGCGCGCGACCGCTCGCTCGGCGAGCACGCGCAACGCCCGCTCGAGCGGCTGCGGCGACGCTGCGAGGGCGCCGATCTCCGCGTCGTCGAGCCCGGCCCACAGGCCGTCGGTGCACGCGAGCAGCACGTCGCCCGGAACGAGCTTCTTCCGCGCCGTGATGCTCATGTTCGGCAGCGGCGTGTCTCCGCCGAGGCAGCACTCGACGAAGTTGCGCATCGGATGGGAGCGCATCTCGCGCTCGCCGATCACGCCCTCGCGCCGCAAGAGCTCGACGTGGCTGTGGTCGCGAGTGCGCTCGCGGACGCCGCCGTCGCGCAGCAGGTAAATGCGGCTGTCGCCGACGTGCGCCCAGTACGCGCCCGCGTCCTGGACGAGGCACACGGCGCAGGTCGCGCGCGGCTTGTGATCGAGCGAGACGTCGCGACCGAGCTCGACGACCTTTGCGTGCGCGAGAGCCAGCGAGACGGTGAGAAACCCTTGCGGATCGAAGACCACGTCGCCTTCCTCCGCGAAGCACCGCTTCAGCGTCGCGACGGTCACTTCGGCTGCTTTCGCCCCTTCGGCGTGGCCGCCCATGCCGTCGACGACGATGAGGAGCGCCGATTCCGCTCGCGTCAGCACCTCGACGCGATCCTGGTTGTCCTGTCGGTTTCCCGGGAGGCTGAGCTTCGCGATCTCGATGCGCACGGCGATGTTCGCTCTTTATGTTATGGGTCGGTGTCGGCGGTTTTCCGCGGGAGGCGGGGCGCAATTCTGATCGGAATCGGTCGCTCGATTCCGTCGAATACTACGCGAAATTGCGATGCCGCCGGGCCCTCGTTCCGTACCGGCGGTGTGCGGGCTGCTAGACTAGGCCCCGCCAGTGGCTCACGACGGACGCAGATCTTGCCGCACAGCATGACAGGCTTCGCGGGCGCAGAGGCCGAGAGCCCGCCCTTCCGGCTGGCCTGGGAGCTGCGCAGCGTGAACCATCGCTTCCTCGATATTTCGCTCCGCCTGCCGGACGAGCTTCGCGCGCTCGAGGCCGCGTTCCGCGACATCCTCGCGGAGCACGTCCGCCGCGGAAAGGTCGACTGCACGCTGAAAATCACGGTCGCCGACGATTCGACCGGCGCGCCGGAGATCGACGCGGCGGGCCTCGGCGCGCTCGCGGCGCTCGAGGCGCGCGTGAGGCAGGCGTTCCCGCACGCTCGGCCGCTGACCGTCAACGAGGTGCTGCGCTGGCCGGGCGTGCTGAAGGAGCGCGAGCTCGACGTCGCGACGCTCGCGGAGCCGGCCCGGCAGGCGCTGCGGGAGGCCGCGGCCGCGCTCGAGGCGACGCGTGCCCGGGAAGGGGAACGGCTCGCGGCGCTCGTCGAGGAGCGGCTCGACGCGATCGTCGCGCGGCTCGCCGCCGTGCGACCTGCCGTCCAGAGCGCCGAGGAGCGCTATCGGCAGAAGCTCGCCGAGCGGCTCGCACGGCTCGACATCCAGGCGCAGCCCGAGCGCCTCGAGCAGGAGCTCGTGCTCGTCGCGCAGCGGTTCGACGTCAGCGAAGAGGTGGATCGGCTCGGCGCGCACGTCGCCGAGGCGCGCGAGGTCTTGAAGCGCCGCGAGCCGATCGGCCGGCGGCTCGATTTCCTGATCCAGGAGATGAACCGCGAGGCGAACACGCTCGGGTCGAAGGCGCAGGACGAGGAGCTCACGCGAACGGCCGTCGATCTCAAGGTCCTGATCGAGCAGATGCGTGAGCAGGTCCAGAACCTGGAGTAGGGATGAGCGAAGGTCGTCACGCACGCGGACGTCTGATCGTGCTCGCCGCGCCGTCCGGCGCGGGCAAGACCACGCTCGTTCGCGCGTTGCTCGAGCGTGTGCCGAATCTGCGTTTCTCCGTGTCTTACACGACCCGTCCGCCGCGGCCCGGCGAGCGCGACGGCGTCGACTATTTCTTCGTGAGCCCGGAGCGGTTCGACGAGATGGTCCGGCGCGGCGAGTTCCTCGAGCATGCGCAGGTGTTCGACCACTGGTACGGCACGTCGCGCGAGCACGTCGACGCGCTGCTCGCGTCCGGGGCGTCGGTGCTGCTCGAGATCGACTGGCAGGGCGCGCGCCAGGTGCGCGAGCGGGCCCCGGACGCGGTCACCGTGTTCATCCTGCCGCCGTGCGTCTCCGCGCTCGAGACGCGGCTCAAGCACCGCGGCAGCGACCCGCCGGAGGTCATCGCGCGGCGGCTCCGGGACGCCGTCGCCGACATGATGCACTGGAACGAATTCGGCTACGTCGTGGTCAATGACGAGCTGGAGCGCGCCGCCGACGAGCTCGCCGAGATCGTCACGGGCGGCGGCGCGCGCCATCGCACGGATGCGCCGGGCGTCGCGGAACGCGTCGCGAAGGTGTTCGAGGACGCCGGCAGCGCGCCCGGCACCGCTCGGCCCGCGCCTGCGGCTCGGGAAGTCCCTTAGTCCCGCGCCGCGCGCTTGGAGTACACTGTTCCGTCCCTCAAGGAGGTGAGAGATGGCCCGAATCACGGTCGAGGATTGCACGCGGCACGTGCCGAACATGTTCCAGCTCGTGCTGGTCGCCGCAAAGCGCGCGCGCCAGCTCGCGAACGGCGCCCACCCGATGGTCGAGTGGGAGAACGACAAGCCGACGGTCGTCGCGCTGCGCGAGATCGCGGAAGGTTATATCGATACCCGGATCCTCGAGGAGCGGGATCAGCCGGTCGACGACCTGCTCGAGCTCGACAAGACGCCCCCGGCGCTGATTCCGGACGACCTGCTTTCGCCGCGACCGCCGCTCGCAGGCACCGAGTGACGCGCATCGCGAAGCAGGGCGGCTGGCGATGAGGGTCGCCGATGATAGGAGGCGCGATTCGCGAGAGACGGCTTCCGGTCGTCCGCCGCGCTGACGACCACGGTTTCGGCGAGCTGTTGACCCGCCTCGCTGCCTATTTGCCCGAAGAAGACCTCGAAGGGATCGTCGAAGCCCACGATTTCGCCGCGAAGGCGCACGAAGGCCAGAACCGCCGCAGCGGCGAGCCGTACATCTCCCATCCGATCGCGGTCGCGCAGATCCTCGCGGGTCTCAACCTCGATGCGGGCTCGATCAAGGCCGCGCTCCTGCACGACGTGCTCGAGGACACGCCCGCGACGCTCGCCGAGATCAAGGCCCGCTTCGGCGATGACGTCGCGCTCCTCGTCGACGGCGTCAGCAAGCTGGATCAGCTCCGCTTCGACAGCGCCGCCGAGGCGCAGGCGGAGAGCTTCCGCAAGATGCTCCTCGCGATGGTGCAGGACCTGCGCGTGATCCTCGTGAAGCTCGCCGACCGCACGCACAACATGCGCACGATCGGCGCGCTGCCGCGCGAGAAGCAGCGGCGCATCGCCCGCGAGACGCTCGAGATCTACGCGCCGATCGCGAACCGGCTCGGTATCTACAGCCTGAAGGTCGAGCTCGAGGATCTCGGCTTCAAGACGCTTTACCCCTTCCGGTACCGCGTGCTCGAGCGGGCGCTGCGCCGCGCACGCGGCACTCAGCGCCAGCCGCTCCGCCGGATCGAGAGCCGCTTCGAGGACGAGCTCGCGGCGAACGGCATCAAGGCGCGGGTCACGGGGCGCGAGAAGCACCTTTACAGCATCTACAAGAAGATGCAGCGCAAGCACGCGCATCTCTCGGAGATCGTCGACGTGTTCGGCATCCGCATCGTCGTTCCGGACGTCGACAGCTGTTACCGCGTGCTCGGCCTCGCGCATCAGCTCTACAAGCCGATGCCGGGCCGCTTCAAGGACTACATCGCGA
>CAZKNH010000175.1:0-7276 GCA_964553875.1 uncultured Gammaproteobacteria bacterium | reverse complement strand
ACAGCGCCGCCGAGTAGATGCCGAGCATCAGGCGGGCTTCCTCGACGGTCGCGACGGCGCGGCGGTAAGCCTCTTGCGCGGCCGCACCGACGATCGCCGCACGCTGCGCGACCGGGCTTTCGGCGAGCTGGCGGAGCTTGCGCTCGAGCGGCGCCTTGTGGTCGACGACCGCCGCCACCGCGTCGCCGAGCCGCTCGAGCTCGCGCGGCACGTTCGCGGCGATCCGCTCGTTGCGGGAGAGCGCCGTCGCAAGCGCCTTGAGATCGGAGCCTGCGACCGTCGCGTCCGGGGACGCGTGATCGAGCGTCCCGAGGACGAGCTGGAAGACTTCCGCCGCCTCGCCGTCGAGGCGCAGGTCCCGCATCTGCTGAATGATCCGCGGGCCTTCGTCGCGCACGTACGCGAAGTTGCGCGCGTACTCGCTCTGCTCGGCGAGAATGTCGCGAGCGAGGGCCGTGGCGTCGGAAACCGTGCGCGTGAAGCCCTCGAGCCGGGTATCGAGACCCGAGCGCTCGGCGCCGCCGGCAGGAATCACGGCGACGAGGGGACGCAGCGTCTCCGGCGCGTTCGCGACTCTGTCGAGCAGCGCCTGCTCCGCTTCGCCCGGAGCACGGATATCGCGCCGGGCCGCGTCGAGCGCGGACACGAGCGCGGCGAAATCCTCGCGAATACGCTCGATTTCCGTCGCCATGCCGTTCTGCGACAGATGGACTTCGAGCGGCAGCGCGCGCGAGCGCAGGAGCAGTGACGCAAGCATCGCGAGCGCTGCGACCGCGAGAATGATCGAAACGGCTGTTCGCTTCATGGCCGTCCGGTCGGAGTGTCGGAGCTGGTACCGTAGGTAATGCGCGGCCCGGATGCAGTGATAGGCTTCACATCGCGAACCACGAAGTTTGTCGGGACCCGTTCTGACGGCCCGGACGGTGATCCGCTATCATGGCCGGCCACGAGCGGGGAAGGGCCGTTTCGGTCCGTTTTCGAGTCTCCCCGCGCCGCGAAACGGGCGATGACGACGAGTATTGCGATGCAGAGCAGCGCCGCGGACGGCGCGACGGTCGAAGCCGACGAGCCGGCCCCGGGCGGAGCCGAACGCCGTTCCGGCCGGTTCAAGAAGCTCGAGGCGCAGCTGCGCGGCGAGGTGGGGCGCGCGATCGCCGATTACCGGATGATCGAGGCCGGCGACCGCGTCATGGTCTGCCTGTCCGGCGGCAAGGATTCGTACACGCTGCTCGACATGCTGCTTTCGCTGCAGCGGCGCGCGCCGGTCGAGTTCGGGCTGATCGCCGTCAATCTCGACCAGAAACAGCCGGGTTTCCCGCCTGACGTCCTGCCGCGATATCTCGACTCGCTCGGCGTCGAGTACCGCATCGTCGAGGAGGACACGTACTCCGTCGTGAAGCGGGTGATCGGGCCCGGCAAGACGATGTGCGGGCTCTGCTCACGGCTCAGGCGCGGGATCCTTTACCGGGTCGCGGACGAGGTCGGCGCGACCAAGATCGCGCTCGGCCATCACCGGGACGACATCGTCGAGACGCTGTTTCTCAACATGTTCTACGGCGGGCGGTTGAAGGCGATGCCGCCGAAGCTCCTTGCCGACGACGGCCGCCACGTGATCATCCGCCCGCTCGCGTACAGCGCGGAGAAAGACATCGCGCGCTATGCCCGCGGGCGCAGGTTCCCGATCATCCCCTGCAATCTCTGCGGGTCGCAGGAGAATCTGCAGCGAGTGAAGATCAAGGCGATGCTGCGCGAATGGGAGCGGGAGGATCCGGGCCGGACGGACCGCCTGTTCCGCGCGCTGCAGAACGTGACGCCGTCCCACCTCGCGGACCGGAGCCTGTTCGACTTCGCGTCGCTCGCGCCCGAGCGCGGCTCCGAGTAGAGCCGGGCGTTCGCCGCTACGACGTCTCGTCGTGCCGGGCACGTGCCCGTGCTTCGGCGACGTCGCGAACCGCCTCCATGATCGTCGTGAGCTCCTTGCGGAGCGTCGCGCGCAGCAGGAAGCGCGGAATCGGAAAGCCCGGGTCGACGTCCATGCCCTGGACGACCAGCACCGGACCTTCGGGTTGCGGCATCAGCCACCAGCTGCCGTCCATCCGGTCGATCGGGCCGCTGACGCGCGTGACGTCGATCCGGTCCGGCGGCAGGTAGTCGAGACGGAAGACGTGCTCGAAGCGCGGAATGAAGAACATCGGCTTCACCGTCTGCACGAAGAGCTCCGCGCGGCCGTCGTCGAGCACCTCGATGCGCTCGCAGCTCAACACGTTCGAGACGTACTGCGGCGCGATCTCGCACGACCGGAGCACGTCCCAGATGATGTCGACCGGAGCATCGATCAGCACTGCGATGTCGACGGAGATCACACCGTCGTCCTTGCTCGTGCGGACGACGACCTCGCGGGATTCGAGGTCGTCGCGGTCGATCCAGCTCAAGTCGGGCTGCGGGGCGGCTCGCGGCGTCTGAGCGAGGAGGATGCTGCCCGTGAGCGCGGCCGCGATCGCGGCCAGCGGGCGGGAATACGTGGGGCGTGCGTCAGTCCGCCGGCTCATCGACGACGGTATTCGTGAGCGTGCCGACGCCGCTGATCTCGACCTCGACGACGTCTCCGGCCTTCATCCAGAGCGGCGGGTTGCGGGCGGCGCCGACGCCGCCCGGCGTACCGGTCGCGATCACGTCGCCCGGCTCGAGCCGCGCGAACGTCGAGCAGTACTCGATCAGCGCGGGCACGTCGAAGCAGAGCTCCGCGACGCATTCGTCCTGCACGACGCTGCCGTTCAAGCGTGTCGTGAGCCTCGAGCGTGCGAGGTCGGGTAGCTCGTCCGCGGTCACGAGCCACGGCCCGAACCCGCCGCTCGAGCGGAAGTTCTTGCCGGCGGTCCACTGCGGGCCGTGGCGCTGGAAGTCGCGAACGCTGCCGTCGTTGAAGCACGCATAGCCCGCGACATGCTCGAGCGCACGCTCGCGCGGGATGCGTCGGCCGGGCTTGCCGATGACGACGGCAAGCTCGCCCTCGTAGTCGAGCTGCACCGATTCGCGCGGCCGCACGATCGGCTCGAGATGACCGACGAGGCTGTCCGCGAAACGTACGAAGATCACCGGATGCGCGGGCCGCTCACGCCCCATCTCGGCGATGTGCGGCAGGTAATTCACACCGACGCAGAGAAACTTCGCGGCGGGATCGGGGATCGGCGGCCGGAACCGGATATCGGCGAGCGCGAGGTCGGGCGCGAGGCCCTCGAGGCCGCGCAGCAGGTTCAGCGCGCCTGCCGCGAGCACGTCGCGGAGCCCCGTGAACTCTCCGCCGAGCCGCGCTCCGGCGTCGATCACGCCGGAGCCGACGACGATGCCGAAGCTGTCGCGACCGTTTGCCGTGAAGCTTACGAGTCGCATCGGCGTCACGCGCGCGGCGGCGCGGCTTCCTGAGCGAGGCTCCGCACCGCCTCTTCGAGCCCGAGCACGCGTTGCCCGGGCTCGCCGAGGCGACGCACGGAGACCGTCTCGTCCGCGACCTCCTTGCGGCCGACGGCGAGGATCACCGGGACCTTCGCGAGCGAGTGCTCGCGGACCTTGTAGTTGATCTTCTCGTTGCGGAGATCCGCGTCGGCGCGCAAGCCCGCCGCGCGCAGCCGTTCGACGACGCGGCGCGCGTAGTCATCGCCGTCGGACGTGATCGTCGCGACGACGACCTGCAGCGGCGCGAGCCAGAGCGGCAGCGCGCCCGCATAGTGCTCGAGCAGCACGCCGATGAAGCGCTCGAGGGAGCCGAAAATCGCGCGGTGCAGCATTACCGGCACGTGCTTCTCGCCGTCCGCGCCGATATAGGTCGCGCCGAGCCGGCCCGGCAGGTTCAGATCGACCTGCAGCGTGCCGCATTGCCAGTCGCGCCCGATCGCATCGCGCAGCACGAACTCGATCTTCGGCCCGTAGAACGCGCCTTCGCCCTTGTTGTAGACGTACTCGAGGCCGAGGTCGTCCATTGCGGCCTTGAGCGCGGCCTCGGCGCGGTCCCACACGGCGTCGTCGCCGACGCGCCGCTCGGGCCGGTCGGCGAATTTGATGATGACGTCGTCGAAGCCGAGGGAACGGTAAATGCCGAGCAGCAGGTTGCAGACCGCGCCCGTCTCCGCGGTGATGTGCTCCTCCGTGCAGAAGATGTGCGCGTCGTCCTGCGTGAACGCGCGCACGCGCATCAGGCCGTGCAGCGCCCCGGACGGCTCGTAGCGGTGGACCTTGCCGAACTCGGCGAAGCGTAGCGGCAGGTCGCGGTAGCTGCGCAGCTCGCTCTTGAAGACCTGAATGTGGCCGGGGCAGTTCATCGGCTTGACCGCGAGGATCCGATCCTCCTCGATCCGGCTCGTGAACATGTTCTCGCCGAACGCCTCCCAGTGGCCCGACGCCTCCCAGAGCTTCAGGTCCATGAGCTCGGGCGTATTGATCTCGCGATAGCCCGCCGCCGTCTGGCGCTCGCGGAGGAACTCGACGAGCGTCTGGAACAGCGTCCACCCCTTCGGGTGCCAGAACACGGCGCCGACCGCCTCGTCCTGGAAGTGGAAGAGGTCCATCTGGCGGCCGAGCTTGCGGTGGTCGCGCCGCTCCGCCTCCTCGAGCCGCTCGAGGTACGCCTTGAGCTGCTTCGGCTCGGCCCACGCGGTGCCGTAGATGCGCTGCAGCATCGCGTTGCGCGCGTCGCCGCGCCAATAGGCGCCGGCGAGCTTCGTGAGCTTGAACGCCTGACCGAGCCGACCGGTCGACGGCAGGTGAGGACCGCGGCAGAGATCGATGAAGCCGCCTTGCCGATACAGGCTGATCGTCTCGTCGGGCGGAATCGACTCGATGATCTCCGCCTTGTAGTGCTCGCCCTGCTCGCGGAAGAACCGGATCGCGTCGTCGCGGTTCCAGACCTCGCGGACGATCGGCTCGTCGCGCTTGACGATCTCGCGCATCCGCTCCTCGATCCGCTCGAGATCCTCCGGCGTGAACGGCTCGTCGCGGGCGAAATCGTAGTAGAAGCCGTTCTCGATCGCGGGGCCGATCGTGACCTGGGTCTCGGGATAAAGCTCCTTGACGGCCTCGGCCATCACGTGCGCGGCGTCGTGCCGCAGGAGCTCGAGGCCGTCCTCGGAGTCGCGCGTGACGATCTCGACGCGCGCGTCGCGGTCGATGACGGCGGTGAGGTCTTTGAGCTCGCCGTCGACGCGCATCGCGACGGCCTCCTTCTCGAGCCGCGCGCCGATCGAGCGCGCGAGCGTGAGACCGTCGATCGGCCCGTCGAACGAGCGAACGCTGTCGTCGGGAAGTGTAATCAGCGGCACTTGACTGCCTTGCCGGCGGCTTTTCGGGTTAAACGGGTAAGGAGCCGCATTGTACGATTAAGTCACCGCACGACGAAGCCGTCCGGGGGCGGGCGGCGCCGAATCGGCGGTGCCCGCCGGCGGGTCGAGGCGCTTTCGGCAGCGGCTCGGGCGGCACGCAACGGTCGACGGACGGAGGCTTTCGATGAGCGAGATAGTGGTGCACATGTTCCCGTGCCTCGCCGACAACTACGGTTTCCTCGTGCACGACCCCGACACGGGCGAGACCGCCGCGATCGACACGCCCGAGGTCGAGCCGATCCTTCGCGAGCTCGACGCGAAGGGCTGGACGCTCCGCTACATTCTGAACACGCACCACCACGGCGATCACGCCGGCGGGAATCTCGAGATCAAGGCGCGGACCGGCTGCCGGATCATCGGCCCGAAATCGGATGCGGCGCGGATTCCCGGCATCGATATCGGCGTGTCCGACGGCGACGAGATCGAGCTCGGCTCGCGGCGTATCGTCGTCCGCGAGACGCCCGGCCATACGCGCGGGCACGTCGTCTACCACTTCCCGGACGATCGGATCGCGTTCGTCGGCGACACGCTGTTCGCGATGGGCTGCGGCAGGGTGTTCGAGGGCACGCCGGCGCAAATGTGGGCGTCGCTCGGCAAGATCGCCGAGTGGCCGGACGACACCCGGCTCTACTGCGCGCACGAGTACACGCAGGCAAACGCGCGCTTCGCGCTCACCGTCGAGCCCGACAACGAGGCCCTCCGGCGCCGTGCCGCCGAGGTCGAGCGGCTGCGCGCGGAGGGCCGTCCGACGGTGCCGACGACGGTAGCGCTCGAGAAGGCCACGAATCCCTTCCTCAGGGCACGAAGCCCGGCGCTCCGCGAAACGATCGGTCTGCCGAACGCATCCGACGTCGACGTCTTCGCGCGTACGCGAGCGCTGAAGGACGCGTTCAAATGACGCGCGGCCGCTCCGGACGCCTCCGGAGCGGCCGCCGCCGGTCGGTCGGGTCGAGCGGGCGTCAGGTCGACGCCTGCCGCAGCTGCAGCGACCGGTTGAACTGGCGGATCTCCCGGTTCATCCGCTCGGCGACGCGCTGGGCTTCCTCGATCGCGCGGTCGCGGTCGCGGCTGCCGCCCGGCCGGCCGTCCATGCACGCCGCATAGTCCTCGAGCGCCTTGACGTACGCGGCAACCCGTTTGCGCGCCGCGTCCATCTCCTGCTGCGTCGCAGTTGCTCCGCGCGGGATCTCGCCGACGCTGCTATCGGGGTAATCGCATGCGAATGCCGGTCCGCTGAGCGCGGCCGATACGGCGACGAGGCAGGATACGCGTTTCAACATAGTGCTCCTCCGACTCTTGGGGATCGATCGACGGCGGCCGTCGGCCTTCCGCACCGGCACTGTGTCGGCGCTTCCCGCGCGATCTTTAGGTGGCCGCAAGGCACCGGGACGCGGGAAGCGAGGGCGCCGGTCAGAAGAGCTCGACGGTCCCCTGTTGCATGCTGGTCTGGCTCACGCGGCGGCGGGCGGTCTCGGGGAAGCGCTTCTCGAGCGCCTTGAGCCGCTCCGCGAGGTGCGACAGCATCGCGCGTCCGCTCTTCTGGCGGACCGCGCTGTGCACCTCGACCCTGAGATCCGTGAGCCGCGCAATCGCCTCGACGGCCGTGCCGAGCGACTGCGACGAGATGTCCTCGAATTGCAGCGAGCGGACCGCGTCGCCGACGGCTCGCTTCAGCTCCTCGTTGATCGGCGCGAGCTCGGTCTTCAACTTCGCCCGGATCTCGCTGCGTGCGGCCTCCGCGCGCTTCAGCGTTTCGCCGATCCGCTCCTTCTCGCGGGTCGTCTGCTCGAGATCGACGGCGGCGAGCGCACGCGCGTTCTCCTGGACGCGGGCGACGGCCTCGCGCGTCTCCTCGACGCGCTCGCGGATCTGCTCGTTGAACTCCGCGGAGCGCTGCGAGAGCT
>CAZKNH010000174.1:0-7314 GCA_964553875.1 uncultured Gammaproteobacteria bacterium | reverse complement strand
ACGATCAAGCTGATGGAGGTGTGCCGCCTCCGGACGACGCCGATCATGAGCTTCATCAACAAGTTCGACCGCGACGGCCGCGAGCCCGTCGAGCTGCTCGACGAGATCGAGACCGTGCTCAAGATCGAGTGCGCACCGGTCACGTGGCCGATCGGCATGGGGCGCGAGTTTCGCGGCGTCTATCACCTGCTCGAGGATCGGCTCTATCTCTATCTGACCCGGGACGGCAGCCAGCTGCCCGAGACCGAGATCATCGACGGCCTCGACTCGGAGGAAGCGCGGGCACGCCTCGGCCACCGCGCGGACGCGCTCGCCGAGGAGATCGAGCTCTTGCGCGGCGCGAGCGCGAGCTTCGATCCGGCGCGTTATCTCGAAGGGAAGCAGACGCCCGTCTTCTGCGGCGCGGCGATCCACAACATCGGCGTCAAAGAGCTGCTCGATGCGTTCGTCGAGCACGCGCCGGGCCCGCTGCCGCGGGACACCGAGACGCGCCGCGTCGATCCTTACGAGGGGAAGCTCACGGGCTTCGTGTTCAAGATCCAGGCGAACATGGACCCGGCGCACCGCGACCGCATCGCGTTCATGAGGATCTGCTCCGGACGGTACACGCCGGGGATGAAGCTCCATCACGTGCGGCTCGGTCGCGAGGTCCGCGTCGCCGATGCGATCACGTTCATGGCCGCGGATCGTCAGCACGTCGAAGAGGCCTGTGCCGGCGACATCATCGGCCTGCACAACCACGGCACGATCAACATCGGCGACAGCTTCAGCGAGGGCGAGGCGCTCGCGTTCACCGGCATCCCGAGCTTCGCGCCGGAGCTCTTCCGTCGCGCGGTGCTCAGGGATCCGCTGAAGATCAAGGCGCTGCAGAAGGGACTCGCGCAGCTCTGCGAAGAGGGCGCGACGCAGCTCTTCAGGCCGCTCACGAGCAACGACCTGATTCTCGGCGCGGTCGGACCGCTGCAGTTCGACGTCGCATCGTATCGTCTGAAGGACGAGTATCGCGTCGAGTGCGTGTTCGAAAGCGTGAACGTGCAGACGGCCCGCTGGGTGCGCTGCAGCGATCCCGCGAAGCTCGCCGAGTTCAAGAATCGGCTGGGCGCGCACCTCGCCGAGGATCACGCCGGAGAGCTCGTCTATCTCGCGCCGTCGACCGTGAGCCTCAACTTGACGCGCGAGCGTTGGCCCGATATCGAGTTTCACGAGACGCGCGAGCACCGCGTCTCGGCGGTCGGAAGGTCGTGACGAGCCGCTCGAGCCGGTCGAGCGCGCCGCCGTCGGCATCGGGCTCGTAGCGGGCACGAACGTACGCGGCGGCGATCCGCCGAATCGCGGGAGCGAGATCGGGCCGTTCGTGCTCCGCACGCGCCGCGAACGCGGTCGGCGCTTCGCCGACTCGAGGCGGTGCGATGCCGCAGCGCGCGAGCCTCCGGCAAAACGCGGCGAACGCACGGGCCGCGGGATCCTTGCGCTTTCGTCCGCGCTGCGCGAATCCGTGATACGCGGCGAGCAGCGCGATGATCGACGCGACCGCGCCGACGGCGGCCGCGGAGAGCAGCGCCGGCGTCGCGAAATCGAGACCGAGACGCTCGAGCAGCATTTGCTGGCGGGCCTCCCCGTAGCCGATCACCCAGCCGTACCAGTACGCGTCGAGCGCGTCCCATGCGAAGCGCAACGTGCGGACGAGGCCGAAACGCTCGGAGGCGAGCCGTCCGTCCGCGCTCGCCGCGGCGCCGAGCTCGATGCGCTCGGGCGCGACCGCCGCGGTCGGGTCGACGCGGGTCCAGCCGCGGCCGTCGAGCCAGACCTCGGCCCATGCATGCGCGTCCGACTGACGCACCGTGTAGTGTCCGGTCAACGCGTTCAGCTCGCCGCCCTGATAACCGGTCACGACGCGCGCGGGCACGCCGGCCGCGCGCATCATGACCGCGAACGCCGACGCGTAGTGTCCGCAGAATCCGGCACGCGTCTCGAACAGAAACTCGTCGACCGAATCCGCGCCGAGCCGGGGCGGCGTCAGCGTGTAGCGGAACGGCTCTTCGCGGAACATCCGCAGGGCTTCCGCGATGATGTCTTCGGCGTCGAGGCCGCGGGCGCGCCAGCCCTCGACGAGCGCGACGGTGCGGGGATTCGATCCTTTCGGCAACTGCGTGAGCCGTGTGCGTTGCCACTCGGAAAGGGGATCGAAGGCCTGGTAGCGCGTGTGCGAAACGACGCGATACTGCCGCCTCGACTTGGCGCTGCGTCTCGGCGGAACGACGAGCTGATAGTCGTCGGCCATCGTCATGCCGTCGACGCCGGACCATTCACGGGGCAGGTCGAGCGCGAACGTCCAGCCTTGGCTCGTCGGCTCGAGCGTGACGTGATACTCGATCGGCTCGCCGAGGTACTCGATGCCGCCGCGGCTCACCCTCGGACCGGTCCACGGCCGCGACCAGCGCCGGCCGTCGAAAGCGGACAGCACGGGCCCGCGCCAGTAGAGCGTTTCCGCCGGCGGCGGGTCGCCGACGAACTCGACGCGAAATGCCACTTCGTCGGACCGTGCGAGCTCCGTGATGTCGCCGGGCGTCATGCTGTCCGAAAGACCGGTCGCCGCCCGCTGCGGATCGTTAGGCAATGCCCAGAGCGGACTCGAGAGCCGCGGGAACAGCACGAACAGCGCGAGCATCACGGGCAGGGCCTGGAGCAGCATGCGGCCGGTGAGCGCGAACGTCGCGCGCAGTGGCCGCAGTGCGCCTCGCCGTCCGAGCTGCAGAAGGCCCGCCGTAGTCACGAAGACGAACACGAAGAGGTAGGCGCCGATCAAGATGCTCTGCCGATCGATCAGGCTCGCGAACACGACGAAGTACGCGACGATCGTCAGCACGACCTGGTCGCGATGCGAGCTCGCTTCGAGGAACTTGAGCGCGACCATCACGATCAGCAGCGCGCTGCCGGCCTCGACGCCGTTGATCGTCCGGAAGCTCGCGAGGACCGCTACGAGCGCGAGCAGCGTCAGCAGAACGCGCAGGCGTTTGCCGGGCATCGGATAGCCGCGGCGCTCTGCGACGAACCGCCACAGCACGCAGCCGACGAGGAGCAGCAGGATCCACGCCGGGAGCGCGAGCCAATGCGGCAGGCTCGCACCGACGACGACGGCCGCGAGCCACAAAAGCCGTCCGCGAGCGAGCGGGTCGTGCGGGGCCGTGCTCACGCGGGCACCTCGGACGCGTCGGCTTCGAACAGCGCGAGCGCGGTCAGGCATCGATGGAGATGCTGCTCGCCGGAGCCGACCGGAACGAACGCGGACGGCAGCTCGAGTCCGAAGCTCGAGTCCGCGGCGGCCGCATCGAGACACCAACGCGCGATGATCGAAAGCCGCTCTTCGGTATCGACGCCGGGCAGGGCGGACCAGCGAAAGACGTCGGCCCGGCGCTCGCCGCCCGCGAACTGCTTGAGCAGCAGCTCGTCGCTTCGGGCGTATGCCTTCCACGCGATGCGTCCGGGCGGGTCGCCGGGCACGGCGGCGCGCAGGCCCGCGAAGTCGGCGTCGGATCGATCCACGGCGCTTCGCCCGCCCGAGTCGTCGGTGCCGATCGGAGGCGCGGTGCCGGGCGCGGCCGGCGCGGGATACACGATGCATTCAGCGCTCATGTGGACGTAGGTCCACGCGCGGCAGAGGTTCGCGGGGTGCCGCGTCTCGACCGAGAAGCGGGGCAGCCGCACGCGTCCGCGGCGGCCGGTCGGGACCGATAGCGAGAGCACGGCCGTGCGGCCGGGGGCCACGTCGACGGGGCCGACCCCGTTGCCGGCCGCGCGAAGCTCGAGCTCGTAACGGGAAACCGATGCGGTGTTTGTCAGCGCGATGCCGAAGCGCGCGGGTTGCCCGGCGAAGACGGGCGCTGCGCCCGCATAGCGGACCTCGATGCCGAGCAGATTGTTGTGACACTCGTGCAGCGTGACGAGCGCGAGGCCCGCGAGCAGGAACGTGAGCGCGAAGCCGAGGCTCGTCGCATAGTTGATCGAGCCGAGGAGCATCGCGAAGAGCAGCAGGCCGAAAGCGGCGCCGAGGCGCGTCGGAAGGATATAGATCCGTCGCCGCTCGAGCGTGACGACGGCGCCGTCCGGGCCTTGCCGGCGACGGATCCACTCCGCGAATCGCGTCGAGACGACGCCGAGGACGCCGCGTGCGGGCCGCGCGGAACGGCGTGCGCCGGCGCTCGTCGGCCGCCGTATGCGCTCGCGGTCAGGGGAGCGGGACGGCGTCGAGGATCGCGGAGCCGAGCGAGCCATGCGTGTCGAGTGCGCGTCCGGACGCGGGCTGCAGGCGGTGCGCCGCGACCGCGGGGAAGACGGCCTGCACGTCTTCCGGATGCACGCCCTGGTGACCGTGCGTCAGCGCCCACGCCTGCGATGCACGCACGAGCGCGATGCCGGCGCGCGGGGAGAGCCCTGCGGCGAATTCTCCGGACGTGCGCGTGTACGCAATCAGCGCCTGGACATAGTCGAGGATCGGCTCGGCGAGATGCACGCCGGGCACGAGCTCCTGGAGCCTGAGCAGCGCGTCGACAGACAGGACCGGCTCGAGCGCGTCGACGAGCGCGCGCCGATCGCCGCCCGCGAGGAGCTCACGCTCGTCCTCGGGCGCCGGATAGCCGAGCTCGATCCGCATCAGGAAGCGGTCGAGCTGCGATTCAGGCAGCGGAAACGTTCCGATCTGGTGCGACGGGTTGCGCGTCGCGATCACGAAGAACGGCGCGGGCAGCGCATACGTCGCGCCGTCGGCCGTGACCTGTCGCTCTTCCATCGCTTCGAGCAGCGCGCTCTGCGCCTTCGGCGTCGCGCGGTTGATCTCGTCCGCGAGCACGACCTGAGAGAAGAGCGGACCTTTGTGGAACTCGAAGCGGCCGGTCTCCCGGTTGAATACCGAGACGCCGATCACGTCCGCAGGCAACAGATCGCTCGTGAACTGCACGCGCTGATAGTCGAGCCCGAGCACCTTGGCGAGCGCGTGCGCGAGCGTCGTCTTGCCGACGCCGGGCAGGTCGTCGATCAGCAGGTGGCCGCGTGCGAGCAGGCAGGTGACGGCCAGCCGAAGCTGATGCGTCTTGCCGACGATGACGCGGTCGAGCGTCCCGATGACGCGATCGATCAGCGGCGCCGCGTCGGGCTCGACGCGCGCCGGGCGCAATGACGGTGTGGACATGCCGCCCATGTTCGCTCAACGCGCACTGCCGCGACACCCCCGCGCCGCCCGATCTGTGACCGATTCCGCGAATTTGGGTCAGAGCAGGGTCAGACACCTTTTTTCGCCGAAAAAGGTGTCTGACACGGGTCAGTCGAGCTCGGCGAGGAGATCGATCTGGCGCTTGAGGCGCGCCGTGCGCTGCTCGAGATCGGCGACGCGCTCGCGCTCCTTCGCGACGACATCGGCCGGCGCGTTCGCGACGAACGACGCGTTGTCGAGCTTGCGGTGGCACTTCTCGAGGTCGGATCTCGCCCGCTCGAGCTGCTTGGCGAGCCGCTCACGCTCGGCGCCGATGTCGATGAGCCCGGCGAGCGGCACGAGGATCTGCATGTCGCCGACGAGGGCGGTCGCCGCGCCGCGCACGGAGGATGCCGACTCGACCTCCGAGATCTCGGCGAGCATCGCGAGCCGCTCGAGAAAGTTCCGATGCCGCGCGACACGCTCGCGATCGGTCGCGGTCGCGCCCGCGAGCTTCACGGCGAGCCGGTGCGACGGTGCGATGTTCATCTCGCCGCGAATCTGGCGTATCGCGATGACGAAGCGCTTGAGCCACTCGATCTCCTGCTCCGCCTCGTCGTCGACGGGGTAGGCCGAGGGCTCGGGCAGCGGCTCGAGCATGATCGTCTCGCCTTTCGCACCCGTGGCCGCTGCGAGCTTGAGCCACAGCTCCTCCGTCACGAACGGGATCAGGGGGTGCAGGAGCTTCAGGAGCGCATCGAGCGTCTCCGCGAGCGTCGCGCGCGTCGACGCGACCTCGCGCGGATCGGCGCCGTCCGCCTGCAGGATCGGCTTCGTCAGCTCGAGGTACCAGTCGCAGAACTCGTGCCACGCGAAGTCGTAGAGCGCCTGCGTCATCAGATCGAAGCGGTACGCGGTGACAGCGTCGTGAGCCGCACGCACCGCCCGGCCGAGGCGCGAGCGGATCCAACGGTCCGCGATCGTCGGCGTGCGCTCGCCGGCCGGCAGGCCTTCGGCGAGATGCGTCAGCACGTAGCCCGACGCGTTCCACAGCTTGTTGCAGAAGCGGTGGTAGCCGTCGACGCGGCCGAGATCGAAACGAATGTCGCGGCCGGTCGTCGCGAGCGACGCGAACGTGAGGCGCAGCGCGTCCGCACCGAACGCGGGGATGCCTTCCGGATACTCCTTGCGGGTCGTCTTCTCGATCCGCGACTTCAGATGCGGCTGCATCAGACCCTCGGTCCGCTTCGCGACGAGGCTCTCGAGGTCGATGCCGTCGACGACGTCGAGCGGGTCCAGGATGTTGCCCTTCGACTTCGACATCTTCTGGCCTTCCTGGTCGCGGACGAGGCCGTGGATGTAGACCTCGCGGAACGGCACGTCGCCCATGAACTTCAGGCCCATCATGATCATCCGGGCGACCCAGAAGAAGATGATGTCGAAGCCGGTGACGAGCACGTTCGTCGGGTACCACGTCCGGAGCGCCTCCGTCTGCTCGGGCCAGCCGAGCGTCGAGAACGGCCACAGCGCCGACGAGAACCACGTGTCGAGCACGTCCTCGTCCTGCCGGAGCGGGACGTCCGGGCCGAGATCGTGCTTCGCGCGGACGTCGGCCTCGTCGCGTCCGACGTAGATGCGGCCCGCATCGTCGTACCATGCGGGAATTCGGTGGCCCCACCAGAGCTGCCGCGAGATGCACCAGTCCTGGATGTTGTGCATCCAATCGAAATACGTCTTCGACCAGTTCTCCGGCACGAAGCGCACGCGGCCTTGCTCGACGGCCTCGATCGCGGCCTCGGCGAGCGGCTTCACGCGGACGTACCACTGGTCCGTGAGGAACGGCTCGATGATCGCTCCGCTGCGATCGCCGCGCGGGATCATCGACACGTGATCGTCGATGCCGTCGAGGAGACCCTGGGCGTTCATATCCTCGACGATGCGCTCGCGGGCGACGAAGCGGTCGAGCCCGCGATAGGCCTCGGGCGCCGCGTCGTTCAGCGCAGCGTTCTCGTCGAAGACGTTGATCAGCGGCAGGCCGTGCCGTTGACCGACCTCGTAGTCGTTGAAATCGTGAGCGGGCGTGATCTTCACGCAGCCCGTGCCGAACTCGGGGTCGACATACTCGTCCG
>CAZKNH010000173.1:0-7403 GCA_964553875.1 uncultured Gammaproteobacteria bacterium | reverse complement strand
GGTCACATTCGCGGCGTTGCCGACGATCACGCTTCCCGACGACCGAGACCGGATGCTAGCGAACGAGCGTGCGTCCGATGACGCGGACACGGATCTCGCGCTGCTCGGGGTGTTTTGGAACGTGCCATGGGCGGGCGCTTCACTCGAAACGGAGCTCTACGTCTACGCGCTCGACGAGCGCGACGATCCGGGGGAGCGCGAAACGCCGGACCGGCGCCTGACGACGGCAGGCGTCAGGCTTTACCGTCCCGACGCAGCGCGCCGCTGGGATTTCGAGATCGAGCTGATCCGCCAAACCGGCACGCGCCGTGCGTCCGCCGCGCGTACCGACGAGCGCGTGCTCGCCGTCGATGCGCGCTTCGCGCATCTCGAGGCAGGTTACACGCTCGGCGGCCGCGCAGCGACGCGGCTCGCCGTCGAGTACGAATACGGCAGCGGCGATTCGGATCCGAACGATGCTCGCTGGGAGCGGTTCGATCCGCTCTACGGCAACCGTCGGGTCGACCTCGCGCCGACCGGCATCTACGCCGCGCTCGGGCGCGAGAACATCGTGACGCTAGGCGTGCGTGCGTCGTGGAAGCTCCCGGGGCCGGCGGATGCGTTCATCGCGTATCGAACCCTTCGCCTCGCGGAAGCCGCGGACGCGTTCGCGAGCACCCAGGTTCGCGACGCGGCCGGCCGTTCGGGCCGCGACGCCGGCACGCAGCTCGACGCGCGTTACGGGCGCTGGCTCCGGCCGCAGACGCTCCGCGTCGAAGTCGGCGTGACGTACCTGTCGAACGGCGCGTTCCTTCGTACCGCTCCGAACGCGATGGGAAACGGCGACCCGACGTACTTCTATACGGACCTGACGTACCGGTTCGGCGCAGAGTGACGCCGACCGGCCGAAGCGGCAGGAACCGTTCCCCGCCGCCCGGTACCCATGCGCGCGGCTAGAGCTCGCGGATCCGTATGTTGCGGAACCTGACCGTGCCCGTGCCGTGCTGCAGCGCGATCGGTCCCGCCGCGAGCTTCGAATCCTCGACGTCGACCATCTGGCGCCCGTTCAGCGTGACCTTGAGACGATTGCCGACCGCGCTGATCAGGTAGCGATTCCATTGCCCGCCGGTGTAGACGAACTCCGCGGGCTCGGCGACGAACATGATCGCGCCCGTTCGATAGGTCTGGTCTGGCCGCGTATCGAATATGTTCACCTCGTAGCAGGATTCCTCGTCGACGGCTCCCGGATCGGCGCACCGGATGAACACGCCGCTGTTCGCCTCCGTGTTGACCCAGAACTCGAGCTCGAGCTCGAAGTCGGAGAAGCTGCGATCACTGACGAGAAAGCTCACGCCGTCGCCCTGATCGACGACGATGGCGTTGTCCTCGACGCGCCAGTTGCCGTCGCCGAGCACGTTCCAACCCGAGAAGTCGGTGCCGTTCCACAGCGTCAGCCATCCTTCCGCATCCGGCTGCGGCTCGCTGCTGCCGCCGCCGCACCCCGCGACGAGCGCAACGAAGGCGAAAGCCGCGAGAGGCCGGGCGCGCCGACCGAGCATACGGGTCGTAGTGTGCATAGCGATCATCCTCCTCCCCGGGACGAATGGTATCGATCTTCCCCGACTGTATCATGTGTAATATTGGCGAATGCCACCTCTGGGGGAGGAACCATGCGGCCCTTGATCCGGATCCCTGCGGTTCTGGCCGGCGTCGCCGCCGCGCCGCTCGCGATGGCTCACCACGGCTTCGGCACGTTCGTGATGGATGTCGACATCGAGATCACGGGCACGGTGACGGGTCTCGACTTCGTGAACCCGCATTCGTGGCTCTATCTCGACGTCGTCGACGAGAACGGCCAAACGGTCGCGATGCGCTGCGAGATGCGCTCCGCGAACACCTTGCGCCGCTCAGGATGGACTCCGGACCTCTTCCCGATCGGCAAGAAGATCACGATCACCGGTTCCCCGGATCGCGACGACCCGTATTCGTGCTACGTGAGCACGCTGATCTTCGAGGACGGTTCGAGGCTCGACCGCTACGGGCAGATCAAGGCCCCTGCCGAAATCGGCCAGGGCGAGCGACCGCTCCGGCTCGCGAACGGCGAGCCGAACATCTCGGGCGACTGGGCGCAGGAACAGCGCGTGATGACGGACCCGCGCGGTCAGCGGGGGACCCTCGTGCCGCTCAGCGAGGCCGAGAAGTACGCCGACGATCCCGAGGCCGCCGGCGTCATTCAGGGCGCACGCGGGACCGAGCAGGCCGCGCTGCGGGCCGAGGCGCTGCGCCTTGTCCGCGAGGGCGCCTTCGCGAGCGCGGCCGAAGCCGAGGCGGCGATCCGGGCAGGGAATGCTCCCGGCGGCGGCGGGGGCGGCTTCCCCGGTTTCGGCGCGAGCAACCTGACCGAAGCCGGCCGCGCGGCACTCGACGCGCTCGATATCGGCGACCGCTACGCGATGTCTTGCGTCTTCACGAGCATCGCGACCGAGTGGAGCGGCGACTCCGGCGAGGTGGTCAACCGGATCACGCAGCGCGGCGACACGATCACGATCCTGTACGGCCGACTCGGCGTCGAGCGGACGATCCACCTGAACATGACCGAGCATCCGGCCGACATCGCGCCGAGTCGCACCGGTCACTCGATCGGACGCTGGGAAGGCGATACGTTGATCGTCGACACGATCGGGTTCGAGCCCGGGTTGTTCAACGCTCGGGTGCCGCACAGCGATCAGCTGCACCTCGTCGAGGAGTTCTCGTTCGATCCCGATACGCGAAAGCTGCGACGGAGCTATACGGCTACCGATCCGCTTTACTGGACGGAGCCGGTCACCGGGTCGAGCATGACGGATGTCTCCGACGTTCCGTACTTCACGGAGACCTGCAGGGATCTCACGATCGACGAGGAAGTCGAGCTCGGCCCGCGCGGCTGAGCATCGCTCAAGCCGCGGCAAGCTCGGCGATGCGCTTGCCTCTGCCCGGGCTCGAAGGAAAAACGGCGATCGTCACGGGACACACCCGTGGCATCGGCCGTGCCGTGCACGACCTGCTGGTCGAGAGCGGCTGCAGCGTGCACGGGCTCGACCTTCCGGAACACGATCTTCGCAGCCTCGACCGGATCGCGGATTGGGTCGACGCCATTGCGGCGAAGACCGGCCGGATCGACGTCCTCGTCAATAACGCCGGCATCACGAACATCGGCGGCATCCTCGAGACGCCGCTCGCCGAGCTCGACGACGTGCTGACGGTGAACTTCAAGGCGCCGTTCATGCTGATCAGGGCGGTCCTGCCTTATATGCTCCGCCAGCGGTCGGGGTCGGTCGTGAACAACGCGAGCGATCAGGCGCTCGTCGGCAAACGCCACAGCGCCGTCTACGGCGCGAGCAAGGCGGCCCTCGCGCAGCTCACGAAGAGCGCCGCGCTCGACTGGGGACCTCACGGCATACGCTTCAACTGCGTCGCGCCGGGCAGCACCGACACGGCGATGCTGCGGCGCGTCCTCGGCGAATTGCACGATCGGTATCCGGACGCGTACCCGCGCGACAGCGAAACGTTCTACAAGGACTCGATCCCGCTGCGGCGCTTCGCCTCGCCCGGCGAGATCGCGCACGTCATCGCGTTCCTCGCGTCGGACGCGTCCTCGTTCATCACGGGCGCGGTGATCCCGGTCGACGGCGGCTTCACGGCGCAATGAAAGCGGCGTTCGTCACCGGCGGGTCGCGCGGCATCGGCCGCGCCATCGTCGCGCGTTTCAAGGCGGCGGGCTGGCGCGTCGCGGCCTGCGCGCGCTCGATGGAGCGCCTCGACCGAAGCCCGGCCGACGTCAAGGTCGCGTGCGACGTGACCGACCCACGGTCGGTCCGTGACGCGATCACGGCCGTCGTGCGCGAGCTCGGAGCGGTCGACGTGCTCGTCAACTCCGCCGGGCTCGCGGGCTCGAATCCGCTCGATACCGACGACGACACGCTGTGGCACCGCGTGATCGACGTGAACCTGAACGGCACGTACTACGTGACGAAATACGCGTACCCGCACATTCGTGACGGCGGACGCATCGTCAACATCGGCTCGATCCTTTCCCTCAAAGGCGTCGCCGATCAGACGGCCTACACGGCCGCGAAGCACGGCGTCCTCGGCTTCACGCGCGCGTTCGCCCGTCACGCGGCCGTCCGGCGCGTGACCGTGAACGTCGTCTGTCCAGGCTGGGTGCGCACGGACATGGCGCGAAGCCGCTGGGCGGACCTCGATCTCGACGAAGAGCGCGCGGCCGCCGAGGCGCCGCTCGGCCGGATCGTCGAGCCCGAAGAGGTCGCGTCGCTCGTCTATTTTCTCGCGTCGGACGAAGCCGCCGCGATCACCGGTCAGGCCTTCACGATCGACGGCGGCGTGCTCGCGTAGCGCGTTTCGGGGACGGCGATCGCCGGGCACATGAGCTCGAGCACTGCGGCGGCCTCGCGCGGCAGCCCGGAGATCCGCACGTCCTTTCCGGTGCCGAGAACGTCCGTGAGGGCGTCCTTCCTGACGACCACCCATCCGCCGGACGTCGCGTAGCTCGCGAGGAAATGCCCCTCCTGCCGATCGCGCAATAGCCTCGGCTCGTCGTACAGACACCCCTTCCCGGCCGCGACGACGTGCGGATCCGACGTGCCGATGTAGTCCGCCGGAAGCTCAGGAACGGCCGTCCCCGCGGCTTCGGCCGCGTCGTCGGAAGCAATGACGAAACGCCCGGTCGGCGCGAGGGACGCGCCCGAAGCACGCGTCTGAAGCGCCGCCTCGACGCGCGCAAACATCTCCACGGCGAATTCGTGTGGATACGCGTGCTGCTTCTGAACCTCCGGATCGATATGCGGCAGCCGACGCCAGCCGTTCACCCAATCGAGCTTCGCGGCATCGCCCGCGGTGAAGACATCCTCGAGGCCGAAGTGCGTCACTGCTTCGCGCTCGATCGTCTTGAACGCGATGTGCTCGGTCAGATTGGACGGTGTCCCGAAGAACACGCCGTACGGCGAATAGGCGCCCTCGATCGGTCTGAAGCGGAGGCAGTCGTCGTACAACGGCTGCGACAAGCGCTCGATCAGGGCCGCGTATTCGTCGAGCAATCCGATGTGCCGGCGCCCTGCCGCCGTGTACTCCGCCCCGTCGGGGGCCGCCGCGATGAACAGGTGCTCGATCATGCTGTATGCGCCGAGCAGATCGATGCGCAGAACGAAGAGCTCCGGGTCGGCGGAGATCCCTTGGCCTATCGCGTCAGCGAGCGCGAGCCTCCTCCCCTCGTCGCCGGTCCGTCGGGCGTCGTCGTACGCCTCGAGCAGCGGCACCAGGTTTTGAATCAGCAGCCCGAAGTCGAGCGCATTCGACGTCCGAGTCCGCCGGACGACGCTCTCGTGGTCGATCGGCACGCGATCCTGCATGCAGTAGTGGCGGATCTGCGACCGCAGATGACCGCCGATCATCAGCACGTGCGCCTTCTGGGCCTCGAGCCGGTCGGCGTCCGGGAACGTCGTCGCGACGCGCTCCGCGACGTCGAAATAGCCGTAGAGCTCGTCGGTCGTCGGGCTCTGCGCGAGCGGAACCAGCCAGCGCGCATCCCGCACGAGCACGGGGAGATCCGCGGGCGTCGTCCGCGCAAGCTCGTCGAGCAGCGTCTGGAGCTCCGCGAGCCGTCGGCTCACGTCGCCGGCGCCCGCATCCCATACGCGCATCGAAAGAAGCTCGAGGCAACGCAACAGATATACGCCGAACAGCGTCTGCGCGTACCTGAGGCGGCCGTTGCGGCCCGGCCAGCGCGTCCGCTGCCAGCAGTAGAACGCGCGCCGCGCCATCTCCGCAGGATGGATCAGGTCGTTGTGCAGCTGCGGCACGTGCCGGGGTCGGAATCCGCTCGCCCAGTGCGCCTGCTCGAGTTGCCCCTTGAGGCGTGCCTCGTCGGCTCCGATCGCCGCGAGCGAGAAGAAGCACTCCTCGAGCTCGCGCGACAGGAGCTCGAGATCGTCGAGATAACGGCTCGGCTTTCGCTGCGCGTTCAGCACGTCCTGGATGCGCTCGACGATCTCGTCGCGGTGTGCGAGAAAGAGCCGCAGCAGCTCGGCGTGTGCGTCGAACGAAGGGTGAGCGTTGGTTCCAGGTATCACGCTGCTTCCTCCGGGCACGTCACGCGGGTGTGATGGATAGCCCGCCGTACCAGATCAGCGCGGCTAAGACCGCCGACAGGATCAGGCGATACCAGCCGAACAGCGCGAGGCCGTGCCGCGTGAGATACGCGACGAGCCATTTCACGGCCAACGCGGCCGACACCGTCGCCGCGACGAGCCCGATGATCACCGGTTGCCAGCCGCCGAGCAGCACCAGCGGATCGGACTCGCCGAAGAGCTGCACGGTCTTGTAGACGCACGCGCCGCCGAGCGTCGGCAGGCCGAGCAGGAAGCTGTACTCCGCCGCGTGCCGCGGCCTCAAGCCGACCGCCATGCCGCCGACGATCGTCATCATCGAGCGGCTCGTGCCGGGCCACATCGCGACGCACTGCAGGAGGCCGATGATCAGCGCGCGGCGCCACGTCAGGTGCTCGATATCGACGAAGCTCGTCGCGTCCGGGTGCTCGATGTCCCGCGCTGCATGGAAGACGCGCCGCTGCCACGGACCGATCGAGAGCATCAAGAGGCCCCCGACGAAGAGCGCCCCGATGACGGGCCACGCGGAGAACAGGTACCGGTCGATCAGATCGTCGAGCAGCACGCCGAGCACGGCTGCCGGCAGGAACGATACGACGAGATTGGCCGCGAGCCGCCGTCCGACCGCGTCCCGACCGGCGAGCCCGCGCGCCATCTGCGCGACGCGGTGACGGTAGAGTCCGAGCACCGCAAGGATCGCCCCGCCCTGGATCACGATGACGAATGCATTCACGGCCGTGCGCGTGGCCTCGGGCTCGTTCAAGCCGAGCAACGCCGCCGTGAGGATCAGGTGCCCGGTGGAGCTGATCGGCAAATACTCGGTGATCCCCTCGACGATGCCGAGGAGCAGCGCTTCCCATGAGCTCACTCTCGAATGCCTCCGGCCGCTCTACTCCGTGACGGGCTCGAGCCGTCCGGCGGGAATCGGGGACGACGCCGGTGCCCGCGCGCGCTCGGAGCCCGCGCCCGTCAACGCGCGGACCTCGAGCTCGTCGAACGCCGCTTCCGCCGACGGCTCTCGGGCGCTCATCGTGCCGAGCCAGCCGAGAAGGAAGCCGCACGGGATCGAGACGATGCCGGGGTTGCTCAACGGGAACCAGGCCCAGTCACCGTTCGGGAAAAGCGCATTCGGAGCGCCGGACACGACCGGCGAGAAGAACACGAGCGTGACGCACGTGATCAGGCCGCCGTAGATGCTCCACGTCGCGCCGCGCGTATTGAATCGCCGCCAGAACAGGTTGTAGACGATCGACGGCAGGTTGG
>CAZKNH010000172.1:0-7423 GCA_964553875.1 uncultured Gammaproteobacteria bacterium | reverse complement strand
TACGGGGCGTGCGCGGTGCGTTTGCGGCGCGGTGGTTGGAGCGGGGGCAGCCCGTGCGCCGCGCGTGCTTGATCGCAGCGCTCGCTTCGGGTGCCGTCGACCCATGACGCCGTGAACTCGCGGCACGGCGACGGGCGCTCTGGATAGATTTGGCAATGAACGGCGCGGCCGATCTCGCCCGCGAGCGCGACGCAGCGCGGCGATGCGCCGCATGTGCCGCGCATCGCGACGCGATGCGGGCCGATCTTCACCGTGAGCTCGGGAGGCGTCGATCCGCCGAGAAAACGCTCGGTCTCGCTCCAGTGGAACGAGACGCGATAATACGCGCAGCATGCGCCGCAGGTAAGGCACGGGTTCGACATCGGCGCCGAGCGGGTCGGGCGCTCTCGAGGCTCTGACTCAGCCCTGCCCCTGCTGCTGCGCCAGAAGCTCGCGGATCACGGCGGCGGTGTCTTTGCGCACGACGCCTTCGCGGCCCGTGAAACCGAACCCGCCGGCGAGTCCGAGCGCGTAGTCGAGCGCCGTGTGACCGTTCTGGTCCCCGATGTCGAGGCGCGCGCCGACGCTCGCGAGGAAGCGCAGCACGTCGTTGAAGCCCCAGAGCGCCGCGCCATGCGCGGCCGTGCGGCCGCGCCGGTCCGCGGCGTTCACGTCGAGGCCGGCGTCTAGCAGGACGCGGATCGATTCGATCGCCTGCTCCTCGGTCTTGTAGCGTCCCGTCGTGTCCTGCTCCGCCGTGCCGAGCCCCGCCGCCGCCATCAGGGGATTGATGCCGTCGCGGTTGGTCAGGGTCGGATCGGCACCGTGTTCGAGCAGCAGCCGGATCGCGGGCACGTCGCCCGCCTTCGCGGCGCGGAGCAGCGGCGTCGTGCCGGCATTCAGCATCGTGTCGTTGCCGCGGTCGAGCTTCGCACGGTACGGCGGCATCGACGTGAGCCGCACGTTCACGTCCGCCCCCCGCTCGAGCAGCATTCGCGCGACATCGAGCGCGGTGAGCTCGTTGTGCAGCACGTAAGGCGCCGGCCGGTTCGAAGCAGGCATCGTGCTGAAGTCGATCGCCGCGTAGAGCGCGCTGCGGCCCGTTTTGTCGACGTGGTTCACGTCCGCACCGGCTTCGATCAGTGCCGCGGCGACGTCGTAGTGACCGTTGATCAGCGCCGAGATCAAACCGTTGATGCCGTCCGGTGTCGCCGCGTTCACGTCGGCGCCGAGCTCGACGAGCAAAGGGATGCAGTCGACGCAGCCCTCGCGGGCCGCGAAGAGCAGCGGCGTCATCGAGCCCGGCGGCAGCCACTTCTCGCGCGGCTCGGCCGTGACCTGCCGCTCCCAGACCTCGTGCGCGGATCGCGCGTTCACGTCCGCGCCGTGCTCGACGAGGAGCCGAATCATGTCCGGATGGCCTTGCGCGGCCGCCCACATCAGCGCCGTCTGGCCGTGCCAGGCTTCACGCGCGTCGACTTCTGCGCCGCGCTCGAGCAGCACGCGCGCCGCGTCGACCGCGCCCGTGCGTGCGGCGGTCATCAGGACCGTCTCGCCGTCGTTGGCGACCTCGTTCGGGTCCGCGCCGGCATCGAGCAGCACCCGGATCATCGGGGCGCTGCCGTTGACGGCGGCGAGGTAAAGCGGGGTGACGCCATAGCGGTTCCGCGCCTTCGGATCGGCGCCGGCTTCGATCAGCTTCGCCGCGAGCTCGACGTCGTCGTTGCGGGACGCCCAATGGAGCGCGGTCGTGCCGTCCGCCTGCGGCGCGTTGACGTCTGCCTCGCGCAGGAGCGCGAGCGCGGTGCGCGTGTCACCTGCCTTCGCCGCTTCGACGAGCGGCGGCGGCGAGGCCGCGAACGTGCCGGTAGCCGATGCGGCCAACGCCGCGAGTACCGCAGCGCGGAGCAGGGCAGCGGTGCGCATCGGCGGGCTCCTAGATCTCGGCGATCGTGCCGGTGCTGTCGCCGAGCGACTCCATCGGCACGTCGGCTTTGTCGAGCAGCGTCAGCAGCAAATTCGTCATCGGCGTATGGTCCTCGCACTTCACG
Source organism: uncultured Gammaproteobacteria bacterium (assembly GCA_964553875.1). Taxonomy (GTDB): domain Bacteria; phylum Pseudomonadota; class Gammaproteobacteria; order Steroidobacterales; family Rariloculaceae; genus ZC4RG20. Next base: position 5,393 of record CAZKNH010000172.1, on the reverse strand, counting down.
TGCTGACCGCCCTTGAGGCGGCCGCGCCCGCCGCCGGCGACGACGTTCGGCAGCGGGAAGTGGTCGTGCGCGTTGCTGTTGCTCATGTTGCTGCCGTAGAGCACGATCGAGTTGTCGAGCAGCGTGCCGTCGCCGTCCTCGACCGCGTCGAGCTTCTCGAGGAAGCGCGCGAAGAGCCCCGCGTGATAGCGGTTGATCCGCGCGTTCATGTCCATCTTGTCCTCACGGTTCTGATGGTGGGAGACCGCGTGATGGCCCTCGACGACGCCGACTTGCGGGTACGTGCGGTTGCTGATCTCGCGCGCGATCATGAACGTGAAGACGCGCGTGATGTCCGCCTGATACGCGAGCGTGATCAGGTCGAACATGATGTCGACGTGGTCCTCGTAGACGAATGGGATGCCCGGCGGCGCCTCGGGGATCTCGAGGTCGAGGTTCGCGTCGAGCTGCGCTTCCGCCCGTTGCAGCCGCCGCTCGATCTCGCGAACGCTGTCGAGGTAGAGATCGAGCTTCTCGCGGTCGCGCGGGCCGAGCTCGGCCTTCATCGACTTCGCCTGTTGCGTCAGCGCGTCGAGGATGCTGCGGTCCTCACGGCGCCGCGCCATCCGCTCCTCGGGGCTCCCGCCGTCGCCGAACAGCCGCTCGAATACCTTGCGCGGATTGATCTCCATCGGCAGCGGCGTCGTCGGCGTGCGCCACGACAGGGTATTCATATAGATGCAGCCGTAGTCACGGTCGCACGCGCCGATCAGCGACGAGTGGTCCTCGGTTGCGAGCTCGAGCGACGGCAGAATCGTGTCCTGGCCGATCGCCATCGCCGCATACTGGTCAGCGGTCACGCCGGCATAGGCATCGACGCCTTGGGTCGGCTTCGGCCGGACGCCGCTCAGCCAGGTCGTCGGGCTCAGTGAGTGCACGGCCGACGTGTCCGCGGCGCGGTGGTGCAGGCCGCTGACGATGATCAGCCGGTCGCGGAACGGCTCTAGCGGCTTCAGGATGTCCTTGAACTCGAAGTTTCGGCCGACGGTATCCGGCGTCCAGCGGGTCATGATCGCGCCGTGAGGAACGTAGACGAAGCCGATCCTCGGTCCCTGCTTCACCGTGCTTGCGAACGCGGGCACCATGCTGTCGAGCAGGGGCAGCGCGAGCGTCGCGCCGACACCGCGCAGGAACGTGCGGCGGGGAAGATGCTTCCTCGTCAGGAACATTCGACGTCTCCTCTTCGGCAGCCGTTGCCGGCGTGTCGGGCCGGCCGTCAAGTCCCGAGCTTAGCAAGAATTCGGCCCGGGTTCATCGGCACGGGCTGCCCCGCCGGCTGAAGAATCTTGAGGTGGGCCAGAAAGTTGCGGTGGGCACGGGGCGGCGGCTGACGCGTTGGAAGGGCACGGCTCGCGACCGGAGGTTCTCGTCGGCCGGTGGTGGCCTTTTGACATAAGTTTGTCGATGGAAGGGCGGATGAACGACGCACTGGAAAGGACGTTGGAACGGTTTCGCCGGAGCGGCGGTTCGCTCCTGATCCTCACCGGCGCGGGGGTTTCCGCGGAGAGCGGCATACCCACGTTCCGCGGGCGCGAGGGCTTCTGGACCGTCGGCTCCGTCAACTACACGCCGATGGAGATGGCGACGCTCGGCATGTTCGCAGGCGCGCCTCAAGAGGTGTGGGCGTGGTATCTCACCCGGTTCGACGCGTGCCGCGCCGCCGCACCGAACGCGGCCCACTATGCGATCGCGGCCCTGGAGCGGCACTATGGCGACCGAATGACGCTCGTCACGCAGAACATCGATGGGCTGCATCAAAGAGCGGGATCGACGGATGCGCGGACGCTCGCGATCCACGGCGACGCTCGTCTCATGCGCTGCACCGACCCGTCGCACGACGAGCCGGTGCCTTTGCCCGCGCTCGGGGCAGCCCGCGCCCCGCTTCCGGAGAGCACCCGCCGCGCGCTGACTTGCCCGCGTTGCGGCGGCTGGATGCGGCCGCATGTGCTGTGGTTCGACGAGTATTACGACGAGCGGTTCTATCGGAGCGAAAGCGCGTTGAAGGCGGCGGCCCGGGCGGCGCTCCTGATCGTCGTCGGCACGACGGGCTCGACCACTTTGCCGGTGCAGATCGGATACATCTGCGAGCGCCGCGGCATACCGATCATAGACGTGAACCCTGAAGAGAATACGTTTGGCGAGATGGCGAGGGCCGGAGGCGGGGTCGTGCTGCGGGAGGCGGCGACCGAGGCGCTGCCGAGGATCATGCGCCTTTTGACCCTTCCGTAAAGGGGGTGTTGACGCCGATACGCGGAAGCGGCCGGAAGGACGACGGGGCGGATCCAGCTGGTGTCGGTCTTCGAAATTTTATCAGCCGGAGGGCGGCTGGCAGGTTTCAATCACAGGCGTCGAATTGGAACCGCACGGGCGCGGATGAAGCGCGGCACGGCAGCGGACTCGGGCGCGCTTCATCCACGTACGTTCGCGCCGGATCGCACGGGGCCTGAGCTGCGGAGCTGACGAGTGGTCGAGACGGCCTCACAGATCGACGCGCTCTTCGAGCGGGAGCTGGCGCGAATTACCCAGCCGGCACTCGTTGCGCTTATCAAGGAGCTTCGAGTTCCGACTCGCAGAGAGCTTCGACCTTGGGACTACGGTGTCGAAGACCAGACATTCCCCTGCTGGATTCTCCTCGAGCACAGAGCATCGAATACCGCGGTTGCGTCACGGTTCGTCGTATACGAGCACGATCTTGCCCTTCGGCTTGAGCCACCTCTTCACATGAGCGCGCGTTGGCCGCCACGCCGTGACCGCAACCGATCTCGAGAACGTCGTGCTCCGGCCGGACGGCCCTGCGCTCGACGATCATTCGCAATCGCTCGCTCACGAAACCGAAAGCACTTGGACCAGCTGGAAAAGGTCGGCAGTCAACTCTGCATCCCCCACCGTTCGACCGTGCGCCGCTCGATCGCCCGGAAGATCAGATTCTCGACGAGCAGCCCGAAGAGGATCACGGTCAACAAGCCGGCGAAGACCTCCGGGATCAGCAGCTGGTTTTTCTTTTCGAAGACATACCAGCCGAGTCCACCGGAACCCGAGCTCACGCCGAACACGAGCTCGGCGGCGATCAGCGTTCGCCATGCGAATGCCCAGCCGATCTTGAGCCCGGTGAGAATGCTCGGGAAGGCGCCAGGGATCAGAATCCGCGCGATGTAGCCGAGGGGTGAGAGCCCGTAGTTGCGGCCGACCATCCGCAACGTGTTGCTGAGCGATTTGAAGCCCGAGAACGTGTTGAGCGCAACGGCCCAGAGGACCGCGTGGATCAGCACGAAGATCACGGCGCCGTCGCCGAGGCCGAACCAGATCAGCGCGAGGGGCAACAGCGCGATCGACGGCAGCGGATTGAACATCGCGGTCAACGTCTCGAGGAGATCCGCGCCTATGCGGCTCATGCTCGCGAATGCGGTCAAGAGCGCCGCAAGCACGAGGCCGGCCGCGTAGCCCTTGAGCAGCAGCGAGATCGTGTACACGGCGGCCCGCGGCAGCTCTCCCGAGGCCAGGGCCGACCCGAGCGCGGCAACCGTTGCGGAGAACGTGGGAAAGACCAGCGGGTTGCCGACGACGCGCGCGTAAATTTCCCAGCCGAGCGCGAGCACGATCAGTAGGACCGTCTTGCGCAGCAGAGCGTTCTCGTAAAGGCGCGCCCAGCCCGTCAGCGGCTGCTCGCTGACGGTGAGCGTCGTGCGGTCGATCTCGCGGAAGATCTCCGGTCGTCGAGCGTCGATGGCCATGCGTCAATGCTCCGTTTGGCTCGCCGCGTCGGCGGTCTGGTCGAACAGCAGCGCGTGGATTCGCTCCGTGAGCCGCCGGCCGGACGCGTCGAGCGTGTCGACGCCGTTGCTGTTCAGCTCCGCCTTGACCTGGCCCGGGTGCGCGGAGAGGAGCAGCACGCGGTTACCGACGCGCACGGCTTCGGGGATCGAATGCGTGACGAACAGCATCGTGAAGCGCGTCTGCTCCCAGAGCTTGAGGAGCTCCTCCTGCATCCGCTCGCGCGTCAGCGCGTCGAGCGCCGCGAACGGCTCGTCCATCAAGAGGATCGCGGGCTCCATCGCCATCGCGCGGGCGATCGCAACGCGCTGCTTCATGCCGCCGGACAGCGTGTGCGGATAATGCGCGGCGAAGCGTTCGAGCCCGACCTTCGCGAGATAATGATCCGCGCGCTCGAGCGCATCGCGCCGGCCGAGCTTGCCGCTCGCGGTCAACGCGAACGCGACGTTGTCGCGAACCGTTTTCCACGGCAGGAGTTGATCGAATTCCTGAAACACGAGCACGCGATCGGGGCCGGGACCCGTCACGGACCGTCCGTCGAGCAGGATCTCGCCTTCAACGGGCGCGACGAAGCCGCCGACTGCTTTGAGGAGCGTCGACTTGCCGCATCCGGAAGGGCCGAGCACGACGAAGCGGTCCGACGTGAGCACGTCGAAGCTCACGCGATATGTCGCCGTGACGATCTGCTCTTTCGTGCGATAGCGAAGCGTGACGCCGCGGACGGACAGCAACGGGGGCGGGGCGGATGGGGCGGGCGGCCCAGTGGCGGTGGCGCCGGCCGCTGCGACGGTCGACACGGGGCCGGTTTCCAACGCCTTCCTCGGTTCGGCGGTTTCGCTGAAAGGCTCTGAGCTCATTTGTCCGAGCGGGTAATCGGGCTCTGACCCCAATTTCACTCATCCGCCCGGCGCAGAGTGGATTTCCGGGAAGAAGAGGTCGCGCCAGGATTCTGGTGCGGCCGAGATCGAGCCGACGGCCGACATGAACTCGGCGTAGCGCATCACGTTCTCGGGCACCGTCGTGAAACGGACCGCGGGATCGCTCAGCACGTCGACGAGCCGATCGCGCGAGAAACCCGCGCCCGCGCCGGCGGCGATCAGCACGTCGGCGGCGTGCGCCGGATCGTCGCGAATGATCTCTACGGCCTCTTCGAGCGCGGCGAGGATCGCGCGATACGCGTCCGGGTTGCGGTCGCGGAACGCCGCCGTCGTCGACAGCATCGTGAACGTCGTCGGGCCGCCGAGCACGTCGTCGGTCGTGAGGATCGTGCGCACCGTCGGGTCCTCGATTTCACGCTGATGGAACGGCGGCGAGGTGAAGTGCGCCGTGATCCCGCCCGAGCCCGACAAGAGCGCGACGACGCCGTCCGCGTGCGTCATCGTGACCGTATAGCGGTCGAAGCGCTCGACTTCCGCGTCACCGTAGCGCTCGCGTGCGTACATCTGCATCACGAGCGCCGGGATCGAGACCTTGACCGCGGTCAGCGCGATCTTGTCCTGATCGGTGAGGTCCTCGAGCGCGTTCAGGTGCGGCGCACGGGTGTTGAGATACATCGGCAGCGAGCTCATCGCGGCGATGCCGCG
>CAZKNH010000171.1:0-7482 GCA_964553875.1 uncultured Gammaproteobacteria bacterium | reverse complement strand
CGCGACATCAAGCCGAGCAACATCATGCTGACGCTCGACAACGACGTCAGGATCATCGACTTCGGCATCGCGATCGTGAAGGACTCGACCGTATCGCGGATCGAGGGTATCGCGGGCTCGCCGAGCTACATGTCGCCGGAGCAGGTGCAATCCGCGGAGATCACCCCGCGCTCGGACCTCTACTCCCTGGGCGCGGTCATGTACGAGCTCCTGACCGGTTACCGGCCGTTCCGCGCGAACAACCTGAGCCGGCTGCTCCACCAGATCGTTTACGCGACGCCGCCGCCGCTGCACACGCTTCGCGAGGAGATTTCCGAGGAGCTCGAGGACGTGGTGTCGAAGGCGCTGCGCAAGGAGCCGGAGCAGCGCTTCGCGAACGGGCTCGAGTTCGCGGCGGCATTGACCCGCGTGTTCCACACGCTGCGCACGCAGTCCGACCGGATAGACAAGCAGGCGCAATTCGAGCAGTTGAGGAAGCTGCGCTTCTTCCACGAGTTCTCGCACGCCGAGATCTGGGAGGTGCTCCGCGCGAGCGAGTGGCGCGACTACAAGGAGGGCGACGAGATCATCCGCGAGGGCGAGCTCGACGATCGCTTCTACATCATCGTGTCGGGAGAGGTGTCGGTCCGCTCCGGCCGCCGCGTCGTCGGCGTCCTCGGCGACGGCGACTGCTTCGGCGAGACGAGCTACGTGCGCGGCGCCCGCCGCACGGCGACGATCACGGCGATCGGCCCGGTGACGCTGATGACGGTGAGCTCGACCTTGCTCGAGCAGGCCTCGACGTCGTGCCAGCTGCGCTTCAACAAGGTGTTCCTGAGGTCGCTGATCGAGCGCCTGCAGGGGGTGCAGAGCTCGACGTAGGCCGGCAGCTGCCCGGGATCCGGACGGGCGCCTAGTCTTTCGGGGCCTCGAACGGCACCGGCTCCGCGTCCTCGGTTTTCTTCAGCAGGATTTCGACCTTCTGCTCGGCGTCCTTCAGCGCCGCCTGGCATTCGCGCGTCAGCTTGACGCCCCGCTCGAACTCCTTGAGCGCCTCCTCGAGCGACAAATCGCCGCTTTCGAGCCGCTCGACGAGCGACTCGAGCTCCTCGAGGGACTTTTCGAGGCTGCCGAGGCTATTGTCCGATTCCGTCATGTAACATCCGACTTCAGGGTCGACGCTGCGCGCACGGTACAGGACCCACGCTCCGGGGGTCAAACCACCGTAAAGGTGTCAAACTGTGCTCTGATCGAACGGCCCGTGTCTTGTTGACAGCCCTGGAACGCGAGACTACCTTATGCGGATCTTTTAGACTTAGTCTAAACGGCTGTCCGGCACATGTCCCATGCGCCGGGCGGCTCATCGGCTTCGTCGCAAACCATTGTAGGTCAGGAGGATCTCCGACATGGAACTCAAAGGCAGCAAGACCGAGCAGAACCTGAAGGACGCGTTCGCGGGCGAATCCCAGGCGAACCGCCGGTACCTCTATTTCGCGGCGAAGGCGGACGTCGAGGGTTACAACGACGTCGCGGCCGTGTTCCGCTCGACGGCCGAGGGTGAGACGGGCCACGCGCACGGGCACCTCGAGTATCTCGAGGCGGTCGGTGATCCGGCGACGGGTCTCCCGATCGGCTCGACCGCAGACAACCTGAAGGCGGCCATCGCCGGCGAGACGCACGAGTACACGGACATGTACCCGGGCATGGCGAAGACCGCCCGCGAGGAGGGCTTCGACGAGATCGCGGACTGGTTCGAGACCCTCGCGAAGGCCGAGCGGTCGCACGCGAACCGTTTCCAGAAGGCGCTCGACGCGCTCGACGCCTGACGTACGTCCCGAGCCAGGCGGCGGCGTGTCCTTGCGCCGCCGCCGCTTGTCCTGATCCCGCAGCAAGTCCCTTTATCGGAGTCCGCGTCGCGGGCAATGGGCGCGGACTGGAGGCATATCGCGGATGAGCGAAGTCAAGCCGCCGGCCGGCAGGGGCGTGACGAAAGGCGCCCCGGAAGGCCGCAGGGAAGGGAGTCTCGACGCGCCGACGCGCCATCCGCTTGCGTGGCGCTCGCCCGACTTCACCGCCGACGAGCCGCTCTACGCGGAGCTCGAGCGGATCTTCGACATCTGCCACGGCTGCCGCCGCTGCTTCAGCCTGTGCAACGCGTTCCCGACGCTGTTCGACGCGATCGACGAATCGGACACCGGCGAGCTCGATGCCGTGCCGCGCGAGGTGTACTGGAAGGTCGTCGACCACTGTTACCTGTGCGACATGTGCTACATGACGAAGTGTCCGTACGTGCCGCCGCACGAGTGGAACGTCGACTTCCCGCACCTGATGCTGCGCGCGAAGTACAAGCGCTTCAAGGACGGCGCGCGGATCTCGTTCCGTGACCGGATGCTCGCCTCCACCGACGCCGTCGGCGGCCTCGCCGGGATCCCGGTCGTCGCCGAGACCGTCAACGCGGTGAACTCGACGAAGTGGGGCCGGAAGCTCCTCGAGTCGACGCTCGGCGTCGATGCCGAGGCGCCCGTGCCGAAGTACGCGTCGAAGAGCGCGCGCCGCCGCTTGAAGGACAAGATCGGCCGTAAAGACGTCGTCGCCGAGCCCGCGGGCGAGACCCGCGGCAAAGTGCTCGTGTTCTCGACGTGCTATGGCCGGCATAACAAGCCGAGCCTCGTCGAGGATCTCGTCGCGGTGTTCGAGCACAACGGTATCCCGACGGCGCTGCCCGAGAAGGAGCGCTGCTGCGGCATGCCGAAGTTCGAGATGGGCGATCTCGAGTCCGTCGAGAAGCTGAAGGAAGAGAACATCCCCGAGCTCTATCGCTGGGTGCAGGAGGGGTGGGATCTCACGTCCGTCATTCCTTCCTGCGTGCTGATGTTCAAGCAGGAGCTGCCGCTGATGTTCCCGGACGATCCCGCGGTCATCGCGGTGCGTGACGCGTTCTACGATCCGTTCGAGTACCTGATGATCCGCCATCGCCACGGCAAGCTCCGCACGGATTTCAAGCAGCCGCTCGGCAAGATCGCGTACCAGGTGCCGTGCCATCAGCGCGTGCAGAACATCGGTCTCAAGACCCGCGACGTGCTGCAGCTCGTGCCGGGGACGGAGGTGCAGGCGATCGAGCGGTGCTCCGGCCACGACGGCACCTACGCGGTCAAGAAGGAGTACGGTGCGACGTCGCGCAAGATCGGCCGACCGGTCGCACGTCAGGTGGACAAAGCGAAGGCGGACCACTTCATCAGCGACTGCCCGATGGCCGCAGAGCAGATCGCGGCCCTCGCGGAGTCTGCGACGGCGGCCGGTCCGCTGGAGCTCCTGCGGCGGGCGTACGGGATCTAGGCACGAAAATTCGTGTCAGACATGTTTTTCAATGGAGAGCGGTGACATGGAAGCTCTGAAGGTCAGCGATCTCTACAGCCTCGAGCAGTACCACAAGATCCGCAAGGAGTTTCGCGCGAAGGTGCTCGAGCACAAGAAGCACCGCCAGGTTCCGCTCGGTCCGAACGCGACGCTCTATTTCGAGGATCGGCTGACGATGCAGTATCAGGTCCAGGAGATGCTGCGCATCGAGCGGATCTTCGAGAGCGAGGCGATCGAGGAGGAGCTCGAGGCGTACAACCCGCTGATTCCGGACGGCAGCAACTTCAAGGCGACGTTCATGATCGAGTTCCCGGACGTGGAGGAGCGGCGCAAGGCGCTCGTCCGTTTCGCCGGGATCGAGGACGACCTGTATCTCGAGGTCGACGGCGTCGGCCGCGTTGCGGGCATCGCGGACGAGGACCTCGAGCGCACCGAGCAAGGCAAGACCTCCGCCGTGCATTTCGTCCGCTTCGAGCTGTCGCCCGAGATGAAGGACGCGATCAAGCGCGGCGCTTCGTTCAAGTTCGGCTGCGAGCATCCGGAGTACCGGTACGAGACGGTCGTCTCGGACAAGACCGCCGAATCGCTGAGGCGCGATCTCGACTGACGGCTCCGGCGCCCTACCGGCCGTCGGGTCATCCCGCGTCGTGAACGGCGTGCTGATCAAGCCGCTGCCGTTTCCGGACTCGGAGCGGCTCGTGGGAGCGTTGCGCGCGGACTAGCCACAGGCGGCGCTCTCCGCGGAAATCAGCATGGCGCGACGGAAACCGCATAGAATGCGGCGGTCACGATTCGAACGGGGAGACCGTCAATGCGCGCAGCTCGCGGAATCTGGCCTCTTGCCACTACGCTCGCCCTCATCGGGACTACGGCGCTTGCCGACGGTCCGTCGCCGGTCCGGCTCGATCCCGACAAGCTCGCCGGCATCGGGCTCACTTCCGTGCCCGGCACGGCCTACGAGGACATCAAGGTCGAGGGCGAGCTCGAGTTCCGCGTCGCGACGCTCTTCGCCGGCGAAGAGCTCAATGTGTCCGTCTTCGAATCGACGCCGGCGAAGACGGACCATCGCACTCGGCCTCTCGACGTCGACGAGTTCGTCTACGTGCTGAGCGGCAAGCTGATCCTCACGGAGCAGAACGGCACCGTCCATGAGTTCACGCCGGGCCAGGCGGTCGTCCTGCCGCGCGGCTACGACGGCACGTGGGAGATGCAGGGCAACTACCGCGAGATCGCGATCGTGATCCGCAAATAGGTTCGAGGCGGCGCGGGGCGCACCGCACGTTGCACCGAGCGCGACGAAAAAGCGCCTGCGCACGACTCTAACGAAGCGTTGAAACCGGCGAATCGCGGTGATTCCGCCGCGTGAACGGCGGCGCCGATCCAAGCTACAATCGCCGCGCGCAATCACTGCCCCTGCCGGCCGGCGGCCGGAACGGAATTCAATGAGCAAGAGTTATCTCGCTGCCGACATCGAAGTGTTGAGCGGCCTGGAGCCCGTGCGGCGCCGGCCGGGGATGTACACGGACACGCAGCGTCCGAACCACCTCGCGCACGAAGTCATCGACAACAGCGTCGACGAGGCGATCGCGGGCTACGCGAAGCGGATCGAGGTCAACGTCTACAAGGACGGCTCGCTCGAGGTCATCGACGATGGCCGCGGGATGCCGGTCGACATCCATCCGCAGGAGAAGATTCCGGGCGTCGAGCTGATCCTGACGAGGCTCCATGCGGGCGGCAAGTTCTCGAACAAGAACTATCGCTTCTCGGGCGGCCTGCACGGGGTCGGCGTCTCGGTCGTGAACGCGCTCTCGAAGAACCTCGAGGTGTGGATACGCCGCGACGGCAAGGAATACAACATGAGCTTCGCGAACGGGAAGCGCCGCTCGAAGCTCGAGGTCGTCGGCAAGGTGCCGAAGAACCAGACCGGCACGACCGTTCGCTTCTGGCCGGATCCGAAGTATTTCGACAACCCGACGTTCTCGATCTCGCGGCTGAAGCAGGTGCTGCGCGCGAAGGCCGTGCTTTGCCCGGGGCTCGAGGTCGTGCTGAACGTCGAGAAGCCCGAAGAGCATCACCGCTGGCAGTACAGCGCCGGACTCGAGCAGTACCTGAAGGAGTGCCTCGAAGGGGCCGAATGGCTGCCGGCGGAGCCGTTCTCCGGCAGCCTCGAAGGTAAGCGCGAGGCAGTCGAGTGGGCGGTCGTCTGGCGCACGGACGGCGAGCCGCCCGTCGCCGAGAGCTACGTGAACCTCGTGCCGACGCCGCAGGGCGGCACGCACGTGAACGGTCTCCGCGGCGGGCTGACCGAGGCGCTGCGCGAGTTCTGCGAGTTCCGGAATCTCCTGCCGCGCGGCGTGCGGCTCACTCCCGAGGACGTCTGGGAAGGCGTGAGCTTCGTGCTGTCCGTGAAGATGGAGGATCCGCAGTTCGCCGGCCAGACGAAGGAGCGGCTCGGCTCGCGCGAGATCGCGGCGTTCGTCGCGGGCGTCATCAAGGACAGTTTCGCGCTTTGGCTGAACCAGCATCCCGAGACCGGCGACGAGATCGCGCAGCTCGCGATCGCGAACGCGCAGCATCGCCTGAAGACCGCGAAGAAGGTCGTGCGCAAGCGCGTGATGTCGGGCCCCGCGCTGCCCGGCAAGCTCGCGGACTGCACGTCGCAGGATCCGTCGCGCGCGGAGCTTTTCCTCGTCGAGGGCGATTCCGCGGGCGGCTCGGCGAAGCAGGCGCGCGATCGCGAGACGCAGGCGGTGATGCCGTTACGCGGCAAGATTCTGAACACCTGGGAGGTCGATGCCGCCGAGCTCCTCGCGTCGCAGGAGGTGCACAACATCGCGGTCGCGCTCGGCGTCGATCCGGGCTCCGACAAGCTCGACGGTCTGCGCTACCACAAGATCTGCATCCTCGCCGACGCCGACTCGGACGGGCTGCACATCGCGACGCTCCTCTGCGCGCTGTTCCTGAAGCACTTCCGCCCGCTCGTCGAGGCGGGACACGTCTACGTCGCGATGCCGCCGCTCTATCGGATCGACGTCGGCAAGGACGTCTACTATGCGCTCGACGATGCGGAGCGGGATCTGATCCTCGACCGCATCGAGGCGGAGCATAAGAAGGGCAAGGTATCCGTCACGCGCTTCAAAGGTCTCGGCGAGATGGACCCCGCGCAGCTTCGCGAGACGACGATGGCGCCCGACACGCGTCGGCTCGTGCAGCTCACGATCGACGGCACCGATAATGCGGATCAGGTCCTCGACATGCTGCTCGCGAAGAAGCGCGCGGCCGACCGCCGCGAGTGGCTGCAGCAGAAGGGCAATCTCGCGGACGTCGTCGTGTGAGCGCGGTCGGGGCGCTGTCGGCTCAGCGGGCGGTCGTTGCTTTGGGCACATCGCGGGGAACGCGTCGGCGTATGGCCTTGCTCGAGACCGTGAGCGGCCATGGATGGCCGCGATCGAGCCGCAGGGATGCTCTTGGCGTGTCTCGAGCAAGGCCATATGCCGGCACGTTCCCTGCGCTGCCCTCAACGACCCGACAGAGAAGCACCGCCGACACCTGAAAGGCGGGCACCGACAAACGGAACCGAGATGAGAGAACAGCAACTGGACTTCGAAGGCATCGAGCGCCTCCCGCTCGCCGTCTTCACCGAGAAGGCGTACCTCGACTACTCGATGTACGTGATCCTCGACCGTGCGCTGCCGCACTTGGGCGACGGCCTGAAGCCGGTGCAGCGCCGGATCGTCTATGCGATGAGCGATCTCGGCCTTTCCGCGAACGCGAAGCCGAAGAAGGCAGCGCGCACGGTCGGCGACGTGCTCGGCAAATTCCACCCGCACGGCGACGCGGCGTGCTACGAGGCGATGGTCCACATGGCCCAGCCGTTCTCGTACCGCTATCCGATCATCGACGGGCACGGCAACTGGGGCTCGCAGGACGATCCGAAATCGTTCGCTGCGATGCGCTATACCGAGGCGCGGCTCACGAGGTACGCGCAGACCCTGCTCGCGGAGCTCGAGCAGGGGACGGTCGACTGGGTGCCGAACTTCGACGGCACGCTCGAAGAGCCGTCGATCCTGCCCGCGCAGCTGCCGAACCTCCTGCTGAACGGTGCGAGCGGCATCGCGGTCGGCATGGCGACCGACATCCCGCCGC
>CAZKNH010000170.1:0-7536 GCA_964553875.1 uncultured Gammaproteobacteria bacterium | reverse complement strand
AACGACCCGATCCAGATGTATCTGAACGACATCTACACGATCGGCGCGAACCTCGCGGGCCTGCCCGCGCTGTCGATGCCCTGCGGCTTCGTCGAGGGACTCCCGGTCGGCCTGCAGCTGATCGGCCCGCCGCTGTCGGAAGCGAAGCTCCTGAAGACCGCGCACTGGTTCCAGAAGGTCACGGATTGGCACCGCCGCGTGCCGCCGGGCTCGGAGTGAGGCGTCACGGATGGACTGGGAAGTCGTCATCGGACTCGAGATTCACACGCAGCTCGCGACGAAGAGCAAGATCTTCTCCGGCGCGTCGACGGCGTACGGCGCCCCGCCGAACACGCAGGCCTGCCTCGTCGACCTCGGCTACCCGGGCGTGCTGCCGGTGCTGAACCGCGAAGCGGTCGTGATGGCCGTGAAGTTCGGGCTCGCGACGGGCTGCACGATCGCGCGCCGCTCCGTGTTCGCGCGCAAGAACTACTTCTATCCGGACCTGCCGAAGGGCTATCAGATCAGCCAGTACGAGCTCCCGATCGTCTACGGCGGCAAGATCGACATCGTGCTCGACGACGGCACCGTGAAGACGATCGGCATCACGCGCGCGCACCTCGAGGAGGACGCCGGCAAGTCGCTGCACGAGGACTTCCACGGCCTGACCGGCATCGATCTGAACCGCGCGGGCACGCCGCTGATCGAGATCGTCTCCGAGCCCGACCTGCGCTCTGCGGCCGAGGCGGGCGCGTACATGCGCAAGATCCACACGCTCGTGCGCTATCTCGGGATCTCGGACGGCAACATGCAGGAAGGCTCGTTCCGCTGCGACGCGAACGTCTCGGTCAGGCGCCGCGGCGATCCGAGCTTCGGCACGCGGACCGAGCTCAAGAACCTGAACTCGTTCCGGTTCGTCGAGAAGGCGATCGAGGTCGAGGCGGAGCGGCAGATCGACGTGCTCGAGAGCGGCGGCCGCGTCGTGCAGGAGACGCGGCTCTACGATCCCGACCGCAACGAGACGCGGCCGATGCGGACGAAGGAAGAGGCGAACGACTACCGCTACTTCCCGGACCCCGACCTGCTGCCGCTCGTCGTCGACGACGCGCTGATCGAGCGGGCCCGCGCGGAGCTGCCGGAGCTGCCGGACGCGAAGCGCGAGCGTTTCATGAGCGAATACGAGCTCCCGCCGTATGACGCGTCGATCCTGACGGGACAACGGCCGCTCGCGGACTACTACGAAGCGGCCGTCAAGGCGACGAAGGCGCGGCCGAAGACCGTCGCGAACTGGGTGCTCGGCGAGCTGATGGGAGCGCTGAACCGGGCGGGCCTCGAGATCGGCGACTCGCGTGTCGCCCCCGAGCAGCTCGCCGCGTTGCTCGATCGGATCGAGGACGGGACGATCTCCGGAAAGATCGCGAAGGACGTCTTCGAGACGCTGTGGAACGAGGGCGGCGACGTCGCGCAGATCATCGAGAGCCGCGGGCTCGTGCAAATCACGGACCGCGAGGCGATCGAGGCGCTCGTCGACGACGTGATCAGCGCGTACCCCGAGCAGGTGCAGCAGTATCGGGACGGCAAGACGCAGGTGCTCGGCTTCCTCGTCGGGCAGGTCATGAAGGCGTCACGCGGTAAGGCGAACCCGCAGCAGGTGAATCAGGTGCTCCGCGCGAGGCTCGATTCGCCGGACTGATCGCGGGCGCGCCCGACATACGGATGTGACTCGAAGGCGGACGGCATGAACGAAGTGCAGAGCTTTCTGCTCGAGGGCTGCGGGATTCGCGGCGCGCTCGTGCGGCTCGAGGAGACCTGGCAGCAGGTCGTCGCGCAGCACAACTACGCGCCGGATCTGAAACGCCTGCTCGGCGAGAGCGTCGCCGCGACCGTGTTGCTCGCGAGCAGCCTGAAATCGAATCCGCGCGTATCGATGCAGCTCCAGGGCGAAGGCGCGCTGAAGCTCCTGCTGATCCAATGCACCGAGGACCTGCGCGTACGCGGCATGGCCCACTGCGACGCGCGCATGCGCGGCGAGGCGCTGCTCGGCGAAGGCCGGCTCGCGGTCAACATCGACACGCGCGGACCGCACGGCTTCTTCCAGGGCATCGTGCCGATCGTGAGCCCGCGCCTCGACGCGTGCCTCGAGGCCTATTTCCGCCAGTCGGAGCAGCTTCCGACGCGATTGATCCTGCGCGGCACCGATCGGCGCGTCGGCGGCATGCTGCTGCAGACGCTGCCGGGCTACGAGTCGACGGAGGAGACCTTCCGCGAAGCCGCGATGCTCGCTGAAACGGTATCGACGGACGAGCTCATGGGCGCCGCCGCGCCCGCGCTCCTCTCGAAGCTCTTTCACTGCTACGACGTCCGGCTCTTCCACGCGCGGCCGGTGCTGCACGACTGCCGCTGCACGCCGGCGCATCTCGCGAGCATCGTGCGTCTGCTCGGCGAGGACGAGCTCGGGGAGCTCCTTGCCGACCCCGGCTGGGTGGAGCTGACGTGCGAGTTCTGCAACCGCGCGTTCCGCTACGACGACGCCGACATCGAGGCGATCCTGCGGGGCGAAGCGCCGCAGCACATGCTGCACTAGGGCCGCTCGACGGCCGGCAAGAGCCTTCGACGACCTCCGGCGTCAACGACACGGCCCCGGCCAGGCGAGCACGACGCAGCGGTCACGGCCCGCGAGATCCCGCCCGCGTTCGACGACGTCGAATCCCGCCTCGGCCGCGAGCGCGACGACGTCGTCCTGCTGATCGCTGCCGTGCTCGACGCACAGCACGCCGCCGTCGCGCAGTCTCGGAGGCGCACCCCGAAGCACGGCCCTGATCGCGTCGAGCCCGTCCGGACCGCCGTCGAGCGCCGCGCGCGGCTCGTGCGCGAGCCGGACGAGATGCGGATCGCCGCTCGCAACGTACGGCGGGTTGCACACGATCGCGTCGAACGTGCGATCCCGGACGGCCGTGAACCAGTCCGACAGAACCCACTCGACGTCGAGGCCGAGCCGCGCGCCATTCGCGCGCGCCACCGCGAGCGCCGCGTCGCTCGCGTCGACGGCGACGACGCGGGCATCCGGCCGCTCCGCCTTGATCGCGAGCGCGATCGCGCCGCTGCCCGTGCCGACGTCGAGGACCGCGGGCGATGCGACGTTCTCGAGCCGCGCGAGCGCGGCCTCGACCAGGTGCTCCGTTTCCGGGCGCGGCACGAGCACCGCCGGCCCGACCTCGAGATCGAGCGAGCGGAACTCCTTGCGGCCGACGATATACGCGAGCGGCTCGCCGGCCGCGCGGCGCGCGACGAGCAGAGCGAGCCGGCGCGCGGCGTCGGCGGTCAGCGGCCGCTCCGGAAACGCGATCACCGCGCTCCTCGCCGTCTGCACCGCGTGCGCGAGCAGCAGCTCCGCGTCGAGCCGAGGCGTGTCGCTCGAGCGCGCGAGCGCGGACGCCGCGGCGCCGACGGCGTCGCGATAGCACCGCGCGTCGGCAAGCGCGGACGGGAGCGGCTCCGCCATCGCTCAACCGCCGCCGAGCGCGGCGAGCTGGTCGGCTCGATACTCGTTTGCGAGCGGCTCGATGACCTCGTCGAGCTCGCCCTCGAGGATACGGTCGAGCTTGTGGAGCGTCAGGTTGATCCGATGATCGGTGACCCGCCCCTGCGGGAAGTTGTACGTGCGGATACGCTCGGAGCGGTCGCCGGTGCCGACGAGGCGCCTGCGCCGCTCGGCCGTCTCGCTTTCGCGCTTCGCGACCTCGGCGTCGCGGAGACGCGCCGCGAGCAGCGACATCGCCCGCGCGCGGTTCTTGTGCTGCGAGCGCTCGTCCTGGCACTCGACGACGATGCCGGTCGGCAGATGCGTGATCCGCACCGCCGAGTCCGTCTTGTTGACGTGCTGGCCGCCCGCACCGGACGCGCGGAACGTGTCGATGCGCAGGTCGTTCGGATTGATCTCGATGTCGCCGACCTCCTCGGGCTCGGGCATCACGGCGACCGTGCAGGCCGACGTATGGATCCGCCCTTGCGCCTCCGTCGCCGGCACGCGCTGCACGCGGTGCACGCCCGACTCGAACTTGAGCCTCGCGTACGCGCCCTTGCCGACGATCCGGCTGATGATTTCCTTGTAGCCGCCGTGCTCGCCCTCGTTCGCGGAGAGCACCTCGACGGTCCAGCCCTTGTCCTCGGCGTAGCGGCTGTACATGCGGAAGAGGTCGCCCGCGAAGAGCGCGGCCTCGTCGCCGCCGGTGCCGGCGCGGATCTCGAGGAACAGATTCGCGTCGTCGTCGGGATCCTTCGGCACGAGATGCAGCGCGAGCTGCCGCTCCTGTGCGGCGCGCTTCGCCCGGAGCGCGGCCGCCTCCTCTTCGCCGAGCGCACGGAGCTCCCGATCGTCGCCCCGCGCGAGCTCCTCGGCAGCGGCGAGCTCTTCCTCGAGCTTCTGGTACGCGGCGAAATCGCGCGCGACCGGCTCGAGCCGCGCGTACTCGCGCGACAGCTCGCGGAAGCGGTCCTTGTCCGCGATCGTCTCGGGCTCGCTCAACAGGTGCGCGAGCTCCTCGTAGCGCTCGGCCAGCGCCATCAGTTTGCGCCGTATGGATTCGTTCACGGTTCGATCGTCTGCTGGGGCGCGCCGCCAGTCCGCGGCGTCATCGGCCGCCTCGCGGCAGCCCGGGACGGCAACCGGCCGCGTGCGTCGGCCGCCCTTCTCGACGCGCCCGCGCCCGGGAAAAATTGCGGGCTGATTGTCGGGCAACGTTGCCACGAAGGACAAGGGACGGAGCCTCGAGGTTCCGCAGCTGCGGTATAGTGCGGAAGTCCGCCCCGGCGGACCGTTTCGATGGACGTGGACGGACTTATGAAGCATGCCTGGCACCTCGCGTTGATCGCCTGCGTCGCGGGCTGCGCCGGATCGCCCGTCGAGGCGCAGCGCAGCCGCGTCGAGATGGACACCCACGCGCTGCGCGGCGAGATCGCGCTCGAGGCGGAGCGGCTCGACGAGGCCGCGAACCATTTCCTGTCGGCCGCGCGGCTCGCCGACGACCCGTCGCTTGCCGAGCGCGCGACGCGGATCGCCTATGACGCAGGCCTCAAGGACATCGGCCTCGAAGCCGCGAGACGCTGGCTCGAGATCGACCCCGAGGACGTGCGTGCGCATTGGTTCGCGGGCATCTTCGAGGCCCGGTCGGGGCGCATCGACGCCGCGGTCGAGCACTTCGACCAGTTCATCGCGGCGGGCGCCGATCGCGCCGGGGCCGGCATGGCGCTCGGGCTCATCGTCGAGGCGCTCGCTGCCGAGCCCGATGCGCAGATCGGCGCCGCCGTCGTCACCGAGCTGATCGAGCGTCATCCCGGAACGCCCGAAGGGCATTTCGGCCTCGCGCGGCTCGCGATGCGGGCCGGCGACTTCCCGCTCGCGCTCGAGAACGCGCGCATCGCGACGGAGCTCCGGCCCGAGTGGCTCGACGCGCAGCTGCTCTACGCGCGGACGCTCCTCGTCGCCGGCCGCACCGACGAAAGCCTCGAGCTGATTCGCGGGCTCGCCGAGGACACCGACGATCTCGAGGTGGATCTCCAGTACGCGGAGCTTTTGCTGTCGGCGGGCCGCATGGAGGAGGCGCACGAGCGCCTGACCGCGATCCTCGACGAGAACCCGGGGTTGCCGGAGGCGACGCGTGCGCTCGCGTTCCTCGCGATGGCGGAGAACGACCTCGACGAGGCGCAACGGCTCTTCGAGGAGCTGCGCTACCACGAGCGCTACCGCGACGAGGCGTTCTACTACCTCGGGCGGATCGCCGAGACGCGCGAGCAGCCGCTGCAGGCCACACGCGCATACGCGCGCGTCACCGCGGGGACGCACGCCGTCGAGGCGCAGCTCAGGACCGCGAGCATCCTGATGCGCAGCATGAACGATCCGGAAGGCGCGCTGCGTCACCTCGAGGAGTTCGGCGAAGCGAATCCGCGCTTCCGCTCCGACATGCTCGTCGCCCGCGCGCAGCTCCTCGTGCAGATGGGCCGCGCGACCGAGGCGATGGAGCTCTTCACGGAGGCGCTCGAGCGCAGCCCCGACGACGCCGCGCTGCACGAGGCCCGTGCGCAGCTCTACGTCGTGCTCGCGAACGACGCGTCGGACCGCGACGACTACGAGGAAGCGGAGCGACTGCTCGAGGAGGGGCTCGCGCTCTACCCCGAGAACGTGTCGCTTCGCTACTCGTTCGCCCTGCTCCTGCAGGAGCAGGGCGAGATGAATCGTTCGGTGCGCGTGCTCGAGGCCCTCGTCGAGGACCACCCGGACAACCCGGTGCTCCTGAACGCGCTCGGCTACCTGCTGACGGATCAGTTCGACCGGCACGACGAGGCCCGCGGCTACATCCAGAAGGCGCTCGCGATGGATCCGGACAATGCCGCGATCATCGACAGCATGGGCTGGGTGCTGTTCAAGCTCGGCGACTACGAGGCGGCCTTCGACTACCTGGATCGAGCCTACCGGCTCGAGCAGGACCCCGAGATCGCCGCGCACCTCGTCGACGTGAACTGGGCGCTCGGCAAGCGGGACGAGGCCCTCGCGCTGCTCGAGGCGGCGCTCGAGCAGAACCCGGACAGCCGGCACCTGAACGAAGTGCAGCGCCGGCTCAAGCAATGATTCGCGCCGCGCTCCTCGCCGTCGCGCTCGTCGCGGCGGCGGGCTGCGGCGGGCGGGCGCTCGTCGAGCACGACGGCCTCGATTTCGACGAGCGGCAGGCAAGGCTCGCCGCGATCGAGTCGTGGGAGATGCGGGGGCGCATCGCGGTCGAGACCGGCGAGCGCGGGTTCCCGGCGACGTTCCGCTGGCGCCAGGAAGGCGACGTCTCGACGCTCGTCATCCGCGGACCGTTCGGAGCCGGCGCCGTCGAGGTCACCGGCTCGCCGGAGCGGATGGTCGTCACGGCGCGGGGCGAGCAGCACGTGCTCGAGAACCCCGAGGAGGAGCTGTCCGCGCTCCTCGGCTGGTGGGTGCCGGTCGAGAGCCTGCGGACGTGGCTCCTCGGGCTGCCCGATCCGGCCTACGAGGCCCACGCGAAGATCGGCCGGGCCAACGTGCTGACGGCGCTCGAGCAACGGCTCTGGCGGCTCGACTATGCGCGGTATCAGCTCGCGGAAGGGCTGCTGGTGCCGCGCCGCATCGAGATGAGCCACGATAAGCTCGAGGTTCGGCTCCAGGTCGACGGCTGGACCGTCCGTTCCTTGAACTCCGCGGCTTCCGAACAGCACAATACCGCGCTCGGAGCTGCCGAGGGGCGTTGGGGCGTAGCCAAGCGGTAAGGCAACGGGTTTTGATCCCGTCATACGCAGGTTCGAATCCTGCCGCCCCAGCCATGCCGCGTTCCATGTGATGAGCCGACACGACGATATTCGGACGGGTTGCTGAAGGATGGCGAACCCCGTGAGACCCGTGATCCTGGCTCCGCTCGGAGAAGCTGCCCAGCCGATCGGAGGACCGCTGGTGGATTCCGCTACGACGACCCTGTTCTCGGGCAACGCTCACCCTCAGCTGACGAAGGACATCGCGCATCATCTCGCGCTGCCCGTCGGCCG
>CAZKNH010000169.1:0-7685 GCA_964553875.1 uncultured Gammaproteobacteria bacterium | reverse complement strand
CGAAGTCGATGTTCACGGTGATGTTCGCGATCGCCCGCTGCGTCGGCTGGGTCACCCATTGGCGGGAGATGGTCACGGACCCGAGCACGCGCATCGGGCGTCCGCGGCAGCTCTACGTCGGACCCACGCGGCGCGACTACAGGCCGATAACCGAGCGCTGAGCGCTTCGTCAAACGGCGCGACGAGTCCCGCCGGCCGTGCTGGAAGTCGGCACTCCGAACGCATCGTCATCAGGTATTGCCACGCGTCCCGTCGGCAGCATCGCATGCTGCTCGGCGGGACGCCCCAATTCTTGTAAGGACGCTGGCAAGGGCGCGAATCAGCCGCCCCCATTCACGAGCTCCGCGACCTCGCTCCGCGGCGCTCGACGCATCGGCCGCTGATCGACGGGCGACAGCGGCGCCTCGCGCAGCCCGTTCTCCGGGAACGTGACGACGACGACGTCGGCCCCGTCCTGCACGAACCGATAGCCCGGCACGAGCGACACGCGGTTCGCCGAGTAGCGGTAGCGCCGCTGGCAGTCGCGAACGACGAGGCCGTGATCGACGAGCTGCGCGGCGACGCTCTCCGGCGAATCGGCGAACGCGTGCAGCTCGATCGGCGAGGACTCCGTCGCGGTGCCGGCGAGCACGGCGCCGACGAGGCGCGGCTGGAACGGCTCGAGCAGGTCCATCACCGACAACGCGATGCGGCGCAGCGTCTCGACGCGGCGGCGCTGTGCGTGAGGCTCGAATATCCGTTGGCGCTCGGCCACGCTCGCCGCGATCTGCGCGTTGCTCGGCAGCGCCCCGAGATCCTTGACGCCGAGCTTCTCTGCGGCCTTTCGCTTCGCGAGCCCGTAGTCCTCGATGCCGCCCTCGATCATCAGCCGCGCCGCAGCCTGCGCGAGACGCTCGCGTAGGGCGGCATAGGCGGGGCTCGTGTTCCTCCTACCCATCGAAACGCTCAGAAGATCTTGTCGGTCGTGCTGATGACCGGGACGTCGGGCGCGCCCGGCGGATGATTCATCCCCGGCGCGCACTCGGGCTCCGGATCCGGCAGGTGGCTGAGGCTGAAGATCTCGAGGACGGCGTTGGAGCTGCAGCTGTTCGCGCGCAGCCCGTTCTCCGGGTTGATGCGCACGGTCGCGATGCCCGGGGGCATGTCCTGCCAGCGCTGCGGGACGCCGTCGAGCGCTTCCTTCATGAAGTCGACCCAGATCGGGATCGCCGTCGTGCCGCCGACCTCGTTCGCACCGAGCGAACGGTTCGCGTTGAAGCCGACCCAAGCGACGGCGACGATGCTCGGATGGAAGCCCGCGAACCAGGTGTCGCGATTGTCGTCCGTCGTGCCGGTCTTACCGGCGATGTCGTTGCGTCCGAGCGCGTTGCCTGCGCGCGTGCCGGTCGCCCCGGGGACGCTGACGACGTCGCGCAGCATGTCCGAGATCAGATACGCGTTCTGCGGCGTGATCGCGCGAGGCGCCTTGCGGATCGACGGATAAAGATCCGCGACATCGTGGACGGACGCGAGGATTTCGGCGTCGGTTCGGTCCGCGTCCGCGTCGTCGCAGTCGGCACACGCGATCGCGGGCTCGGCGACGTACAGCACGTCCCCGGTCGAGTCTTCGATTCGATCGATGTAATAGGGCTCGATCCTGAAGCCGCCGTTCGCGAAGACGGCATAGCCTGCAGCGAGATCGAGCGGTGAGATGCTGCCCGTGCCGAGCGCAAGGGTCGCATTCGCCGGCAGCGCGAGGTCGTCGAAGCCGAAGCGCTGCAGGTGCCGCACGGTGTTCAGCACGCCGACGTCGCGGATCACCCTGAGCGTCGCGAGGTTCAGCGAGCGCTGCAGCGCGAACCGCAGACTGACCGGGCCGTACGTTCGACCGGTGTAGTTCCGGGGCTTCCAGATGTACTCCGCGTCCTCGACCGCGAGCGGCGCGTCGTTGACGATCGACGCCACGGTGTAGCCGTGCTCGAGCGCAGCGGAATAGATGAACGGCTTCATCGACGAGCCCGGCTGGCGCTTCGCCTGCACGGCGCGGTTGTACTTGTCGAGGTAATAGTCGAAGCCCCCGGCGAGCGCGGCGATCGCGCCGTCCATCGGATTGATCGCGACGAGCGCCCCCTGAACCTCCGGCACCTGAGCGAGACGCAGCGTGCCGTCCTCGAGCCGCTTGAAACGCACGATGTCGCCGGGCGCGAGGACGTCCGAGACCGCCTTCGGAGCGGGCCCCTTCCGGTCATCGTCGATGTACCGCGCCGCCCACTCGACCGCGCCGAGATCGATCGTCTCGAATCCGCTCGAAGGCAGGAAGACTTCCGCTTCGCTTTCGCCGACGCGTCGCACGATGCCCGCCTCGAAACCGGCGAGCGGCGCATAGTCCGCGAGCGCGTCGCGAAGCGCCTGCTCGTCGAGGGCGGCGACGGCCTCGGCGGGATCGACGTCTGCCGGCAGCTCGAGCCGTGCGACCGGTCCGCGGTAGCCGTGCCGCTCGTCGTACGCGATGATGCCGTTGCGCACGGCCTCCTGCGCCGCCGTCTGCAGCCGGCTATCGAGCGTCGTCGTCACCTTCAAGCCCGCGGTGAGCGCCGCCGTCTGCCCGAAGCGCCGAATCATCTCGAGGCGAGCCATCTCGGCGACGTACGGAGCGTTCAGCTCGATCTCGAGGCCGTGCCGCTCGCGGGTGATCGGCGTCTCCATCGCTGCCCGGTATTCGTGCTCGTCGATCATGTCGAGCTCGCGCATCCGGCGGAGCACGTACGCGCGCCGATTCGCCGCGTTCTCGGGGCTGTAGATCGGGTTGTGAATCGACGGGCCCTGCGGGATGCCGGCGAGGATCGCCGCGTCGGACAGCGTCAGCTCGCTCAGCTCCTTGCCGAAGTACGTCTGGGCCGCAGCCGCGACACCGTACGAGTTCTGCCCGAAGAAGAAGGTGTTGAAGAAGAGCTCGAGAATCTCCTCCTTCGTGAACTCCCGCTCGATGCGGAGCGCCAGGATCTGCTCCCGAAACTTACGAATCGGAGAATAGTCCCGCCGATCGAGGAAGTAGTGACCGGCGACCTGCTGCGTGATCGTGCTGCCGCCCGGCACCCTTTCGTTACCGGCCACCCTGATGTAGTTCACGATCGCCTTCAGGACCGCGACGGGATCGACGCCGGGATGCTCGAAGAAGCGGTCGTCCTCTGCCGCGATCAGCGCATCGATCAGAACCTGCGGGATCTGCTCGTACCTGACGGGGGTCCTCGGCGAGCCGAACTGCTGGATCAGGCGCCCGTCGCGCGAGTACACGCGCAGCGGGATCTGGAACTTCACTTCGCGCAACTCTTCCGTGTTCGGCAAGCTCGGCTCGACGTAGTAATACGCGCCGATGAAGAGC
This sequence comes from uncultured Gammaproteobacteria bacterium, assembly GCA_964553875.1. GTDB lineage: Bacteria > Pseudomonadota > Gammaproteobacteria > Steroidobacterales > Rariloculaceae > ZC4RG20. Next base: position 4,324 of record CAZKNH010000169.1, on the reverse strand, counting down.
GCCGCGACGGCCGCCGAAAAACCGGCCCCGACGGCGAAAAAAGCTAACAGCCACCGCAAGATAGATTTCATCGCCGAATGTGCTGTGTGCGCCCTTGCCATGCCCATGGCCTTTGTGCATAGTCGCGGCCGATGGGCAAACCTACCGAAGGGTGGGAACGCGAAACCATCGATCTGAGGGCGGATTCAGGGCCGCGAAGCCTAGGATAGCGGGGCTGCCGACGCAGGGGAACAACCGCTTTCCCGATCTCGTTGCCGCTTCGCCAGTCGTGCATGACGAACTCGCCTCGTAGATCCGTACGTAACGCCTGCCGACCGACGTGGCGGCGCTGCGCCGGCGTCGAGCCTGAGCGCCCCGAAGGGAGGGAGCATACGCCAGTCCCCGTATTCGTGATGCGTATCACGCGCTATCGCCGAGTTGTGGGATAGAGTTAAATCGGCTAGCTCTGAGCGCTCAATAGGATTCTAACCCAACCTGTTGCGTTGGAAAGGAAATTTTGTGTTGTCGAGGCGCAAAAACAAGACGTTGCTGGGGCTTGACATCACGACGTCCTCGGTGAAGCTCATCGAGCTCGTCCAGAACGGCCGCGGTTACCGAGTCGAATCGTACGCCGCCGAGCCGACCCCGCCGAACTCGATCAACGACAAGGCGATCGTCGACGCCGAAGCAGTCGGCGAAGCGGTGCGACGCGCGGTCAAGCGCTCCGGCACGAAGACGCGAGAGGCGGCCGTCGCGATCAGCGGCGACGCCGCCATCACCAAGATCATCCAACTCCCGAAGAATTTGAACGAGACGGAGCTCGAAGGCCAGGTCGCGCTCCAGGCGGACCAGTTCATCCCGTTCCCGATGGAGGAGGTGAGCTTCGACTTCGAGGTCATCGGCGAAAGCGAACGGGACCCCGACATGCTCGACGTGCTGCTCGTCGCGACCCGCACCGAGAACGTCGAGCAGCGGCAAGCCGCGGTCGAAGCCGCCGGTCTCGTCGCCCGCGTCGTCGACGTCGAGGCGTTCGCCGTCGAGAACGCTTGCCAGCTCCTGACGCACCAGATGCCGGACGGCGGCGCCGACAAGTACATCGCGATCGTCGACTTCGGCGCGAGCACGACGACGTTCAGCGTGCTGAAAGATCTCAAGGTGATCTACACGCGGGACTTTGCGTTCGGCGGGCAGCTCCTGACCGAGGAGATCATGCGCACGTACGGCCTCAGCATGGAGGACGCCGGACGCGCGAAGAAGGAGGGGGGACTGCCGAGCAACTACCATTCCGAGGTGCTCGACGGCTTCATCGACGACATGTCGCAGCAAGTCAGCCGCTCTCTGCAGTTTTTCCTCGCGTCCGGCAGCGGACGCGAGCAGCCTGATCAAATCCTCGTCTGCGGCGGATGCGCGAACATCCCGGGCGTCGCGGACGTCATCGGCAGCCGCGTCGGCATCCCGACCGAGATCGGCGATCCGCTTGGGCAGATGAAGCTGTCCTCGCGCGCCCGCTCGCAAGGCGTCGAGAAAGACGCGACGGCGCTGTTGACCGCCTGCGGTCTCGCACTACGGAGCTTCGACTAATGCCGAAAATCAACCTTCTCCCGTGGCGCGAGGAGCTGCGCCAGAAGCGCAAGAAAGAGTTCATGACGGCGATGCTCGGCGCCATCATCGTCGGTGCCGGCGTCGTCTACCTGTCGAAGCTGACCGTGCAGGGCTGGATCTCGCACCAGAACGAGCGTAACCAGATCCTGCGCTCCGAGATCGCGGTGCTCGATCGTCAGATCGCCGAGATCTCGAGCCTCGAGACCCAGAAGAACAGGCTCCTCGCGCGCATGGAGATCATCGATCAGCTCCAGCGCTCCCGCCCCGAGGTCGTGCATCTCTTCGACGAGCTCGTCGCGACGTTGCCCGAGGGCGTGTACCTGACGGAAGTCCGGCAGACGGGCCAGCGCATCGAGATCAAGGGCGAGGCGCAGTCGAGCACGCGGGTCTCCGCATTCATGCGCAACATCGACGACTCCGATTGGCTGCGGGATCCGGCGCTCGACGTCATCGAGACGCGTGACGCGGGCCCCGGCCGCAACTCCCGCTTCACCTTGTACGCACAGCAGGTTCCGATGGCCGAGCATCTCGAGGAGGCGCCATGAACTTCTTCGAGCAACTTCGATCCCTCGACGCGAACGACCCCGGCCGCTGGCCGCTGCCGTTCCGGATCGGCGCGGTCGTGATCACGTTCGCGCTCGTCGTCGGATTCGGTATCTGGCAGTTCGTCGTCAAGGCCGAGCTGCCCGTCCTCGAGCGAGCGAAGCTCGAGGAGCAGGAGCTTCGCGCGACGTTCGACGAGAAGCAGCGCAAGGCCGCCAACTTCGACGCCTACAAGGAGCAGCTCGCCGAGATCGAGCGCTCGTTCGGCACGATGCTCCGGCAGCTTCCGGGCAAGACGGAGGTGCCGAGCCTGCTGGTCGATATCTCCCAGACGGGGCTCGGCGCGGGTCTCGAGGAGAAGCTATTCCAGCCCCTCGGCGAGATCCAGAGGGACTTCTATGCCGAGCTGCCGATCAAGATCCGGCTGACCGGCAGTTATCACGAGCTCGGGAATTTCGTCTCCGGCATCGCGGCTTTGCCCAGAATCGTGACGTTGCACGACATCACGATCACGCGGGCGTCGCAGAATACGTTCGACGAGCTGACGCTCGATGTCACGGCGAAGACGTATCGGTATCTGGAAGAGGATTCGGCGGGATGATGTCGATGCAACGCGTCGCCTTCAACAGACTGCTGATCTGCGCGGCCGCGGTCATCGGCCTCGCGGGATGCTCGGGCGGCAATGACGACCTGCGCGCCTGGATCGATCAAATGAAAGCGCGGCCCGGAGGGCGCATCGAGCCGCTGCCGCAGATCCGGCCGGCGCCGACTTTCGTGTACGAGCCCGGCAACCGGCGCAGTCCGTTCATGCCCGATCAGCCGACGCAGCGCGCCAGCAATCCGAATGCCGTTCCGGGCCCGGATCCGAACCGGCCGCGCGAGTTTCTCGAGCGCTTCTCGCTCGACACGCTGCGCATGGTCGGAACGCTCGAGCAGGGCGGCACACGGTTCGGCTTGGTGCAGGACAGCGACGGGTTGATCCACCGCGTTCGGGTGGGCAACCACATGGGTCAGAACTATGGGCGGATCCTGTCGATCACCGAGAACCAGATCGCCCTAGTCGAAATCATTCCAGACGGGCTCGGGGGATATCTGGAGCGTCCGGCGGCCATCTCGCTCAGAGACTGACGCGCCGCAACGGTTTTGTGGGAGTGAACCTTATGTGTATGCCAGCAGGTGTTCGACAGGGATGGGTCTTCGGTGCGGTCCGAAGAGGCATCGCGCGGCTCGCATGGGCGGCCGCCGCGCTGATGGTCGCCGGGACCGCGGCGGCGCAGGGTGAAGGCCGGTCGCTTCGCGCGATCGACGTCCAGCCTCTGACGGGCCAGCGGCTCGAGCTCCGGCTCCAGACGGACGGCCCCGCACCGCAGCCGACCAGCTTCACGATCGACGATCCCGCCCGCATCGCGATCGATCTGCCGGACACGTCGCTGGCGACCTCGCGCAGGCAGGACGTGAATCTCGGCCCGCTGCGCAACATCCAGACCGCCGAATCGAACGGCCGCACGCGGGTCGTGCTGAACTTGAACGCGATGGTTCCGTACGACACGCGCGTCGACGGCAATACCGTCTACGTCGTGCTGGGCCAGAGCGCCTCCGTCACCCAAGCGGCGACCTTCGCCGGGCAGCCCGCGAGCACCGCGATGGGCGTGCTGCCGAGGAGCGCCGCGGCCTCCGGCCCGCGCTCGATCGACAACATCGACTTCCGCCGCGGCCCGGATGGTGCGGGCCAGGTGGTCGTGCAGCTCACCGATCCGCGTACGACCGTCGACGTCCGCGAGGAGGGCGGGCGCATCGTCGTCGAGTTCCGCGACACGGCGCTCCCGGCGGATCTGATGCGGCGCCTCGACGTGACCGACTTCGCGACGCCGGTCGCGATGATCGATGCGGTGCGCAACGATCGGCACGCGCGCCTCGTCGTGTCGGCGTCGTCGCCGTACGAGCAGATCGCGTATCAGTCGGATAACGTCTTCACGTTGGAGCTCAAGCCGCCCGTCGAGGAAGAGTCGCCGCCGGGCGTCTTCGACGCGAACAAGGAATACGTCGGCGAGCGTCTGACGCTGAACTTCCAGGACATCGAGACCCGTGCGGTCCTGCAGCTCCTCGCCGAGACGAGCGGAATCAACATCGTCGTCAGCGACACGGTGCAGGGCAACGTCACGTTGCGGCTGCAGAACGTGCCGTGGGATCAGGCCCTCGA
>CAZKNH010000168.1:1649-7772 GCA_964553875.1 uncultured Gammaproteobacteria bacterium | reverse complement strand
GGGTCTGACCCAATTTCACGGGAAAAATGGGGTCTGACCCCAATTTCAGCGGAACACGAATTTGAGCTGCTCGACGAGCCAGTCGAGCTGCTCCCTCTGCACGATCAGCGGCGGCGCGAGACGGATCACCTGCTCGTGCGTGTCTTTGCACAGCACGCCGCGCTCGAGCAGCCGCTCCGAAAACTGCCGCGCGGTGCCCGATTCGCGTGCGATCTCGATGCCGACGAGGAGCCCCCGCCCGCGGATCGATGTCACGTGCGGCGAGCGGAGCGTCGCAAGCCGGTCGAACAGGTACGCGCCGAGCTCCGCGGCTCGCGCGGGGAGCCGCGAGTCGATGACGACCTCGAGCGCCGCCTCGCCGACTGCGGCGGCGAGCGGATTGCCGCCGAACGTGCTGCCGTGATCGCCCGGGCGGAGAAGGCCCATGACCTCGGTCGACGCGAGCACGGCCGAGACGGGATAGACGCCGCCGCCGAGCGCTTTGCCGACGACGAGCATGTCCGGCTTCGCGTCCGGCTCGTGCTGATAGTCGAACAGCTTCCCAGTGCGGCCGAGCCCGGTTTGGATCTCGTCGAGGACCATCAGCACGTTGTGCTTGCGGCATATCTCGCGCACTTCGGTCAGGTAGCCCGGCGGCGGCACGATGATCCCGGCCTCGGCCTGGATCGGCTCGAGCATGAACGCGACCGTGTTCGGGCCGATCGCTTCGGCGAGCGCGGCCGCGTTGCCGAAGTCGATCAGCTTGAAGCCCGGCGTGAACGGGCCGAAATCCTCGCGATACTGCGGCTCGCTGGAGAAGCCGACGATCGTCGTCGTGCGTCCGTGGAAGTTGTTGCGACAGACGATGATCTCGGCCTCGTCCCGCGGCACGCCCTTCACGCGGTAGCCCCACTTGCGGGCCAGCTTGATCGCCGTCTCGACGGCCTCGGCGCCCGTGTTCATCGGCAGTGCCATGTCCATCTGGGCCGCGTTGCAGAGCTTCTCGAGGAACGGACCCAGGCGGTCGTTATGCACCGCACGCGACGTCAACGTCAGACGGCCCGCCTGCGCGAGCAGCGCCTGCAGGATGCGCGGGTGGCGGTGTCCCTGGTTCAGCGAAGAGTAGGCGCTGATGCAGTCGAGATACTTGCGCCCCTCGATATCCCACGCGAACACGCCCTCGGCCCGTGTGATGACCACGGGCAAAGGCGCATAGTTGCGCGCGCTGACCCTCTCGGTCTGCGCGATGACCTGATCCGTTCGTCTCACAGCGTGTATTTCGTCTCGGCTCCGCCCCTCCGGGCGAGGATCTGCTGACCGAACAGGCTCTCGACGAGCTCGACCGCGAGCTCGGCCGTTCTGTTGCGGTCGTCGAAGGCCGGATTGAGCTCCATGATGTCCAGCGACTTCATGAGGCCTGAATCATGAATCATTTCCATGCAAAGTTGGGCCTCTCGATAGGTAGGCCCGCCGGGCACCGTCGTCGGCACGCCGGGCGCGATGCTCGGGTCGACGAAGTCGACGTCGAACGAGACGTGCAGATGTCCTCCGCGCTTCGCGAGGTATTCGAGCGCGCGCTCGACGGCCTCGCGCATCGTGATCTCGTCGATCGTGCGCATGTCGTAGACGATGATGCCGCTGCCGACGACGAGCTCTTTCTCGATCTGGTCGACGGAACGGACGCCGATTTGCACGACCCGGTCCGGCGGAATGATCGGCACGGCCGGACCGAGCCGCACGAGCTCGGGGGGACCGATCCCGGTCAGTATTCCTACGGGCATCCCGTGGAGGTTCCCGGTCGGCGAGGACGCCGCGTCGTTGAAGTCGGCGTGCGCATCGAGCCAGAGCACGGTCGGCACGGTCTCGCGCTCGGCGCAGAAGCGTGCGACCGCGGCGATCGAGCCGATCGCGAGACTGTGGTCGCCGCCCATCAGGATCGGGAAGTCGCCGTCCGCGAGCGCGGCGTAGACGGCGTCGCGCACGGCCGTGCACCACGCGGTGACCTCGGCAAGGTGGCGGTAGCCGCCTACGCGCGGACGTTCGGGATTGATGGGGCCCGTGACGTTGCCCCGGTCGATCACAGTGCGGTTCAGGCGCTCGAGCGCGGGCTTGAGCCCCGCAACCCTGAGCGCCTCCGGCCCCATCGACGCGCCGCGGCGCCCGGCGCCGACGTCGGTCGGCGCGCCGATCAGCGAGACTCGTTGTGCGGTCGAGTGCGGCACCGAAGCATCATCGAACTCAAGCGTCGATCGAGTGTCGCATGGCCTCTACCCGAAGGAAACCGCGCATGCGGCGCCTGCGCCCGCCCGGTAGCGCGCGTTCGAGCAGGGTAGAATGCCGGGCCCGCTCACCGAGCGGGAGCGGACACGACCAGGACGCGAACACGACGATGACGCCGCGAATCGTGATCAGGGCCGGGCGCGAGAAGTCGCTGCGCCGCCGCCACCCGTGGATCTTCTCCGGAGCCGTCGACGCCGTCGAGGGCGCGCCCGCGGCCGGCGACACGGTCGACGTCGTCGACGCGAGCGGTGCGTTTCTCGCGCGCGCCGCCTATTCGCCGTCGTCGCAAATCCGCGCGCGCGTGATGAGCTTCGATCCCGCCGAGCGCGTCGACGCGACGCTCATCCGGACGCGGCTCGAGCACGCGATCGCGCTGCGGCGTCGACTCGGCCGTCTCGCGCCGGACGGCGCGTGCCGGCTCGTATTTTCCGAATCGGACCGGCTGCCGGGGCTGATCGTCGATCGCTACGCGAACCATCTCGTCTGCCAGTTCCTGTCCGCCGGCGCCGAGCGCTGGCGCGACGAGATCGTTGCCGCGCTCGGCGACCTGCTTTCGCCGCGCGGCATCCACGAGCGGTCGGAAGGCGCGGCACGACGCAAGGAGGGGCTCGGATCGCGCCGCGGCACGCTCTTGGGGGACGAGCCCGGCGAGCCGGTCGAGTACCGCTCCGGGCGTATCGTTCGCCGCGTCGCGATCGGCCGCGGGCAGAAAACCGGCGCCTACCTCGATCAGCAGGACAACGCGGATCGCGTCGCGCGTTACGCGAAGGGCGCGCGCGTGCTCGACGCGTTCGCGTATACCGGCGGATTCGCGTTGACCGCGCTCGCGGCCGGCGCGCGCGAGGCGACCCTCGTCGAGAGCTCGAAGGACGCGCTCGAGCAGGCGGCGGCCGATGCGGCCGCGAATGGGCTATCCGACGTCCGCGTCGTCGAGGGCGACGTGTTCGAGGAACTGCGCGTAATGGTCGCGCGCCGCGAGCGCTACGATCTCGTCGTGCTCGATCCACCGAAGTTCGTTCATTCGGCGGAGCAGATCCACGCCGGCGCACGCGGCTACAAGGACGTGAACCTGCTCGCGCTCAAGCTCGTGGCGCCCGGCGGGATCCTCGCGACGTTCTCGTGCTCCGGGCATGTCGACGCGGCACTCTTTCAGAAGATCGTCGCCGGCGCCGCGGTCGACTCGGGGAGGGACGTGCAGATCCTCGAGCGCCTCACGCAGCCGCCCGATCACCCCGTCGCGCTCGAGTTTCCGGAGGCCGAGTACCTCAAAGGGCTGATCCTCGCCGTCAGCTGAGCCTGCGCGGCATCGAGCGCAGGGCCGCGTCGTTTCGGCCGAACGCGTGTCGGACGCTTTTTCGCCGGCTACGGTCGAGCGCAACCCGTATACTCCGTGCCTTTCATGCTCGATCGACTCTCGAATCGTCCACGCGTGCCGACGCGGTCCGCATCCGTGCTCGCCGTGCTGTTCGCCGGCGTGCTCGCGGCCGCGCTCGACATCGCGATCGTCGGCCCTGCGCTGCCCGCGTTGCGGGAGGACTTTGGCGTGGGCGATCGCGCGCTGTCGTGGGTGTTCTCGATCTACATTCTCTTCAACCTCGTCGGCGCGCCGCTGATCGCGAAGTGGTCCGACAGGTACGGGCGCCGGCGGCTCTACGTTGCGAGCGTCGCGACGTTCGCCGCGGGCTCGGTGATCGTCGCCGCGGCGCCGACGTTCGACGTGCTGCTCGCGGGGCGCGCCGTCCAGGCCTTCGGCGCGGGCGGCATTTTCCCCGTCGCGAGCGCCGTCGTCGCCGACACGCTGCCCGTCGAGCGGCGCGGACGTGCGCTCGGCGTGATCGGCGCGGTGTTCGGTGTCGCGTTCCTGATCGGGCCGCTGCTCGGCGGGCTCCTGCTGCGCTTCGGTTGGCCGTGGCTCTTCCTGATCAACGTGCCGGTCGCGCTTGGTGTCATCGTCGCGAGCTACGTCGTCTTGCCGCGCGGCGCGACGCGTGCGTCGGGGCGCTTCGATGCCGCCGGCGCCGCGGTGCTGGCGCTCGTCCTCGCCGCCGGCGCTTTCGGCCTGAACCGGCTGGACGCGCAGCGGCTTCCGGAAGCCCTCGCATCGCCCGACGTGTGGCCGTTCCTCGTGCTCGCGCTCGCGGCCGTGCCTCTTTTCGTCGCGATCGAGCGGCGCGCATCCGATCCAGTGCTGCCGACGGCGCTTTTCCGCGGCGCGCGGCTCCGCGCGGTCGCGTTGATCGCGGTCGCGGCGGGGCTCGTCGAAGCAGGCATGGTGTTCCTGCCCGCGCTCGCGGTCGACGCATTCGGCGTCGATCCGGCGACCGCGAGCTTCATGATGATTCCGCTCGTGCTCGCGCTGATCGTCGGGGCGCCGGCGGCCGGCCAGCTGCTCGATCGGGTCGGGCCCCGCCCCGTGATCCAGGCCGGGGTCGCCGCGACGGCCGTCGGGCTCGCGCTGCTCGGCGTCGGGCACCTCCACGTCGCGAAGTTCTACATGGCGGCCGGGCTCGTCGGCCTCGGTCTATCGGCGCTGCTCGGCGCGCCGCTCCGCTACGTGATGCTGAAGGAGGCGGGCGAAGCGCGGCGCGGCGCCGGCCAGGGCCTCCTGACGCTATGCCTCGGCACCGGTCAGCTCCTGGGTGCGGCGACGATCGGCGGGCTCGCCGAGTCCGCCGGTTCGCAGAGCGGAGGCTATGCGTCGGCGCTGTGGCCGCTCGCGGCCGTGCTCGTCGCGGCGCTGCCGCTCACGCTCGTGCTCGACGCGCGACCGGCGGCGGCCGAGCTCGCGGTGCAGGACGAGGCGGAGGGGCGCTCGTAGCCCGACACCTGGCGCCGGAGCTCTGCGCCGTCGAAACGATCGTGAAATAATCGGCTGACCCGCCGACGCCGCCACAAGGCTCGAGACGATGAACGTGCTCGCAATTGACAAGCCGCTGATTGCGCCTTCGATCCTCTCCGCGGATTTCGCACGCCTCGGCGAGGAGGTCGACGCGGTGCTCGCGGCCGGCGCGGACCTGATCCACTTCGACGTGATGGACAACCATTACGTGCCGAATCTGACCATCGGGCCGCTCGTCTGCGAGGCGCTGCGCCGCTACGGCGTCACCGCGCCGATCGACGTGCACCTGATGGTGAAGCCCGTCGACCGGATCATCCCGGATTTCGCGGCCGCGGGCGCGACGATGATCAGCATTCACCCGGAGGCGACGGAGCACGTCGACCGCTCGTTGTCGCTGATCCGCGAGCACGGCTGCAAGGCGGGTCTCGTGCTGAATCCCGCGACACCGCTCGCGTGGCTCGACTACGTGCTCGAGAAGCTCGATTTCGTGCTCTTGATGTCTGTCAACCCGGGCTTCGGCGGCCAGGCGTTCATCGAATCGACGATCCGCAAGCTCGAGGCGACTCGCGAGCTGATCGACCGCGCGGGCCTCCCGATCCGGCTCGAGGTCGACGGCGGCATCAAGGTCGATAACATCGGCCGCGTCGCGCGCGCGGGTGCGGATATTTTCGTCGCGGGCTCGGCGATTTTCGGGAGCTCCGACTACGCCGGCACGATCGCCGCGATGCGGCGCGAGATCGCGGCGGCGAAGGGGTGAAGAGTTGGCGTCGCGGGAAAGGGTGAGGACGAGACGTCGGCGCGTAAGCGGTCGGGCGGTGTGTCGGAGGCTCGTCCTGGGGACCGCCGCGAGTACGTCCCTGTAGGCTTCGTGTGCGCCGTCCCTGGCGCACACGATCCCCAGGACGAGCCTCCGACACACCGCCCGACCGCCCGGAACGAAGCGGTGCTCTCCGGCAGCCGCCCGATCGCCCGGAACAAAGCGGTGCTGCGCGCGCTTCGCGGTGCCCCCACGAAGGGCCGCTGAC
>CAZKNH010000168.1:0-1549 GCA_964553875.1 uncultured Gammaproteobacteria bacterium | reverse complement strand
CGGAACAAAGCGGTGCTGCGCGCGCTTCGCGGTGCCCCCACGAAGGGCCGCTGACGCAGCGCCCGACCACCCAAACGAAGCTGCCGCACTCCAACTCGCTGCAATCCGCAGCCATCGCACTCGCTTCCGCCGCCCGTTCTGCTATCCTCGCCGCCCTGCTGTACCTCGCGGCAGGCCGCCCCGGCCGCCGCTCGAATCGAAGGTTGTTCCGATGGCCTGGACCGTCCACAAATTCGGAGGCACGAGCGTCGCGGATGCACGCTGCTTCGACATCGTCGCGAGCATCGTGACCGAGACGAACGAGGGCAATTGCGCGGTCGTCGTTTCCGCGATGCGCGGCATGACGGACCAGCTCCTCGGGCTGATCGACCGCGCCGTGGCACGCGAGCCGTACGCCGACACGCTCGCGGAGATCGAGGCGCGCTACACGTCGACCGTCGGTGCGCTGCTCGACGCCGAGCGGGCGGAGCCCGTGCTCGCCGCCTTCGCGCAGGATCTCGCGGACATCGGGAGCGTCCTGAAGGCGCTCTCGCTCGTCGGTGCCGCGTCGCCGCGAAGCCGCGCGCTCGTCGGCGGAATGGGCGAGCTCTGGTCCGCGCGCCTTTTGGCCGCGACGCTCGCCCGGCGGCTCGGCGACACGCGCCAGGTCGTGTTCGTCGATGCGCGCAAGGTGCTCGTGATCGATACCGGCGAGATGGGGCCGATCGTCGTCTGGGACGAGACCCGCCCGAAGCTCGCCGAGATCCTGCCCGAGAGCTTCAGCGGCATCGCGGTGATCACGGGTTTCATTGCATCGGACCGCGAGGGGCTGCCGACGACGCTCGGGCGCAACGGCAGCGATTACTCCGCGTCGATTTTCGGCGCGTTGCTCGGCGCAAACGAGGTCATCATCTGGACGGACGTCGACGGCGTCATGAGCGGCGATCCGCGCCGCGTGCCCGAGGCGACGGTGATTCCGCGGATCTCGTACAACGAGGCCATGGAGCTCGCGTACTTCGGCGCGAAGGTGATCCATCCGCAGACGATGGCGCCCGCCGTCGCGCACGGCATTCCGATCCGGATCCGCAACACGTTCAACCGCGAGCATCCGGGCACGCTGATCGCGGCGAGAAGCGGCGAGAACAACGGCGCCGTGAAGGGTATCAGCGGCGTCGACGGCGTCGCGCTGATCAACCTCGAGGGTGCGGGGATGATCGGCGTGCCGGGCACGGCCGATCGCCTGTTCGGCGCGCTGCGCGACGCGGGCGTCTCGGTGATGCTGATTTCGCAGGGCAGCTCCGAGCACTCGATCTGCTTCGCGGTGCCGGAGAGCTCAGCGGATCGCGTCCGCAAGGTCGTCGAGCGCGCGTTCTCCATCGAGCTCGAGCAGGGGCAGGTGCAGCGCGTCGGCGTCACGCGCGGCTGCGGCATCCTGGCGGTCGTCGGCGACGGCATGGCCGGCGCGCCCGGCACGGCGGGCCGTTTCTTCCGCACGCTCGGGAACTCCGGCATCAACGTGATCGCGATCGCGCAGGGTGCGAGCGAGCGCAACATCTCGGCCGTGATCTCG
>CAZKNH010000167.1:0-7803 GCA_964553875.1 uncultured Gammaproteobacteria bacterium | reverse complement strand
GCCGATCTCGATGCGGCGCTGAACGAGTACGTCGCCGTGCAGCGCTTCAACGCGGACACCGCGGAAGGCGCGTTCAACGTCGCAGCACTCGACGCGGCGCTCGGCAACCTGCGCGACGCCGAGGCCGCGTATCGGCGCGTGATCGAGCGCGAGCCCACGTTCGCGCCCGCGTACGCGAACCTCGCCGACCTCTACAGGTCGCTCGGCCGCGAGGCGGACGCGGAGGCCGTGCTGCGCGCAGGTCTCGACGCGAACCCGGACGCCGCCGCGCTCCACTATGCACTCGGCCTGTCGCTCGCCCGCTCCGCGCGGATCGACGACGCGATCGCGGCGCTCGAGCGCGCCGCGGCGCTCGAGCCCGGGGAACCGCTCTACGGTTATGCGGTCGGCCTCGCGCTCGTGTCCGCGGGCGACCGGGAGCGGGCGATCGAGCAGCTCGACGCGACGAGCCGAAGGTTTCCGGGGTACCTGCCGGCGCTATTCGCGCTCGCGACGCTCCATCGCGATGCCGGCGACATCGAGTCGGCGCTCCGTTACACGCGGAGCGCGCTCGCGGTCTCGCCGAGCGATGCGAGCGCGCAGGCACTTCTCACGGAGCTCGAGAACCGACGGCCGGCGCGTTGATGCGGGCAGACCGCGGTCGGCGTTGCAGCGGACCGCGGTCATCGGCGCAGCGGTGGCCGCCGCGGATCACAGCCGTTCCCGACGTCCCTGCTCGCCCACCGGTCGCCACATACCGTCCCACGATGCGAGCTCGTATCGATCCGTCATCGGGAAGCTCGGCGGGCGCGCGTGCTCGAGCCGCGGGTCGAACTCGAGCTTCGTCCGGTAACGCGGCTCGGTCGCCGTCAACGAACCGGCGGTGAGGCTGCCGTAGAGGGTCAGCGTCGCGCGGCCTCCGCGCGAGTAGCGGCGCACGGCGAACAGACGCTTCGCGTAGATCGCCGCCTGCACGGTCAGGTCGCCGGGGCCCGTGACGTCGGGATCCGCGACCTCGACCGTGCCGTCGGAGACGAGGCCGAGATAGTCGTCCGATTGCGCCTTGCGCCTCGGATCGTCGGCGTAGACGAGATCGCCTTCGATCACGATCTCGACCGGCGAGTAGACGAGCACCTTGCCGTTCACGGTGCCTTTGACCGCGACGGTGCACTTCTCCGCGGCCACGAAGTACGTCGGCGATGCGCCGAGCGCGGCGCGGAGCCGCGTGCCGCCGGGGCCGCCGCACCGTCTGCCGCCGACCGGCTCGATCTCGTACGTGCCGTCCGCGAAGAACGTGATCCGGCTGTCCCGCTCGAGCGCGACGACATTACCCGCGTCGGCCGCGAGCGCTTCGAGCGGCGCGAACCGCCGCGGCAGCGCGATCCTTGGGGTGCGCGTTTCGACGCCGCCGAGGAACACCTGATGCCGCCGCACGCGGCGATCGGACCGGCTCGTATCGATGTTGCCGGTCGTCGTGACCTTGCCGCGGAAGACCGGCTGAATCCCGCCGCTGTTCGCGATCACGATGTCGCTGTTCGAATGGAAGCGGCCGTCGATCTCGTCGTCGTGAATCTGGACGTTCGGATCCCAGCGGTCGATGAACTGGGCGTAGTGCGAGAATGCGAGGCGCTTCATGCGGAGCTCGGTCGAGACCTGGCGTCCGTCGCGTTCGGTCGTGACCTCGATCACCGCCTCGTCGATTCCGGTCGCGCCGGCCGAAATGACGCGCTTCAGCTCCGCCCGGTACTCCTGTCCCTTGCGTGACCACGCGATGCTCGGCCGGGACGGCAGATCGCGCGAGCGGTTAACGAGATCCATGAGCTCGGCGAGCAGCATCGCTTGCTCGGTCGGCGGAACGGGCTCGGCCGGTGGTTCCGCGGACATGCGATGCGTTGCGGCGGAAGCGTCGAGAGGCTCGGGCGGCGTTTCCGCCGAGGCGTCCCGAGGCGGAGCAGACGTTTCCGAGGAAGCGCGAGCCGACGCCTGCAGCGGTTCCGCGGCGCGGGACGGCTCGGGGCGCTCCTCGCCCGGCGCGGGCGGCGCCCGGGCCGCACGCTGCCCGAGCTCGTCGTCCGCGGACTCGGTAGGCGGAGGCGCCGGGCGGTCGGCGCCCGAGACCGGGTCGCGGGCATCGGGGTGCGGCGGGGCAGGCTGGTCCTCGGCGTCGGCCGCAACGAGCGGATCGGGCAGCGGCTCGGCGTCCGAGTCCGGCTTGCCGTCTTCCGCCATTCCGGCGTCGCCGCGGCTTGCCGCTGCGAGGTCGGGTAACCCGGTGTCGAGCCAGACGACCGTGATGCCCGCCGGCGTCTCGTCGGGCGGCGGTCCGAAGCCGACCCATGCGAGGCCGAGCAGGACGGCGCCGTGCAGCGCCAACGACAGCGACAGCGAGCGTGACCGCGTCATCGGGAAGCGGGCTCCCGGGCAGCGCGTACCGGGTTCGGGACCGTCTCATCTAAGCAGCAGACAGAGCGCCGGTCAAACGCGGACCGTTGCCGTCCCGAGGCAACGGTTGGATCGCCGAGGCGGGGCTCAGATCACTCGACCGTGATGACGTGCGAATGGCGCAGGTCGTGCCGCCATTCGCCGTTCTCCTTGCGGAACACGTCCGTGAACCGGCGCCGGACGCGGCGGCCCGCGTCCGCCATCCCTTCGCCCGGCACGACGATTTCCTCGCCCATCAGCACGACGATGTCCGGGCCGTGCGATCCGGCGTACTCGATGTGCTGCTCGACGCTTTCGTAGCGCAGGTTGCCGGCCTCGAAGAGCGCGAGGAGCTCGTCGCCGTGGACGACGCGGTTGCTCGGCGTGTTCGCGACGAACGTGCTCGAATAGCGTTCCGTCTCGGCGCTGATACGGCCGCTCGTCATCGCGTCGATGCCGCGCCGTCTCATCTCGAGGACTTCCTGAACGGCGGGATCCTCGGCCCACGGCGCGTCCTGCGCGAGCGCGGGCGAGGCGACAACCGCGAGCAGCAGCCCGATCGCGCGGGCACGCGCGCGGTGTCCGGCGCCGCTCGTGGGGTCTGCTTCGGCGCGAAGTCTCGTGCGGATCGTCGTCATCGCGGCCTCCCCATCGCGATTCCCCGGTCCCCGAGCGGGAAGCCTAGCATCGAGCCCGGGGGCGCGGAACGGGCGTCGCGCGGGCGTCGACGCCGGGAACCAGCGGCCGCTTCGCGTATACTGCCGCCCCGTGACGTCGGCGGCACGGACAACGAGATCACCGAGCGCTTCGCCCGCGCGCGAGCTCGCGTCGATCTATCGCACCCTCGGCAAGCGCGTCGGCACGCTCAGCTTCGGCGCGCCGGTCGCGTGCACGTACAACCCGCTCGTGTATGCGCGCGAGCCGTTCGAGCGCTACCTCGAGCGGTACGCGTGCTCGGCGCCGCGCGAGGTGCTGCTCGTCGGCATGAATCCCGGGCCTTTCGGCATGGTGCAGACCGGGATCCCGTTCGGGGACGTGACGCTCGTGCGCGACTGGCTCGGCGTCACGGGACGCGTGGATCCGCCGGCCAACATGCACCCGAAGCGTCCGGTGCTCGGGTTCCAGTGTCCCCGTCCGGAGGTCAGCGGCACGCGCCTCTGGGGATGGGCGCGGGACCGTTTCGGCACGCCGGAGCGCTTCTTCGCGCGCTTCTTCGTCGCGAACTACTGTCCGTTGGCGTTCGTCGAGGAAAGCGGACGCAACCGTCCGCCCGACAAGCTGCCGGCCGCCGAGCAGCAGGCGCTCTTCGCGATGTGCGACGACGCGCTCCGCGGCGTCGTGCGCGTGCTCGAGCCCGAAGTCGTCATCGGCATCGGGGGATTCGCCGAGAAGCGGGCGAGGGCGGCGCTTGCCGGCGAGCCGTGCCGGATCGGAGGCATCCTGCACCCGAGCCCAGCAAATCCGAATGCGAACCGCGGCTGGGCGGCGATCATCGAGCGTCAGCTCGCGGAGCTCGGCATCGAGCTGCCGTAATCGAGTCAGACACATTTCTCACCTGGCGAAAAATGTGTCTGACACGAATCAGCGGACGATCGGCTCGCGCCGGTTCCGCGAGCCAGTCGGCCGCACGGCAGGCTCGGAGATCGTCGGCTCGCGGCGGCCGCGCGGCTCCGGTTTCTCGGGGAGGGCCGGTTCCGCGTCGCGGATCGGGGTCCTGCCTTGCGACAGCAGTGAATTCAGCCGATCGAGCTTCGTGTTCAGCTCGACGAGCTCTTCGTGAGTCTTACGCGTCGACTGGCGAATGCTCTCGATCATGAACGGCACGAGGAACACGAGCACGAGCCACGCGATCAGCAGGAAGCCGAGCACGAGCACGACGATCGGCGGAAGCTTCTCGAACACGTCCATCTCGCTGCCTCCAGTCGACGTTGAGCGCCGCCGTCACACGTTGAACCTGAAGTGAATCACGTCGCCCTCCTGGACGACGTACGTCTTGCCTTCGAGCCTGAGCTCGCCGGCCTCGCGCGCGCCCGCCTCGCCGCCGCGCGCGATGAAGCTCTCGTACGAGATCACCTCCGCGCGGATGAAGCCCTTCTGGAAATCCGTGTGGATCGCGCCGGCCGCATCGTAAGCGGTGGCGTCGCGCCGCACGGTCCACGCGCGGACCTCCTTCGGGCCGGCGGTATAGAACGTCTTCAGCCCGAGCAGACGGTACGCCGACCGGATCACCCGGTTCAACCCGGGCTCCTCGAGCCCGAGCTCCTTCAGGAACTCCTTGCGATCCGCCTCCGGCAGCTGCGCGAGCTCGGCCTCGATCGCCGCCGAGATCGCGACGACCTCTGCGCCTCTCGACGCCGCATACTCGCGCACGCGCTCGACGAGCGGATCGTCGTCCCCCGAACCCTCCGCGACGTTCGCGATGTACATGACGGGCTTCGCCGTCAAGAGATGCAGGTCGCGCAGCACTTCGCGATCCGCATCGTCGAGCTCCAGCTCGCGGACCGGGCGGCCCGCCTCGAGGGCCGCCGCGAGCTTTTGCAGCGAGTTGCGCCGCGCGACCGCGGACTTCTCGTTCGTCTTCGCGGCCCGTTCCGCGCGCGCGAGGCTCTTCTGCACGGTTTCGAGGTCCGCGAGCATGAGCTCGGTCTCGATCGTCTCGATGTCGTCGATCGGATCGACGCGGCCCGCGACGTGCGTGACGTCGTCATTCTCGAAGCAGCGGACGAGATGCGCGATCGCGTCGGTCTCGCGGATGTGAGCGAGAAACTGGTTGCCGAGACCTTCGCCCTGCGACGCGCCCTTCACGAGCCCGGCGATGTCGACGAATTCGACGACGGTCGGCACGACCTTCGCGGGCTTCACGATCGCGGCGAGCGCGTCGAGCTTCGGGTCGGGCACGGTGACGACGCCGACGTTCGGGTCGATCGTGCAGAACGGGTAGTTCTCCGCAGGGATGTCCGCCGCGGTCAACGCGTTGAACAGCGTGGACTTGCCGACGTTCGGCAAGCCGACGATTCCACACTTGATACCCATGTTCCGTTAGAGGTTTCGGCGGCCGGATTATTCCGCCGCCTTGCTTTCGCCGGCCGGTTTACGGCCGTGCAGCCTGTTCGTCGCGCGCTCGGCGCCTTCCTCGATGAAGACGGGCACGAGGTCGATCGCGTCCGTGATCGTCTCGATGATCAGCGCCTCCTCGTCGGCAGACGCCCGCTCGAGCACGTAGTTCACGACCTCGTCGCGCCGCCCCGGGCCCGGATGCCCGACGCCGATCCGCAAGCGCCAGAACGCCGTGCCGATGTGCTCGATGATGTTGCGGATGCCGTTATGGCCCGCATGGCCGCCGTCGAACTTGAGCTTCGCGCGGCCCGGCGGCAGGTCGATCTCGTCGTACGCGACGAGGACGTGCTGCGGCTCGATCTTGTAGTAGCTCACGGCCGCGGCGACCGCCTGCCCGCTCAGGTTCATGTACGTCAGCGGCTTCAGCAGCCTGATCCTGTGCGACGCGATCGTGATCTCCGCCGTCTCGCCGCGCAGCTTCTTGTCCTGAGAGAAGCTCGCGCCGTGTGCGCGCGCGAGCAGGTCCGCGAACCAGAAGCCCGCGTTATGGCGCGTGAGCTGGTATTTCGGCCCGGGGTTCCCGAGCCCCACGATCAGGTCCAGACGTTGCCGCATGTCTCGTTCCGTGGCCGCACCGCGCTCGATCCTGGACAGGGACCGCGCCCTCGCGCCTAGTCTAAAGGCTCGGCACGGGTCCACGGGCTCCGAGCCCGGCTGACGGCGTCAGCGGCCGTGCGCGGCAAACGCCGCGCGCGGGGGCAGGGCCCCGTGCGCGGCTGCCGAACGGGATCGATCAGGAGGACTCGCCCGCCGTGCCCGCCTCGGCGCCGCCTTCGGCCGCTTCGGCCTCTTCGCGCTGCGGCGGCGTGATCGTCACGACCGGCAGGTTCTGATTGTGCTCGAGCGCGACGAGCTTGACCCCTTCGGGGAGCTTCAGGTCAGACAGATGCAGGATCTGGTTCAGCTCGAGCTGCGAGATGTCCACTTCGATGTACTCGGGCAGGTGCCTCGGCAGACAGGTGATCTCGAGCTCCGTCGCAAGATGCTCGACGATGCCGCCCTGCTCCTTGACGCCCTTCGCGACGTCTTCGCCGACGAAGTGGATCGGCACGTTCAGCGTGATCGGCTGGTCCTCGACGACCCGTTGGAAGTCGAGGTGCACGACCTGCGGCCGGGCCGGGTGCCGCTGCACTTCCTTGACGACGACCGACTGCGCCTCGGAGCCGATTCTCACCGTCAGGATGCTCGTGTAGAAGGCCGGCTGGCTCATCTCACGGAGCAGGCTGTTGTGATCGAGCGCGATCGCCTGCGGCGCCTTGCCGCCGCCGTAGACCACGGCGGGCACCTTGCCGGCACGGCGCAGCGCGCGGCTGCCGCCGCGGCCACGGGGATCGCGGACTTCAGCTTGGAGTTCGGTAGTCACGGGAGTTCACCCTACTGAGCGAAGCCGGGCATCTTAGCAGAAAACGCGAAAGGCGGAAAAATGGCGTGGGGAAAAATGGTGTCAGACACCTTTTTTTGACCGCGCTGCTCGGAATGTCGGGCGCTCCGGCCGAAAAAAGGTGTCTGACACCATTTTTCCCGTCAGTCGAGGTACAGCGAGCTCACCGACTCCCCGCCCGTGATCCGGCGAATCGTCTCGGCGAGGAGCTCGGCGACGCTCAGCTGCCGGATCTTCCGGCACGCGCGCGCCTCCTTGCGCAGCGGGATCGTGTCCGTGACGACGAGCTCGTCGAGGACCGACGACTCGATCCGCTCGACCGCGGGACCGGACAGGACCGGATGCGTGACGTACGCGACGACCTTGACCGCACCCCGCTCCTTCAGCACGCGCGCGGCCTGGCACAGCGTCCCTGCCGTGTCGACCATGTCGTCGACGAGCACGCATGTCTTGCCTTCGACCTCGCCGATCACGTTCATGACCTCGGCCATGTTCGGCTGCGGCCGCCGCTTGTCGATGATCGCGAGATCCGCGTCGTCGAGCCGCTTCGCGAGCGCCCGTGCGCGCACGACGCCGCCGACGTCGGGCGACACGACGACCATGTTCTCGTACTCCTGCTTCCAGACGTCGCCGAGCAGCACCGGGGACGCGTAAACGTTGTCGACCGGGATGTCGAAGAACCCCTGGATCTGATCCGCGTGCACGTCGACGGTGACCACCCTGTCGATGCCGGACGCGACGATCAGGTCGGCGACGAGCTTCGCGGTGATCGCGACGCGCGCGGCGCGGGGGCGCCGGTCCTGGCGCGAATAGCCCAGATACGGAATCACGGCCGTGATGCGGTGCGCGGAGGCGCGCTGGCACGCGTCCGCCATCACGAGCAGCTCCATCAGGTTGTCGTTGAC
>CAZKNH010000166.1:0-7838 GCA_964553875.1 uncultured Gammaproteobacteria bacterium | reverse complement strand
ATAGAACCTGGGCGAAAAAGCGTGGCCTTAGGCTTGATTTTACAAGGCGTTTCGCGCACGCTTACGGACGCTGACGCGGACAAGGCAGTTGGCGCCGTGGTCGCCCGACTGGAACGGGAGCTCGGCGCCAGGATAAGAACTTGAATCGCTGGCACCGGAAGGCATGGCACTGACTAAAGCTGATATGGCCGAGTCGTTGTTCAACGAACTCGGTTTGAACAAGCGCGAGGCGCGGGAGCTCGTCGATCTGTTCTTCGAGGATCTGCGGGCGGCGTTGGCTTCGGGGGAGCAGGTCAAGCTCTCCGGGTTCGGCAACTTCGATCTGCGCGACAAGAACCAGCGCCCGGGCAGGAACCCGAAAACGGGTGAAGAAATTCCGATAACCGCCCGTCGCGTCGTGACTTTTAGGCCGGGGCAGAAGCTGAAGGCGCGCGTGGAAGCGTATGCTGGAACCCGGGAATAACCACGAGCTCCCGCCGATACCGGGAAAACGCTACTTCACGATCGGCGAAGTCAGCGAGCTCTGCGGGGTCAAGCCGCATGTGTTGCGTTACTGGGAGCAGGAGTTCCCGCAGCTCAAGCCGGTAAAGCGCCGGGGTAACCGGCGCTATTACCAACGTCAGGACGTCCTGATCATTCGCCAGATTCGCAGCCTCTTGTACGAGGAAGGCTTCACGATCGGCGGTGCGAGACAGAAGCTCACGGGCGACGAGGCCCGATCGGACCTGACGCAAAGCCAGCAGATCATCCGCCAGATTCGAGTCGAGCTCGAAGACATACTAAAAGTGTTGCGGCGCTAGCGGCAGGCGTCGTCATTCAGCTTCGCGGCGCAATTTCCGCTAAACTTGTTTTACGGTCGGGGCGTGGCGCAGCCTGGTAGCGCACTTGCATGGGGCGCAAGAGGTCGCTGGTTCAAATCCAGTCGCCCCGACCAGCTCTGAACAATATCGATGCAGCGCGGCGCCGCTGCAGAGCGAAGGGCATTGCTGATCCCGCATTACAAGCTGGAGACCAATCCGTTCGCGCCAGAAGGTGCACGGCCGTTCTTCAGCTCCGAGTCGATGCGCTATGCGCAGCTCAAGCTCGAACAGGTCTTCGAAGGTCGGCTCCAGTCGCTCTTCATCAGCGGGCCTGCTGGCGTCGGCAAGACCGCGCTCGTCGAGCACAGCGTCGGCGCCCGGCGCGGTGACATTCAGCTCAGCTGGGTCACGCCGGGATTGCCGGACGCGCACGCATTGCTCGCTCAGCTCGTGCAGGAGCTGGGACCGGGAGAAGTATCCGGTAGTCTCAGTGAGTTAAGGAATATTCTTGAAGTATTCCTGAAGCATCAGGTCGCGCACGATCGGATCTCGGTGATCGTCGTCGACGCGCTCGAGCGCTTCGCATTGCCCGTGATCCGCGAGATCGAGACATTGTGCCGGCTGCGTCTACGGCATCGTCCGCTCGTGCATTGCGTGCTCGTGACGCGCAACGAGGATCTGATCGCAAGCATGCTCGAGCATCTCGATCAGAGGCCGGCCGCACCCGTTCATCATCGGCTCGCCGGGTTCTCGCTCGACGAGACGATCTCCTACATCCAGGCGTGCCTGCATGGCGCCGGCTGCGAATGGGTCGAGGAGCTTTTTTCGGAGGACACGCTGCTCGACGTGCAGGCGTTCACTCGCGGCATCGTCGGAGACATCAATGCGCTTTGCCGGGACGCGCTCGAGATCGTCGCGGCGCAGAGCGATGGCCGCCAGCCGCGCGTCACGCGTTCGGTGCTCAAGGATGCTGCCGCGAAGCTGCATTTGCGCTATGACCCGACACCGTGGCGGCAGCGCGTCGAGGAGTCGTTGTCGCCGGAGTCCGTGCACGTCGGCGATCCCGAAAGCCTGCAGATCGAGAACGCGCGTCTGATCGTCACGAGCGGCGGCCGCGCGATCGCCGAGGTCGCGCTCGTTCGGCCTCGTATGGTGCTCGGCCGCGACCCGTCGTGCGACATCAGCCTCGACAGCAGCTACGTGAGCCGTTATCAGAATCTCTTCATGCAAACGAGCGACGGTTGGCTGCTGTTCGATCTGAACAGCACGAACGGCTGCTTCGTGAACGGCCGTCGGGTCAGGGAGCATCGTCTGCGCGACGGAGACCTGATCGCGGTCGGGCAGCACCAACTGCGGTTCGCGAGCCCGAGCGCGGCTCGGGACGTCCCGCCGAAGCGGGGCGAAGACACGCTCATCAGTCCGAAGCCCGTCGTCGGCAAGCTCGCCTGAGCGCCGCCGGCCAAGACTCCTTACGGGCGCGTCTCATACGACGGCGAGCGGCTCGCCGTCGACCAGGTGCTCGCTGCGCCCGAGCGCGTCGATCGTCGCGATGAGGCGGTCCTCGATGCCGAGCAGGATCGGGTCCGCGTTCTCGCGATAGATGTTCGCCTTCGCGTTGAAGACCTGGCGCGACATGCCGTGCTTGTCGCTGACGGTAATCCGGCGAACCGTGAATTCGCCCGTGTGCAGACGCGTGCCCGTGAGATAGGTCTTGATCGACGTGATCCGTTCGCCGGAAAGCTCGAGCCCGCGCAGCTGATGCAGATCCGCGGCGGCGCGTCGGACGAACTCGGGCGCGTCGATCACTGCCGGTCCGTCGCCCACGTTGGCCATCTCGGCCCGGAAGTCACCGACCATGATTTGGTTCGGCAACGCCCGTTCGATCATCCGCGCGAGCTCGATCGTCACGTCGCCGACGATGTAGTGATAGAGCGTCGGGTTCAGCCCCTCCGACTGATGGAACTCGTAGCAGCTCCCGACATGGAAACAAGCGCGCAGCTTCGGCACGGTATTGCCCTTCGCCTTCTGCCGCGCGATCGCGTTGTCCGCGAGCACGAGATACAGCAGGTGGTAGAGATTGATGCTCGCGTCGAGATCGAAGTCGCGGTTCCAGACGTAGAAGCCGTCGCCCGTGGTCGTCCGGGCGAAGTCGACGCCGATTTTCCGGTCGAGCAGCTTGCTCTGTGCGGAGTTCAGCGAATACGAGAGGCTGTTCAGCTGCGCCATCTGCTCGAACGGATGGAGCAGCCCGAATCCGACGATATCGAACAGCACGACCGCACGGCTCGGCACGAACGTGATGCTGTAGCGCTTCACCATCGTCTCGATGATGCGCTCGTGCGCGGGGTGGCTGCCGAGCGGCGCCCGCAGCGGCACGTGGGTCTTCTCCGCGCCGAGCAGGCGCACGACGTGGTCGATATGGCGGGGGCTCAGCTTGCGCTTGCCCGAGAGGAGCGCCTTGAAGAAGTCCGCGGAAGGCCCGATGGCCGCGCCTTCCTCGGGGTTCGCGCAGCGCTCGGCAAACTGCGCGACGACGTAGTGCGGGATCACGACGAGCGAGATGCCGTCGTTCTCGAGGCACCAGCCGAGTATGACGTTCTGGCCGAGCCCCCAGAGCCGGTGCAGGCACTTGTCGAGGTAGATGAGGTCGCTGCGCTCCTTGAGCGACATCTCGGCCGTGATCGACGACAGCGCATCCAGATAGCTGCCGACGCTCGCGAGCCTGAAGATCCCGGAATCGTCCGCTGCAGTCATGGCGAACCTCGGCGCTGCGGAATTGCCGGCGTGCGGCACGACCGCGAGTCGCCCGACCGAATCTCGAAGCAGAAACCTCCCTCAGCGAGCGCCGGCACCGCCCCTGTATCGGGCCGGACACTCGCTGTCCGGCGGAGTGTACCGTATTGTTTCGGAAATGGTACACGCCCTGGCTCGGCTGAGGCGGCTGCCCGCGAGCCCCGTTGCCGTTGCCCGCGCATTGCATGAACGGGGATAATCGGCGCCCCGCCCAACTGCTCTAGAGAGACGAATGGCAGAGGATCCCACGCAGGTCGATCCGCGGCGCTGGTCGCGGCTCGTCGTCGACGGCGTCAAGCAGGCGCCGAGCCGCGCGATGCTCCGCGCGGTCGGCTTCCGCGACGAGGATTTCGCGAAGCCGCAGGTCGGCATCGCCTCGACGTGGAGCATGGTCACCCCGTGCAACATGCACATCGACGGGCTCGCGCGCGAAGCGGCGGCGGGCGCGGACGCCGCCGGCGGCAAAGCCGTGCTGTTCAACACGATCACGCTGTCGGACGGCATCTCGATGGGCACGCCCGGGATGCGGTATTCGCTCGTCTCACGCGAAGTGATCGCGGACTCGATCGAGGCGGTCGTCGCGGGCGAGGGGTTCGACGGCTTCGTCGCGATCGGCGGCTGCGACAAGAACATCCCGGGCTGCGCGATGGCGATAGCCCGGCTCGACCGGCCGGCGGTTTTCGTCTACGGCGGTACGATTCAGCCGGGGCCGAAGCGTCGCGACATCGTCGCCGTGTTCGAGGCGGTCGGCGCGTACTCGTCCGGCAGGATCAGCGAGGCCGAGCTCAAGGAGGTCGAGTCGACGGCGATTCCGGGGCCCGGTTCCTGCGCGGGCATGTACACCGCGAACACGATGGCATCGGCGCTCGAGGCGCTCGGCTTGAGCCTCTCGAACAGCTCGGCTCAGGAGGCCGTCTCGGACGCGAAGCGCGCGGACTGCCGGCGTGCGGGCGAGGCGGTCGTCCATCTGATCAAGCGCGGCATCAAGCCTTCGGACATCCTGACGAAGGAGGCCTTCGAGAACGCGATTGCGACGGTGATCGCGCTCGGCGGCTCGACGAACGCGGTCCTGCACCTGCTCGCGATCGCGCACGAGGCGCGCGTCGATCTCTCGCTCGACGACTTCACGCGCGTCGGCGCGAAGGTGCCGGTGCTCGCGGATCTGCGTCCGAGCGGGCGCTACTTGATGTCCGAGCTGATCCGCATCGGCGGCATCCGCCCGTTGATGAAGACGCTGCTCGAGCACGGCCTGCTTCACGGCGATTGCCTGACCGTCACGGGACGCACGCTCGCCGAGAACCTCGCGGACGTCGAGCCGTATCCGGAAGGGCAGGACATCGTCAGGCCGTTCGACGCGCCGATCAAAAAGGACAGCCACCTTGCCGTGCTGTACGGCAACCTCGCGCCGGAGGGCGCGGTCGCCAAGATCTCCGGCAAGGAGGGCCTCCGCTTCGAAGGCCGCGCGCGCTGTTTCGGCTCGGAGGAGGAGGCCGTGCGAGCGATCCTCGACGGAGCGATCGTCGCCGGCGATGTCGTCGTGATCCGCTACGAGGGTCCGCGCGGCGGACCCGGAATGCGCGAGATGCTGAGCCCGACCGGCGCGATCATCGGGCGCGGTCTCGGCGACAAGGTTGCATTGATCACGGACGGGCGGTTCTCCGGCGGCAGCCATGGTTTCGTCGTCGGGCACGTGACGCCCGAGGCGGCCGTCGGCGGGCCGATCGCCGTGCTCGAGGACGGCGACCGCATCGTGATCGACGCCGAGAAGAAGACGATCGACGTCGACCTGCCGGCGGACGTGCTCGAGCAGAGGCTCGCGCGCTGGACACCGCCGCCGATGAAAGCCGAGCGGGGGCTGCTCGCGAAATACTCGCGGCTCGTGAGCTCGGCATCGCGCGGGGCGGTCACCGATCAGCCGCTCTAATTCGTGTCAGATACCTTTTCCGCCCCGCGGAAAAGGTGTCTGACACGAGTCCTCTTTCCCCCTTTCTCGAAGTTTCCTGAATGGAGCGCGTGCAACGATGGTCATGACCGTGCACGGGAGCGTCGCCGAGCAGAGCGTGGAGACGCCGTATCCGGATTCGCCGTGGGTCGTGATGAAGTTCGGCGGCCGTAGTGTCGCGACGGCCGAGAACTGGGCGAAGATCGCCGGGCTCGTACAGGCCCGGCTCGACGAAGGCGTCGTGCCGGTCATCGTGCATTCGGCGCTCGCGGGCGTCTCGAACGCGCTGATCGACCTGCTCGAGACCGCCGAGCGCGGCGACGCGGTCGACGAGAAGCTCGATAAGCTGAAGCGCCAGCATTTCGACCTCGCCGCCGACCTCGGCGTGGACGGCCACATGCTCGACGAGCTGTTCGAGAAGCTCGAGCAGATGGTCGCCGGCGTCAAGCTGATCGGCGAGGTCAGTCCGCGCGTGCACGCACGCGTGCTCGCGACGGGCGAGCTGGCGGCGACCAAGCTCGGCGCGGCGTATCTGAACCGGATCGGGCTTCCGGCGGTCTGGCTCGACGCGCGGACGCTCCTCACGAGCAGGACGCTTCGCGACCAGAGCGAGCGCGCGCAGTACCTTTCCGCACGCTGCGACTACCGGCCGAGCGAAGCGCTGAAGGCGCAGTTTCGCGCGATCGACGGTTTCGTGCTGACGCAGGGCTTCATTGCAAGAAACGCCGAGGGCCAGACGGTGCTGCTCGGCCGCGGCGGCTCGGACACGTCGGCTGCCTATATCGCCGGCATGCTCGAGGCCCGACGTCTCGAGAACTGGACCGACGTGCCGGGCTTCTTCAGCGCCGATCCGAAGGCCGTGCCGTCCGCGCGTCTGATCCGCAGCCTTCACTACCAGGAAGCGCAGGAGATCGCGTCCGCCGGCGGCGGCATCCTGCATCCGCGCAGCATCTCGCCGGTGCGCGCGTCCGGGATTCCGCTGTTCCTGAAGTGCACCGCGCATCCCGAATGGGAGGGCACCGTCATCTCCAACGCGCCGGGCGACGACGCGCCGCAGCTCAAGGCGATCTCGCATCGAGGCGGCATCACGCTGTTCTCGATGGAGTCGATGGACATGTGGCATCAGGTCGGCTTCCTGGCCGAAGCGTTCGCGTGCTTCCGTGAGCACGGGATCTCCGTCGATCTGATCTCGACATCGGAGAGCAGCGTCACGGTGTCCGTCGACGTCGGCGCGAACAGCGCGGACCGTCGCGCGCTCGAGGCACTCGCGGAGGATCTGCGGCGCCTCTGCAAGGTCACCGTCATTCACGACTGCGCGGCGATCACGCTCGTCGGGCGGCGCATCCGCACGATCATGCACGAGCTGACGTCGGTCTTCGAGCTCTTCGAGGAGTATCAGGTCCACCTCGTGACGCAGGCGGCGAACGACCTGAACTTCACGTTCGTCGTCGGCTCGGAGCATGCCCAGCGCGTCGTGCAGCAGCTGCACGCGCTGCTCATCACGCGCTTCGAAGGCGGCGTGTTCGGCGCGACGTGGGAGCAATACTCGCGAGGTCTGCCGCCGGCGCAGCCGGAGCAGAAGCCGTGGTGGGCCGAGCGGCGGGACGAGCTCCTGCGGATCGCCGAGGAGCGGGGCGCGGCGTACGTCTACGAGCGACGGAGCATCGAGAAGGCGCTCGACGCGTTGCACTCGCTCCGGTCGGTCGACGCGATCTTCTACGCGATGAAGGCGAACCCGAATCGCGAAGTGCTGAAGATCGTGCACGGCAAGGGCGCTCGCTTCGAATGCGTCTCGCCGGGGGAGATCGAGCGGGTCCTCGAGCTCTTCCCGGACATCGACCGCAAGCGCATCCTGTTCACGCCGAATTTCGCGCCGCGCCGCGAGTACGAGTGGGCGCTCGAGCAAGGCGTCTGGCTCACACTCGACAACCTGTACACGCTCGAGGCGTGGCCCGACCTCTTCAAAGGCACCGAAGTCTTCATTCGCGTCGACACCGGTCAGGGCCGCGGCCATCACGAGCACGTGCGCACCGCCGGCGCGCATTCGAAGTTCGGCGTGCCGATGTTCGAGCTCGACGAGCTTGCGCGCGCCGTTCGCGCGGCGGGTGCGACGGTCGTCGGGCTGCACGCGCACACCGGCAGCGGCATCCTCTCGCCGGAGTCGTGGCGCGACACCGGCCAACAGCTCGTCACGCTGCTGGAGCGTTTTCCGGATGTGCGTTATCTCGATCTCGGCGGCGGGCTCGGTGTGCCGGAGCGGCCGGGGCAGCGTCCGCTCGACCTCGACGCGCTCGATCGGCGGC
>CAZKNH010000165.1:0-7887 GCA_964553875.1 uncultured Gammaproteobacteria bacterium | reverse complement strand
CTGGAGCTGTCCCGACACCTGCGCGCCGACGTCGACGATACGGCTCGGCTCGAGCTTGCCGGCGGCCGCGATCGTGTTCTCGATGTCGCCGTAGCCGATCGTCACGATCAGCGGCTGGTCCTCGGCGACGGTCTCGCGAGACTGGTGCCAGTACCACCCGCCTAAGGCTGCGGCCACGACGCCGGCGAGAACGAGCAGGGTGCGCCGGCGCCTGCGCTTGCGGGCGACAAGGTAATGCGCGCCTGCACCCGAGACCTCGGTCGTCTTCGTGTTATCCATGACCTTTCAGATTCCTGAGTCGCAAGCAATCGTGTCGCCGACGACCGTCCCTCCCACCGGCCGCAGCACGGGCACTAACTTAACTTAGGGACACGGGGCTGTCCCTTCAGAAGCCCCAAGAATTGTTGTTTCCGGTCGACGAGATCGAACCAGAATCGGAACGACCGTGAACGGCGACCGCGAAGCGGCCGCGCGTTGCGACGCGGTTCACATCGCGTTTCACAGGACCGTGTTCCCGTCGGAGGGCGTCGGCTAACGCGTCGCGCGATTCGAGAACACGGCTTGGAGCTCCGCGACGATCGACAGCGCGATCGACTCGGGCGAGTCGGCGCCGAGGTCGAGCCCGATCGGGCCCTTGAGTCGCGGCCGCAGCGCTTCCCCTGCTTCGCCGAGCGCGTCGAGGAGCCGCGCGCGGCGTGCCGGCGGGCCGAGCACGCCGAGATAGCGCGCCGGGAGACCGGCGAGATGGGAAAGATAGGTGCGGTCCGTCTCGAGGTGATGGCTCATGACGAGGACCGCATCGAACTCCTCGAGCGCGAGTTGCCGCGGCAGCTCGCGCGGATCGACCTCGAGGACCCTGTCGGCGCGCTCGAAGCGTCCGCGCGCGAGATACGCGGGCCTGTGATCCGCGACCGTGACGAACCAGCCGAGCTCGGCCGCGAAATCGACGACCGGCACCGCATCGAGGCCCGCGCCGAGCACGAGGATGCGCGGCAGCGGCACGAGCGGCGCGTACAGCACTTCGAAACCATCGCGCCCGCGGACATGCAGCGCGCGCCCGGAGCCGAGCACGTCGCGGCAGCCGGCGGCGAGCTCGGCGACGGCTTCGGCGCCCGCATCGAGGCCGTGCAGCGTCGTCCCGCCCGAGTCGGCGTCGACGACGAGCGTTGCGCCGATCGGGGCGTCGGCACGCTCGCTCGCGATGACCGTCGCGACGGCGCCGCCGGCCGTGCCGACGAGGCGAGCCGAGATCGATGCGAACGGCTCGAAGCCGCTCTCGGGCGTCAACGGCTGCAGGAACACGCGGATCAGGCCGTTGCACCCTACGCCCAAGCCCCAGAGATCGTCGGCGTCGTCACGCAGGTCGTACGTCACGGCGAGCGGCGTGCCCGTAGCGGCGACGGTTGCGGCCCGCTCGGCGAGATCGCCCTCGAGACATCCGCCGCTGACGAGCCCCTGGTAGTCGCCGTTCGCCGCGATCAGGATGCGGTGGCCGGGCTTCGAATACGTCGAGCCCAACGTGTCGTAGACCGTCGCGAGGACGAGGGTCTCCCCACGCGCGCGCCACGCTCGGAAAGCCTCGATGATGCGTCTGACACTCATGACGGCGGCAGCATAGCAGACCGCGGTTGCGAGCCCGCCCCTGCCGATCTAGACTGCCGTCCCCCGCCGCGTCAGGCGGGCCGGCCCATTGGACGCCCCCAGGAAGGAATCTTGAGCAAGCCCACCCGACAAGAAGCCGAAGAGGCGGTCCGGACACTGCTGCGCTGGATCGGCGACGACCCGAACCGCGAAGGGCTGCGCGGCACGCCGTCGCGCGTCGTCAGCGCGTACGAGGACTGGTTCAGCGGCTACAACGACGACCCGGTCGAGTTCCTGCGCCGCACGTTCTACGAGGTCGACGGCTACGACGAGATGGTCGTCCTGCGCGACATCAGCTTCGAGTCACACTGCGAGCATCACATGGCGCCGATCACCGGGAAGGTGCACGTCGGCTACCTGCCCGACCGCAAGGTGGTCGGCATCAGCAAGCTCGCCCGCGTCGTCGAGGCGTTCTCGCGCCGGCTGCAGGTCCAGGAGACGATGACGGCGCAGATCGCGCACTGCATTCAGGACGTGCTGAAGCCGAAGGGCGTCGGCGTCGTCGTCGAAGGCGTGCATCAGTGCATGACGACCCGCGGCGTGCGCAAGCACGGCGTCGCGATGATCACGAGCCAGCTCCTCGGGCACTTCCGCTCGGATCCGCGCACGCGCGCGGAGTTCCTGAACATCATCGGCCGGCCGAACATGCTCGGCTGACGCCGGGCAGCCGCGCGGCAATGCGCGGCGCCCGGTGCAAGTCCCATGCCGCGAACCGGACCGCGCGGCGCGCGTCGTCGGCGTCATCCGCGCCGGAAGTCGCTACACTTGCTGCATGACGAAGACGCCGTCGCGCGACTGGCTCTTCCGTGCGGACGAGCCGCCGCTCCTGGCGGGCGGGGAGCCGATCGCGAAGCTCTGGCTCGCGGATGAAACGAGCGCGGTCGAGTTCCTGCTCGAGCACGCGCGGCTTCCGGCGGCGGCGAACGCCGCGGTGATGCGCGAGGCGCGTGCGCTCGTCGAATCGATTCGCCGCAAGCGCACCGAGGGGCTCGACGCTTTCCTCGCCGAATACGACCTCTCGTCGACCGAAGGCATCGTGCTGATGTGCCTCGCGGAGGCGCTGCTGCGCATCCCGGACGACGAGACCGCGGACAAGCTGATCGCCGAGAAGCTCGGCGATGCGGACTGGCAGGCGCACATCGGCGCGAGCGACTCCCTGTTCGTCAACGCATCGACGTGGGCGCTGATGCTCACCGGCAAGCTCGTGCGCGCCGAGGATCTGCCCGGACAGCCGCTGCACGGCGTGCTCGCGCGCCTGATGGACCGGGTCGGCGACAAGGTCGTGCGCGCGGCGCTGCGCCAGGCGATGCGGATCCTCGGCCATCAGTTCGTCATCGGCAGAACGATCGATGAAGCGTTGCGCCGTGCGGACGACGCCCCCGAGTACTGCTACTCGTTCGACATGCTCGGCGAGGCGGCGCTCACGGCCGCTGATGCGGACAGGTATTTCGACGCATACCGCCACGCGCTCGATGCGCTTCGCTCGCGCGCGAGCGCCGACGGGGACGTGACGACCGCGCCGAGCATCTCGGTCAAGCTCTCGGCGCTGCATCCGCGCTTCGAGCACGCCCAAGCGTCGCGTGCCGTGCCCGAGATCGCCGCGAGGGTCGAAGAGCTCGTGATCGCCGCGGCCGATGCCGGCCTGGCCGTGACGATCGACGCGGAGGAAGCCGACCGGCTCGAGCTGACGCTCGCGGTGTTCGAGCGCGTCTTCAAGCGACGCACCGTCGCGCACTCGTCGGGCACGTTCGGCATCGCGGTCCAGGCATATCAGAAGCGCGCATGGCCGGTGATCCGCTGGCTCGAGGAGCTCGGGCACAGCGGGCATCGCGTGATCCCGGTGCGTCTCGTCAAGGGGGCGTACTGGGACACCGAGATCAAGCGCGCGCAGCAGCAGGGCCTCGCCGGCTACCCGGTCTTCACGCGCAAGACGAGCACCGACGTCTCGTACCTTGCGTGCGCGCGCGCGCTGCTGCACGAGAGCCCGCATCTCTATCCGCAGTTCGCAACGCACAATGCGCATACCGTCGCGTGGCTGATGCACGTCGGCGCGCGCGACCGCTTCGAGTTCCAGCGGCTCTACGGCATGGGCGACGAGCTCTACGGCGAGCTCTTGAAGTCGTCGCATTTCGATCGCCCGGTGCGCGTCTATGCGCCGGTCGGGAGCCACGAGGACCTCTTGCCGTATCTCGTGCGGCGGCTCCTCGAGAACGGCGCGAACACGTCGTTCGTGAACCGCGTGACGCGCGCCGACGCGCCGATCGAGCAGCTGACGGCGGACCCGGTCGACGCGACGGAGCGGCGGCTCGGCTCGCTTCCGCATCCGAACATCCCGCTGCCGTCGGCGATCTTCGGCCGCGAGCGCGCCAATTCGCGCGGCATCAATCTGGCGGACGGCCTCGAGTTGAAGCGCCTCAAGTCTTCGCTCGAGCGGACGACGCCCGGCACGTGGGAAGCGGCCCCGATCGTCGACGGGCAACGACGCGCCGGCCGGATCGTCGAGCAGCGCGATCCGGCGGATCGTCGGCGCATCGTCGGACGCGTCGCCTGGGCGAGCGCGGACGATGCGCGCGACGCGCTCGCGGTCGCACACGATGCGTGGCGCGAGTGGAACGACGCGCGGGTGGACGCGCGCGCCGCGGTGCTCGAACGCGCCGCCGACCGCTTCGAGGCCGACGCACCCGAGCTCATCGCGCGCTGCATCGCCGAAACCGGCAAGACGGTGGCGGACGCCGTCGCCGAGGTCCGCGAGGCCGTCGACTATTTGCGCTACTACGCGGCGGAGGCCAGGAAGCTTTTCACGGCGCCGATCGTGCTGCCGGGCCCGACCGGCGAGCATAACGAGCTGAGGCTCAACGGCCGCGGCGTTTTCGTTTGTATCAGCCCTTGGAACTTCCCGCTCGCGATCTTCACGGGGCAGATCGCGGCCGCGCTCGTTGCCGGCAATACCGTGATCGCGAAGCCGGCCGAGCAGAGCTCCCTCGTCGCGGCGCGCGCGGTGGAGCTCCTCGCCGCGGCCGGGCTGCCGCGGCAGGTGCTGCAGTTCCTGCCCGGAGACGGGCCGACGATCGCGCAGGCGTTGCTCCCCGACGGGCGCGTGTCCGGCGTCGCGTTCACCGGATCCGTCGAGACGGCGCGCGCGATCGAGCGGATGCTCGCGGACCGGGACGGACCGCTCGCGACGCTGATCGCGGAGACGGGCGGCGTGAACGCGATGATCGTCGACAGCTCAGCGCTCCCCGAGCAGGTCGTCCGTGACGTCGTCGTGTCGGCGTTCAACAGCGCCGGCCAGCGTTGCTCGGCGCTGCGCCTGCTCTGCCTGCAGGACGACACCGCCCAGCGCATCCTCGAGATGCTGCGCGGGCACATGGCCGAGCTCGTCGTCGGCGATCCGGCGCTCGTCTCCACCGACATCGGGCCCGTGATCGACGAGGACGCGCGGCGGATGCTCGAGACGCACGTCGATGCCCTCCGCGATCGCATCCGCTTCCAGTGCCCGCTCGGCCCGGAGCACGAGCACGGCACCTTCTTCCCGCCTACGCTGATCGAGCTCGA
Source organism: uncultured Gammaproteobacteria bacterium (assembly GCA_964553875.1). Classification (GTDB taxonomy): domain Bacteria; phylum Pseudomonadota; class Gammaproteobacteria; order Steroidobacterales; family Rariloculaceae; genus ZC4RG20. Next base: position 2,691 of record CAZKNH010000165.1, on the reverse strand, counting down.
CAACGCGAGTGATCTGACGCGCGAGGTGTTCGGACCGGTCCTTCACTACGTCCGCTACGCCGAGCACCGGCTCGGCGACGTGATCGACGCGATCAACTCGACCGGGTACGGCCTGACGCTCGGCGTGCACAGTCGGCTCGACTCGGTCGCGAGAGCGATCGCGAAGCGGGCACGCGTCGGCAACGTCTACGTGAACCGGAACATCATCGGCGCGCAGGTCGGCGTGCAGCCCTTCGGCGGCGTCGGCCTGTCCGGGACCGGACCGAAAGCGGGCGGACCGCACTACCTGCTGCGGTTCGCGAGCGAGCAGACGTACACCGTCAACACGATGGCGATCGGCGGAAATCCGACGCTCCTTTCGATGCAGGGTGACGATTGACTTGCGTCAGGAACTGACGCTCCGTGTCACCCTGATTGCACATAACGCGGCGAAAGGCCCGGAAATCTTCGTCTGGCAGCCGGTGGCACGGGATTTGCTCTACTCGCTCCAGGATATTTCGAAGACCGGCACGAACGAACATGGACATCAGAGTCATGGACGAGCGCTCGGTCCCGACGCCACCAGAGCCGGACTATGTCCGAGTGCGAGTCTTTCCTGACCCCGAGCAGGACACGATGACGCTCGCGACGATCGAACGGATCGTCGTCAAGCCCGGGGAGACGCGTCCGTCGCTCTCGCAGCGCGTGAAAAAGCTCATAGAGAAGCAGCCGATGACCCTGGACGCGGCGCTCGGCTTCGCGCGGCTCTATGCGGCGCGCAAGCGCATCAAGCTGGTGCTGAAGGCCGAGGAGTCCGAGCAGAATCCGAACTGACACCGCGGTGCCCGCCGCCGGCACCGGGGCGCACCACCGACGCGGCGCTCCGCGTTGCACGTCAGACTGTCCGGGCGTACAGTTACTGTATGCCCAGCCACCCTCACGAGCGGCCGCGCAAGGGGCGCGGCGCCACGCTGAATCCGGAAGGCCGCTTCGCGCTATGCGAGCGGACCCGGGACGACGACGGCTGGGGGGCACTCGACGAGCCGTTGCCGCCGCTCGACACCGTCGTGCAGCCGGAAGCCTCTCGGTCGATCGTGACCCGCAACGATTCGCCTGACCTGCCGTTCACGCTGTCGATCAACCCGTACCGCGGCTGCGAGCACGGGTGCATCTATTGCTACGCACGGCCGAGCCACGCGTACGTGGATCTGTCGCCCGGTCTCGATTTCGAGACGAAGCTCTTCTACAAGCGCGACGCGGCGGTGCGGCTCGCAGAGACGTTTCGCAGGCGGAGCTATCGGCCGAGCCCGATCACGCTCGGCGCGAACACCGACGCCTACCAGCCGATCGAACGCGAGCTCTGCGTGACGCGATCGATTCTCGAGGTCATGCGCGACTTCCGGCATCCGGTCATGATCATCACGAAGAGCGCGCTGGTGCTTCGGGATCTCGATCTCCTCGCCGAGCTCGCCCGGAACGATCTCGTGCAGGTCAGCGTGTCGATCACGTCGCTCGATCCCGAGATCAAGCGCACGCTCGAGCCGCGCGCGGCGGGACCCGCGGCGCGGTTGCGCGTCATCAGGGAGCTGAGCCGCGCGGGGGTGCCGACCGGCGTGATGATCGCGCCGGTCATTCCTGCGATCACCGATCACGAGATCGAGCACATCGTCGCAGCCGCCGCGGACGCGGGGGCCGAGCGCGCGGCCTACGTGATGCTGCGCCTGCCGTACGAGGTCAAGACGTTGTTCCGGGCGTGGCTCGACGCGCACTATCCGCAGCGCGCCGCCCACGTGATGAGCCTCGTGCGCGCGATGCGCGGCGGCCGTGACAACGATCCGCGTTTCGGCACGCGGATGCGCGGCGAGGGCGCATACGCGGAGCTGATCGCGAGACGGTTCCGGGGCGCGTGCCGCAGGCACGGCCTGCCGCGCGCCGAGACGCGACCGCTCCGCACGGATCTCTTCGCGCCGCCGCCGCGGCGTGGCGATCAGCTCGACCTGCTCGCGTGACGCCACGCGCCGGCTGACCTGCCGCTCGCATCACTCGTCGGGGCTCTTCAGTCCCGCCCAACGGCGTAGACGCGGCGGCTCGATGTCGAAGAGATCGAGCACGCGGCCGACGCTCTGATCGATCATCGCGTCGATCGACTCGGGTCTGGCATAGAACGCCGGCATCGGCGGGAACACGATCCCGCCCATCTCGGTCACGGTGACCATGTTGCGCAGGTGCACGAGATGCAGCGGGCTTTCGCGGACCATCAGCACGACGCGGCGCCGCTGCTTCAGCGCGACGTCCGCGGCGCGCGATACGAGCGTGTCCGTGACGCCGGTCGCGATCGCCGCGAGCGTCTTCATCGAGCACGGCGCAATGATCATGCCGTCCGTGCGGAACGAGCCGCTTGCGATGCTCGCACCGACGTCGCGGTCCGCATGCACGACGTCTGCGAGGCGCTCGACGTCGCGGCGCGTCATGTCGAGCTCCGCCGCGACCGTCAGCGCAGCGGCTCGCGTGACGATCAGATGCGTCTCGATGCCGCCCGCCTCTCTGAGCGTCTCGAGCAGCCGCACGCCGTAAACGGCGCCGCTCGCGCCGGTCATCGCAATCACGATCCGCCGCACCACGTTCCCTCCGAGCCAAATGGGGTCAGAGCCCGTGCGCTCAGTCTAAGCGACAACGCGGAAATCGGGGTCAGACCCCCATTTCGAGAAATCG
>CAZKNH010000164.1:0-7936 GCA_964553875.1 uncultured Gammaproteobacteria bacterium | reverse complement strand
CCGCCGAGCGCGTTCGCGCCGTAGCGCGTGCCCTGCGGGCCGCGCAGCACCTCGACCCGATCGACGTCGTAGAGCGTCGTGACCGCGCCGAGCGACGAAAAGTCGATGTCGTCGATCAGGAAACCGACGGACGGATTCGGCGCACCCTCGTACTGCTCGAGCTCGCCGATGCCGCGGATCTGGAAATAGCGCGCGCGCGAGCCCTCGCCGGACCAGTTGAGGTTCGGCACGAGCAACGTGATCTCCTCGAAGTGCTGGAGCCGCGCCGCGTCGAGCTCGCCCGCGCCGAGCACCGAGACGCTGCGCGGCAGCGCGAGCGCCTCGGCCTCGCGGAACTCGGCCGTGACGACGATCTCCTCGACCGCATCGGCACGCTGCGCGGCGGCGCCGAGCGGCGCGAGCGCTGCGGCCGCCAAAATCGCGGGCAGCAAAATCGGGGTCAGACCCCGAATTCGCAACGATCGACTCCGGGAAATCGGGATTGACTGCCTGGCGAGTGCTCGCGTCAGCGTCCCTGCCGGGGTCACCGACGACTGGCTCGCCTCTCGAGACCGCCCCGAGGACCGATCTCGAGCGGAGCCTGAAGCATTCGGCGCGCGCACGGCGCGCTCCTCGACGAGCGAAGCAAGCATTGCGGATCTCCTCTCAGAGCGAGATCCGGTGTGTAGTAGCGATCGGGGATACGGAGAGGCTCCAGTCCCTACGCCGGCACTAACCGGATCAGGTTCAAAGGGTTAGTCGACGACCGAGCCGACTTCTCAGGCCGCTCCAGCGGCCACCCCTCGGATTGCGAGTTGCGCGTCGAATGATACAGCGGCGGCGCGCGGGAAAGCGAGCCGCGCCTGCTACTCCTTGAGACGCGGAATGAGCTCCGCGAAGTTGCACGGCCGCGTGCGGATATCGAGCTGCGCACGCAGGATTTTGTCCCAGCCGGTCGCGCACGCGTTCACGGAGCCCGGCAGACAGAACACGAACGTGCCGTTCGCGACGCCGGCAAGACAGCGGGACTGCAGGCTCGACGTGCCGATTTCGTCGTACGACAGCATCCGGAACATTTCGCCGAAGCCCTGGATCTCCTTGTCGAGCAGCACCGCGACCGCCTCCGGCGTTCCGTCCCGGCCGGTCACGCCGGTGCCGCCGGTCGTGATCACGACGTCGACGCCGGGGTCCGCGATCCACGCCGATACGACCGCACGAATCGCGTATACGTCGTCTCTGACGATGCGCTTCTCCGCGAGCCGGTGGCCGCTCGCCGTGACTCGCTCGACGAGGAGCGCACCAGACTTGTCCGTCGCGTCCGTTCGCGTGTCGGAGACCGTAAGCACCGCGATCGACAGCGGCCGGAATTCGCTGCTCATCGATCTATGCGTTGAACGTCGGGTGAACGGTGAGATCGTGCGTCATCACGAGCGCGTCCTCACGACCGCAGTAATACGCGGCGCGCCGCCCCGCCTCGCGATAGCCGAGCTTCGAGTAGAACTCGCGGGCGCCCGCGTTGCCTTCGCGGAGCTCGAGCCGCACGAGGAAAATTCCGGCCGTGCGCGCGGTCGACTCGAGCCACTCGAGCAGCCTTCGGCCGATGCCCTGCAACCGATAGCCGGGATGCACGGCGAGCAGGTTCAGGTGCGCGTGCGCGTCGAGGAACTCCATGATGCCGAAGCCTGCGATGCGGCGACGGTCGCGCGCGACGACGACGGAGCACTCCGGATGCCGGATGCAGCGCATGACCCGGGCCTCCGTCCACGACCACGGCAGCCCGTGCTCGATCAGAGATCGCGACATCTGCGCGATCTCCGCCGCGTCATCGCGCCTTGCGAGTCCCAGTCGGACGTTCATGGGTCGAGTATAGTGCCGGCATGTGCGCCACGACACGACCGGTGTCTCCCGCGGTCACGGCCGTCGTGCTCGCCGCCGGCGGCTCGACGAGGCTCGGCACGCCGAAGCAGCTCGCTCGCCGCCACGGTCGCGCGCTGCTCGTTCGCGCCGTCGCTGCGGCGGCCGCGGCAACCGGCCGCCCCGTGATCGTCGTCGTCGGCGCCGAAGCGCTCAGGCTGCGTGCGCTCGTCGCGCGCTCGTTTCCGCGCGCCGCGGTCGACATCGTGTATCACGCGGGATGGCGAAGCGGCCTCGCGGGGTCGCTCCGGCGCGGGCTCGCCGCGGTGCCGGACGATGCACGCGCCGTGCTCTGCGTGCTATCGGACCAGCCGCTCGTCGACGCACGGAGCCTCGACCGGCTGATCGGCGCCTGGCGGCGGCGACCCGCGCACGCGGCCGCGGCACGCTACTCGGGGAGGCTCGGCGTGCCCGCGATCCTGCCGCGCCGCTCGTTTCCTGCGCTCCGCACGCTCACGGGCGACGAGGGCGCGCGCCGGGTGCTCGCGGCCGATCCGCACCCGACGGCGGTCGACATGCCGGAGGCCGCGTTCGACGTCGACACCGTCGATGATCTCGCGCGGCTCGCCGTCGCGGCGCGGCCGTGGACACCGATGCCGCGGCCCAGGGCGTAAGGGATCAGGAGACCTTCGCCGCGCTGCCGGCGCGATGCGCGGGTGCGCGCGTCGCGCAGTTCACCCAGCCGCTGTCGCCGTCGGCGTAGTGCTCCTTTTTCCAGATCGGCACGCGCGCCTTGATCTCGTCGATCACGTAGCGGCACGCGTCGAACGCCGCGCCGCGATGCGCGGCGCTGACGCCGACCCAGACCGCGCAGTCGCCGATCGCGAGCGCGCCCACGCGGTGCTCGGCGTGAATCTCGATCACGTCGAAGCGTTCTCGCGCCTCCGCGAGGATTTTCTCGCCCTCGGCGACCGCGATCGGCTCGTGCGCCTCGTACTCGAGCGCGGTCACGGCCTCGCCTTCGTTATGGTTCCGCACCCAGCCCTCGAACGTCACGCACGCACCCGCGCGGTCGTTTCGCAGACGGACCTCGAGCGCGCGAGGGTCGATCGGCCGGTCTTGAATCTTGAAGCTCATCGAAGCCCGCGCCGTCAGCCGCCCGCGACCGGCGGGAAGAACAACACGACGTCGCCGTCGGCGAGCTCCGCCTCCCAGTCGCGCAGCTCGTCGTTGATCGCGACCTTGCAGCGAGCGCGCGCATCGGCGAAGCCGTGCCGGGCCGCGAGCTCGCCATAGAGCTCGCCGGCCGTCCGCGCGCGGGTCTCGACGCGCTCGCTTTCCGTGCCCGCCTGCTCCCTGAAGGCAGCGAAATAGCGTGCCGTGACCTCGATCATTTCCCCTCCTCGTCGTCGATCCGGTAGTCGCGCTTGCCGCCGGTCTTCGACACGAGCGCGACGTCGCGGATCCGAATACCGTGCGTCAGCGCCTTGCACATGTCGTAGATCGTGAGCGCGGCCGCCGTCGCGCCCGTCAGCGCCTCCATCTCGACGCCGGTCTTGTGCGTCGCGCGCACGGCGCATCGCACGGTGATCTCGCCGGGGCCGCTCCAGTCGATCGTGATCTTGCAGTCCTCGAGCGCGATCGGATGACAGAATGGAATCAGCTCGTGCGTCCTCTTCGCCGCCATCACGCCCGCGATGATCGCCGTGTCGAAGACGGGCCCCTTCTTCGTGCGCAGCGCCTCGCCCGTCTCGACGCGCGCATCCTCGGGAAACACGACGACGGCGCGGGCCTCCGCGGTGCGCCGCGTGACCGCCTTGTCGCCGACGTCGACCATCGTCGGCCGATCGTTCCGGTCCACGTGCGTCAGCATCAGCCGCCCATCCTGTACATCTCGACCCGCTCGCGCTCGCGGTTCCTGAGCTCCGCTCGCAGCTCGCTGTAGCGGTCCGCGCGCGCCCTCCAGACGTTCTGCAGCAATCCGATCAGCTCCGCGTCGCTCGCGCCCGCGCGGAGCGGCTCACGCAGGTCCGTCCCGCGCGCGGCGAAGAGACACGTGTAGAGCTTGCCGTCGGCGGAGAGCCGTGCGCGGTGGCAGTCGCCGCAGAACGGCTCGCTGACCGACGAGATGAAGCCGATCTCGCCCTGCCCGTCAACGAAGCGATAGCGCGTCGCGACCTCGCCGCGGTAGTTCCTGTCGAGGGGCTCGAGCGGCCATCGCGCGTGGATCAGGTCGCGCAGGGCCTTGGACGGCACGACGTCCTCGGGACGCCAGCCGTTCAGGGTGCCGACGTCCATGTACTCGATGAAGCGCACGATGACGCCGGTGCCGCGGAAGCGCTCGACGAGATCGAGGACGCCGTGGTCGTTCTTGCCCTTCTGCACCACGGTGTTGACCTTGACCGGCGCGAAGCCAGCGGCCCGCGCCGCGTCGATCGCGGCGAGAACGGTCGCGACGTCGCCGCGGTCGCCGTTCATCGCGCGGAATGTCGCGTCGTCGAGGCTGTCGAGGCTCACGGTGACGCGCTTGAGCCCCGCGGCCTTGAGCGCGCGGGCGCGCTCGGCGAGCAGCGTCCCGTTCGTCGTCAGCGCGATGTCGTCGACGCCGGGCAGCTCCGCGAGCGCTGCGACGATGTCGACGAGGTCCTTCCTGAGCAGCGGCTCGCCGCCGGTCAGGCGGAATTTCGTGACGCCGAGCCTCAAGAACAGGCTCGCGACGCGCTTGATCTCGCCCGCGGTCAGCCAGTGCGCGCGCGGCAGGAACTCGTGGCCGTCGCCGTAGACGTCGGCCGGCATGCAGTAAGGACAGCGGTAGTTGCAGCGGTCGATGACCGAGATGCGGAGATCGCGCACGGGGCGGTTCAGGCGGTCGCGGACCGCGCCTTCGCCGTGCCACTGCTTTACGTTACCTTCCGTCATCGCGTGTCCTCTCGGTCGGTCCGCTATCTTAGCCCACTTGGGTCGGGAGGCTCTCTCGTGCCGACCGCGGCTCGATGCGGCGTGCCGTTTCGTGAATGAAGCGTTACGCGTCCGTGGTCGATTTGGATCGCCAAAAATCGACAGCAGCGGTCCTCCTTCGTTCCGCTGCGCGGAAAGAGTGCCGGAACAAGGACCTGCAGGCGGGGGCGAAGTGCATTCCGCGAGGGGGCCATGGCACAATAGCGCGAGGCCGGTCGGCTCGGAACTCCCGATGCGCGAGTGATGCGGTCGACCGTCCGGCGGGCGGTCGCGGTGGCCGTGCCGCGCGGAAGGTGCGGCCCCCCGGCGTTTTCTGGTCCGGGCGACGGCTGCGGGCAGCGGAGAAAGAAAGCAACGATGAACAGAAGTCGCCTGGAACCTCTCGGCGTCCCGAATTCAGGCTATGCGGCCGAATCCGCGTCCGAAAGCCGCGGCGCGCCGTCCGCGTTCGACCGTTTCCTGCTGAAGCAGATCGTCGACCGCGTCGGCGACGCGAGAATAACCGTATCGCTGTGGGACGTGCCGGCCGAGAAGCTCGCCCCCCGCGACGGCGAGGTCGCCGTTAGGATCGCGGACCGCAAGGCGCTGCTGCAGCTCGTCGTGAATCCGGAGCTCCATTTCGGCGACCTCTACAGCGCCGGAAGAATCGAGGTCCGCGGCGATCTGCTGACGCTGCTGGACGCGGCCTACCGTTCACTCGATCGGCAACCGGGCATCAAAGGCTTTCTCGAGCGCAGCGGGCGGCGGCTCGCGCCGGATCTGTCCGAGTCGAAGCGCAACATCCACCACCACTACGACATCGGCAACGAGTTCTACAAGCTGTGGCTCGATCGCGAGGCGCTGCAGTACACGTGCGCGTACTACGCGTCGCCCGACATGACGATCGAGGAGGCGCAGCAGGCGAAGATGCACCACGTCTGCCGAAAGCTGCGTCTCGCCGCCGGCGAGCGCGTCGTCGAGGCGGGCAGCGGCTGGGGCGGGTTCGCGATCTTCATGGCGAAGCACTACGGCGTGCACGTGCGAAGCTTCAACATCTCGCGCGAGCAGGTCGCGTACGCCCGCGAGTGGGCCGAGCGCGAGGGCCTCACCGACCGCGTCGAGTTCGTCGAGGACGACTACAGGAACGCCGCGGCGAGGAGCTCCGGGCGCTATGACGCGTTCGTGTCGATCGGCATGCTCGAGCACGTCGGGCCCGGCAACTACCCGGCGCTCGGCAAGCTCATCGACTCGCTGATCACGCCGAACGGCCGCGGCCTGATCCACAGCATCGGCCGCGACAAGCCGGAGCGGCTGAATCCCTGGATCGACAAGCGCATCTTCCCGGGCGCCTATCCTCCGACGTTGAGGCAGATGATGGACATCTTCGAGCCGAACGGTCTGTCCGTGCTCGACGTCGAGAACATTCGTCTTCATTACGCAGAGACGTTGCGCGCCTGGCTCGCGCGCTACGAAGAGAACGTCGACAAGGTCCGGGCGATGTTCGACGAGACGTTCGTCCGCGCGTGGCGCCTCTACCTCTCGGGGTCGATCATGGCCTTCGTGCACGGGAAGCTTCAGCTCTTCCAGGTGCTCTTCGCGCGCACCGGTGTGAACGACATCCCGTGGACGCGCGCGCACGTCTACGAGCGCGGTTGACGAGGTGAGCGCACACGCAGGAACCGCCGGTTACGAGCGGAAGAAGACGCGGCTCGCGGAGAGCTGGAGCAACGACGGCACCGGTCAGCTCAAGCTCGCGAAGTCGACGATCTCGAACCTGTTCCGCTACCAGCCGAAGCAGACGGCCGCGAAGCGGATCTCTCTCGGCGAGTTCAACGAAGTCATCGGGCTCGACGCCGACGCGCGCACGCTCGACGTCGAGGGGCTCGCGACGTTCGAGACCGTCGCCGACTACGCGCTCGCGCGCGGCTTCGTGCCGCTCGTCGTGCCGGAGCTGAAGCACATCACCGTCGGCGGCGCGACCGTCGGGATCGGCATCGAGTCGACGTGCTTCCGCAACGGCTTCGTGCACGACGGGCTTCTCGAGGCCGACGTGCTGCTGCCTGACGGCCGCATCGTGACCGCGTCGCCGACCAACGAGCACGCCGACCTCTTCGCGGCGCTGCCGAACTCTTACGGCACGCTGGGCTACATCCTGCGCGCCCGGCTCGCGATCGAGCCGGCGAAGCGCTACGTGCATCTGCACATGGAGACGCTCGGCAGCACGCGCGCCTATCTCGACGCGATGCGCGCCGCCGCGGAGTCGGGCGCGCACGACTTCGTCGAAGGCCTCGTGTTCGAGGACGGGCGGTACATCCTGATGACGAGCCGTTACGCGGACGACGTGCCCGCGGTGGACGACATCCTCCGCCGCAACGTCTTCTACAAGCTCGTCCAAGAGCGCAGCGACATCTACCTCACGACGCGCGATTATCTGTTCCGCTACGACCCCGAGTGGTTCTGGAACATTCCGGACGGTATCGGGTACGCGCTGTTCCGCCGCTACGCGCCCGCTCGCTTCCGCAACTCGAGCTTCTACACGCGCTACGTCGCGTTCAAGGAAAAGCTCGCGGAACGGCTCCCCGGCCGCCGTGAACCCGATACGGAACCGCTGATCCAGGACTGGGAGGTGCCGTGGGAGCACGCCGAGGCGCTGCTCGACTTCGCGCTCCGCGAGGTACGGCTCGACGGGCGCCCGTGGGCCGCGGTGCCGATCCAGACGCCGCGGCAGCCCACGCTCTATCCGATCCGGCCGAACACGCTCTATTTCAACCTCGGCTGCTACCTCCAGGTGCGCAAGCCCGAGGGCAAGCCGCCGTACTACTACACGAAGATCCTCGACGAGAAATGCTTCGAGCTCGGCGGAATCAAGATGCTCTACTCGTCGTCGTTCATGACCGAGGAAGAGTTCTACGCGCGCTACAACGGCGCCGCGTATCGCGAGCTCAAGGCGAAATACGATCCCGACGGCCGCGCACCGACGCTCTACGCAAAGGTCGTCCTGCCACCCTGACCAACGCCTCGACGCCTCGGCGGAATGTTGTATCGGCTCGTGTCAGGGCTTGCGCCGGCCTTGAGCGGCCCTCGCGGACGTGGGGGGTCGCCGCGTTGCGGGGGGGGGGGGGGGCGGAGTGGGGGCCCCCCGCCAACAGGGGCCGGCGAGGGGCGG
>CAZKNH010000163.1:0-8051 GCA_964553875.1 uncultured Gammaproteobacteria bacterium | reverse complement strand
GTCGCCCCAGATCACGAACGACACCTTCTCGGGGTAGCGGCCGTGCTCCTCGAGATGCTGCGCGAGCATCTCGTCGGCGAGCTTCACGCCGAGCTCACATGCGGCACGCTTCGGCACCTTGTCCGGATCGATGCTGTAGAAGTTCTTGCCGGTCGGATACGCGTCGGGATTCCGAATCGGCTCGCCCCCGGTGCCTACCGGGATGAACCGCCCGCCGAGCGCGGCAACGAGGCTGTCGAGCTCGCGCGAGGCCGACTGCGCGATCCGAGCCCTCATGTCGTCGGCGAGGACCTTCGCGTCGTTCGGCAGGAGGCTCCGGTCCGTGCCGACGATCGCATCGACAGTCGACTCGAGCGCTTTGCCTTCGGGCGCGGTACCGAACGTATGAAGCCCGTACGGGATGTTCTGCCCGCGAAGCTCCTGGAGATACCCGATGATCTCGTGCACCGCTTCGTGATCGAGCCCCGCGCCGAGATCGAGGCCGAGATCCTTGTCGATGCCGAGCGCGACGACCTGCGCACGAATCTCCTCGGCGAACGCCTCGGCCAGCACGGGATTCCTGTGCAGCGCCGCGTAGTAATCGTTGATCCGCTCGTTGAGCGCCGCGAGCTCCGCATAGAGCCCGCCTTCGACGAACGGCGGCACCATGTGATCGACGAGCGTCGCGAGGCCGCGCCGCCGTGCGATGAGGCCTTCGCCGACGACGTCGACGTTGTAGATGTAGACGTTCGGGAGATCCGCGATCAGCGCATCGGACGCGTCCTCCTCGGTCTGGCCGACGTCCTTGCCGTCGAGCCACTCGTGCGTGCCGTGCGTGCCGACATGCACGATCGCGTCCGCGCCGAACTCGCGGCGCAGCCATTCGTACGTCGCGACGTACTGGTGATGCGGCGCGAGATCCTTCGCGTGGTAGAGCTTGTCCGCGTCCTCGCCCCACGCACGCGACGGCTGCGGCAGCAGAACCACGTTGCCATAACGGACGATCGGCACGACGAAGCGCTTCCCGGCGCCTTCACCGACCGCCATCAGGCTCGAGTCGCGCGGCTCGCCCCAGTCCGCGACGATCTTTTCGCGCAGCGCCGGCGCGAGCTCCGCGAGCCAGCGCTCGTAGTCCGCGACCGGCACGAGCGCCGCGTCGCCTTCGGCGACCAACGCATCGAGCTCGCCGGGCGCGTAGCCGCCTACGTTCCGCGCCTTCGTCGTGATCGCGCCGAGCACGGCTTCCGGCGACCGGTCGGACGCTGCCCCGACGTCATACCCTTCGGCCGCGAGGCGGTCGAGCACGTTCGCGAGCGACTCGGCGACGTTCAGATAGCTCGCACCGATGTTGGCCTTGCCGGGCGGGTAGTTGTAGTACATCAGCGCAATGCGCTTCTCGGCGTTCGGCTTCGCGCGGAGCGCCGCGAAACGCAGCGCGCGCCGCACGCCGGTCGCGATCCGTGACGGGATCGGCTCGCTCGCGACGAGCGACACGCCGGTCTCGAGGTCGAAACGGCGCTCCCGGCTGCCGACGACGATCGGCGACACGAGACCGCCGATCTCGGGCACCGCGACCTGGAACGTGCCTTCGAACATGGAGAGACCGGTCTTCGACTCGCGCCACTCGCGCTGGCTTCGCCCGTAGAGCGTCACGAGGTTCATGACCGGCACGTCGAGCTTGGCGAGATGGGTCGCGGTCTCGAAGTCCGAGAAGCGGAACAGGAACGCCATCGCGACGTCGACTCGCGGCACGCCGTGCTCGTCGATGAGCAGCTCCTCGAACGCGTACGCGCCGGGATAACCGAACACCGGGATCGCCTCGGCGCCCTGCCGCTCGATCTCGCCGATCACGGCATCGAGCGCCTGCGTGTCGCCCGAGTAGTAGTTTGCTTTGTAGAACCCGACGGCGATCCTCGGCGCGCCCGGGCGGTGCTTCCCCGCGGCACGCCGCCACGCGTCGAACTCGGCCCACGACGCGAAGACGCGGCCGCCGGACCCGCTTTGCGGATCCGGATAGTAGTAGCCGAGCTCGAGGCTCGGCTGGGGCTCCGGCAGCGCGAGCCCGTCGATGCCCGCCTTCGTCAGCGCGAGCTTCACGAGCCCGACATGGTTCGCGAAGCCCGAATGCTGCCAGTACGCGTGCGCGCGCTCGTCGAAGACGGCGCCCTTTGCGGTGAACTTTTCCGTCGCCGACAAGCCGACGCCGACGACGAGCACGGCGCCGCGTGCCGCGACGTGCGCGATCAGATCGAGGCCGTGCTCCGCGCCGACCTGATCGAGCATCTGCTCGTTCATCATGTCGACGACGAGCACGTCGGTCGACGCAAGCGTTTCCGTCTCGAGCCTCGCCCGCGTCGATTCCGTCACGAACGCGAGCTCGACGCGGCCGCGGAGGTCCGGGTGCTCCGCGAGCACCGCCTTGAACGCCTGCAGCGTGACCGGCATCTGCCCGTCGGAGAAGAGATACGTCAGGCGGATCGCGTCGTCCGCGCGGGCGGCGCACGCGAGCAACAGCGTCGCCGCGGCCGCAGCAATCCGGCACCACGACGGAAAGCGGGTCCCGAGACCGGCGAGCACGTGCTCAGTCCGGAACATAGATGATCTGCCCGTTCGCGAGCCGGTACGCGGAACCGAGCCGCTCGCCGTCGCCGGAAAGCGTCTCGCCAGTGACCTCGTACGCTTCGATCTCGGTGCCGCGCTTCACGATGATCTCGCTCATCCCGTTCGGCTTCGTCATGACCATCGTGAGCTCGGCCTCCGGGTCGAGCAGGTCACCGATGCGGTAGACCGAGAACAGCGTGACCATCAGCGCGACGATGAACACGACCGAGACGTCGAACAGGTTCGCGACGCCCGCGAGCGGATCGTCCTCGGGCTCGCCTCCGGGAGGCGGCAAATTCAGGAACCTCGCCATAGGTCCGTTCCTCCTACGCCTTCGCCGCCTCGAGCTCCGCGGCGACCCGCTCCGCGACGAAGCGGAGCTCCCTGATCGTCTCGCCGACCCACCCCTGCCGGATGGTCAGGATCACGAAGGCAATCGTGCCGCACACGATGCCGATGATCGTTGTCGTGAACGCGACGATCATCTGCCCCGCCATCGCCTCGAGGTTGCCGCTCGCGAGCGCTGCGAGCGCGGTACCCATCGGGATCAGCGTCCCGACGAGGCCGAGGCTCGGACCGACCTTGACCAGCACCCGGGGCGCAGTGACGCGCGCGCGGATACGCTCCTCGTGCGCGAGCAGAATATGCTCGAGCCCGCCCTTCGCGAGGCCGGCTTCCGCATGGGCCGACTTGATCTGAGCGAGCATCCGCCTGAGCGTCGCGGGCAGCTCGGCCTCGCGCGCCGCGCTGGCCTCGAGCACCGGCCCCTTCTTGAGCCACCGCTCGACGTCGAAGCCCTCCCGCTCGCGGCGCCGCGCGAGCGCATCGACGATTGCGGAGCCCGCCATGAAAAGCGCCGCGGCCACGCAGACCCAAAGCAGCGCCATCACCGGCAGCCGCAGCACCTGACCGAGCGCGAACAGTCCGTTCTCGAGAAGTTCGAGAAGATTCATCGTCTCCTCCATAACGCATGAATCGCCCCGCACACGAGGGCGCAGGCAGCCAGCGCGAACGCCCAGGCCGCGGACGCGGTGGCCGGCGGCTCGAGCGGCGAGCCGCGGAGCGTCGCGGCCGAATGCCATCCCGCCGAGACCGCGGGCGCCGCGGCGACGAGCACCGCGAGCGCCGCGACGAGCACGAGCGCCTCCTCGCGCAGGCTCGACGGCGCGAACCGGGGACGGAAAGCCGCGAGACCGCTCGACGCCGCCGCGACGACGGTGACGAGCGCATACGCGACGGGTACCGGGAGCCCCTGGGCCGCGAGCACAGACGCCCAAACGGCCGCGAGCATGCCGCCGCACGCGAACGCCATCCACGCGGCACGAGGCGTCCAGAGCGCGACCGCGGCGCCGGCCGCGGTGAGCGCAGCGCCCCAGACGGGATCCGGCACGCGCGTCGCGCCGATCACGATCGCCGCAGCGACGAGCCCTGCGCAGAACGCGAGGCCCGTATCAAGGCGGCGCGGCTCGAGCGCGGCGAGCACTACGACCGCAAGCCCGCAGACGATACCGAGAACGTGGAGCAGCATGACTCCGTCGTAACGCGCCGGGCGGGCGAGGTCAGAACCGCAGACGCAGACCGGCGTACAGCGACCGGCCCGCCGTGCGATAACCGATCAGCTCCTCGTACTCCCGGTCGCTGGCATTCTCGATCCGGCCGAAGAGCTCGATGCGCTCGCCGAGCGTGTACGCGGCGGACAGGTCGAGAACGCCGTAATCGTCGAGCGCGACGTCGCCGATGTCGATCGAGTCCTTCGATATTCTGTAGTTCGCGGAGATCCGCAGGCGGTCGTCGAGCGCCGCGTACAGCACCCCGACGTTCGCGAGGTGACGCGGACGGCGCCGGCGCTGCCGGTCGTCCGTGTTCCGCGTGTCGTTGTAGGTCCAATTGCCGTACAGCTGCCAGCGCTCGCGGATGATTCCGCGCCCCGCGAGCTCGACGCCTTTCGACACGCTCGTGCCCGTCGACTGGAGATACCCGGAGAAAGCCTCGAGGTCGAAAAAGATCTCGTCCGTCACGCGCTGGTCGAAATACGTGATCTCGACGTGCATGCCGCCGGGGCCGTCATATTCGACGCCGACGTCGTAGCCGCGGCTCTGTTCCTCGCGCAGCACCGTGTCGGCGGCCGGCGGCGTGTCGCTCTCGCGATTATAGGCAACCTCGTAAAGGCTCGGGGCGCGGAATCCGGTCCCGTAGCTCGCGCGGTACTTCAGCGATGCGCCGCTCGCGAGATCCTGAACGTACGCGGCGCTCAGCCTGACGCTCGTGTGCGTGCCGAAATCCTCGTTGTCGTCGTACCGGACGCCGGCCGACACGTAGAAGCGATCGGCAAACCCGCCCTGATACTCGGCGTAGTAACCGCGCTGGTCGCGCTGCTCCGTTCCGATCGCGGTCGTCATGCGCTCGTCCTGGAAATCCACGCCGTAAGCGATCGTGGTGCCGGCCGTCGGACGGTAACTGCCGGAATACTCGAACCGAGCGATCTCACCCCGAGTGCCGAACGAAAGCTCTCCGTCGGCGAAGTCATCGCGGACGATGTCGATTTCGCTGTAAGCGATCCGATTCGCAAGACGCTCGCCGTCGTGGTCCGCGGAGACGCGGTATGTCGTCTGCTCGATCGTCCCGGTGCAGACGTGCGTCGGCCCATTCGCGCCGAAGCAACCGTCGTATTCCGTGAGCGCGTCGATGTCTCTCGCGACGAGCTGCACACGCAGATTGCTCGCCGCATTCAAGCCGAGCTTGGCGTGCACCGTCGTGTTCTCCGCGCCGTCGTCGTCGGCGAGGACGGTATCCGAGGTCATCGCGTTGAAGCCTCTGGTATCGAGCTCCGTGATAGAAACGTAGAAGTCCCCCTTCTCGTTGCCGGCTGCGACGCTGCCGTCGAGCTTGCGCGTGTCGAAAGGTCCCTGCTCGATGCCGATGCGGCCGTCCAGATCGCCTTCGCCGCGGCGCGTGATCACGTTGACGACCCCGCCCGCGTCGGCACCGTACATGAACCCCTGCGGCCCACGCAGCACCTCGATGCGCTCGAGGTCCCCCGTCGTCAACAAGCTGTCGAAGACCGGCTGCGCTTGCGTGCTGCTCGGATCGATCGACTTCACGCCATCGATCACGAGGAGCGTCCGATGCGCTTCCTCGCCGCGGATTCTGAGGGAGGTCGTCTTACCCTGCCCGCCGCTCGTCGTGACACTGATACCAGGTTGCGTCCGGAGCACGTCCGCGATCGAGTGATAGCCGCGAAGCTCGATCTCGCCGCCGTCGATGACCGACACAGCGGCGCCGATCTGACGGCGCGGCGTCTCGACGACGCTCGACGTGACGACGATTTCCTCGAGGCTCGACGCTCCCTGGGCACGGACGCCTGCCGCGCCGACGGCGCATGCCGCACCGACGAGGACTGCGATCCATCGCGGCGCGGCGGGCTGCTGTGTAGAGATTTTCCTTTCCGACATCGGAACGACGGGTGAGCGGGATCGTCAGCCCGCGGTTGCGTTGTCGGAAAGCCTAGCGGCCGCGAATTCCGGGATGAGTAATTAACGGTAGCCTTAACGTTGTTAACACAATGAAATCAAGCGCTTCGGCGCGAAGAGCGGCGCTGCCGCCGGTCACTGCCGCATGCCGATGTCGAGGCGCGGCCGCAGCGGAAACGTGCGCCGACCGAGCGGCACGAGAGCCGGCCGCCTCTGCCTGATGGGCCAGAAAATAGACAGGCTGAGTGTTCGAGGTTCGAGGAAGGCCTGCTTGCGGTTCGCTCTCGTTTCGCCGCAGGCGCCGCTCCCGCTAGCGGAGCTGGCTGTCCTTGTTGCCGCGCCGGTTGTAGCCGGCGCGCGGCGCCGCGCGTTCCGCGTCGTCGATCGCGGCCTGGCAGGTCACGCAGCGACGAACACCCGGCAGCGCATCGCGCCTCGCCTTCGGGATCTCGCTGCCGCAGTCTTCGCAATGCTCCAGGCTCTCGCCCGTCGGCAGCCTGCTGCGCGCGGCGTTGATCGCGTCCTCGACGTTCGCGTCGATTTGTTCCTGAACGGCCCCGTCGCGGGCCCAACCTACGGCCATGGCGCGAGCGTAGCCTCGACACAGAGGCTCGGGCAAGACCGTGCCGTTCGGCTCGGTGGGCGAGCGCGACACCGCATTCGAGCATCTCGTCGCCGACCTTGCCGCGGTCGCCGCCGCGCTCGATGACGGCGAATGAAGAAACCGGGCAGGATCAGGCTTCGACCGGCGCGCGCGCGTCGGCCGCTTCCGGCGCGGCGGCTGCACGCCACTCGATCGGCGCAGGCGCGGGCTTGCCGAGAATCATATCGGATGCCTTCTCGGCGATCGCGACGATGCTTGCGTTCGTGTTGCCGCCGACGACGCGCGGATAGATCGACGCGTCGGCGACACGCAAGCCTTCGAGGCCGTGAACCTTGAGCTCGTGATCGACGACCGTATCGTCGCCGCGCGGCCCCATCCGGCACGTCGAGCCGGGATGGTGCACGGTGACGAGCGTCTCCCGGATATAGGCTGCGAGGCCGTCGTCGTCCGTGACCGATGCTCCCGGTGCGCGCTCGCGCGCGTCGTACTTCGCGAACGCTTCGTGCGCGATGATTCGTCTCGCGAGCTTCAGCCCGCGGATCAGCGCATCGAGGTCGGCATCGTCGCTCAAGAGAGCCGGATCGATCAGCGGCGCCGCGAGCGGATCGGGGCCCGCGAGCCGCACGCGCCCGCGGCTCTTCGGATAGAGACACACGACCGCGACGACGAAACCGTGCCCGATCGGGATCGGGAACGGCTTGATGTTGCGCCTCGCCGGTTGAAAGACGACCTGCATGTCCGGCCGATCGAGGCCGGGCCGCGTCTTGATGTACGCGTTCGTCTCGAACAGGTTGCTCGCGAGCGGCCCCGTGCGCTTCACGAGATACTGCGCGATGTTCGCGATGTCGCGCGGCAGCGCCTTCCACGACACGCCGTACGACGTCGGGTCGTCCTTGTCCATCACGACGAACGCGGAAGGATGGTCGTGCAGATTGCGGCCGACGGCCGGGAGATGGTGCCGGGGCTCGATGCCCCACGACTTGAGGTCCCGCTCGTCGCCGATACCGGAATGCATTAGCACGTGCGGCGAATGGTACGCGCCTCCGCAGAGGACGACTTCCTTGCGGGCTCCGAGCCTGCGCACGCCTTCGCCCGTCTGGATCTCGACGCCGACCGCGCGCTTGCCGTCGAGCAGGATCCGCCGCGCGTGCGTCCTGGTCAGCACCTCGAGGTTCGGCCGCCGCATCGCGGGCCTCAAGTAAGCGCTCGCGGTGGACACGCGTCGGCCTGTCCAGATCGTGCCCTGCCGGTAGCCGTAGCCGTGCGGCTAGGGCGCATTGAATTCCTCGCAATACTCGTAGCCGAGCGAGGCGATGCCGGCGTTGAACGCTTCGCAGAGGCGGTTACGGCTGGTCGGAAAGCTCACGCCCATCGGGCCGCCCGTCGCGTGGTACGGC
>CAZKNH010000162.1:0-8057 GCA_964553875.1 uncultured Gammaproteobacteria bacterium | reverse complement strand
TCGCCGAGCCGCGGATCGGGCTTCCCGACCGTCGCGGCCTCGCGGATCGCCGGGTGGTTGAACAGCACCTCGTCGATCTCGCGCGGATACACGTTGTATCCGCCGACGATGACCATGTCCTTCTTGCGGTCGACGAGAAAGAGATAGCCATCCTCGTCGACGTAGCCGATGTCGCCCGTGTACATCCAGCCGTCGCGAAGCGCGCGCGCCGTTTCTTCCGGATTGTTCCGATAGCCGACCATGAGCTGCGGCCCCTTCACGCGAACCTCGCCGGCCTCGCCGATCGGCAGCACGCGTTCGCCGGTCTCGACGTCGACGACCTCGACGTGCGTCTCGGGCACCGGATTGCCGACCGACAGCAGCCGATGCGGAACCTGCGAGTGATTGAGGCAGAACGGTGCGCCCTCCGTCATGCCCCAGCCTTCCGACAGCTCGCAGCCGGTCCGCTTCGTCCACTCGCGGTGCAAGTCTTCCGGCACCGGCGCGCCGCCCGACAGGCAATACTTGAGCGACGAGTAGTCCTCCTCGTCGAACGCGGCGTTCGCGAGGAGCCCCATGTAGATCGGCGCCGGCCCGCCGCCGAACACGGTGATCCTGTGCTTGCCGAGCGCGCGGATCACCTTCTCGGGGTCGTAACGGGGCACGATGACGAGCGTGCTCTGCGTGTAGATCGGCACCCAGGCCGTGTACGCGAGACCCCAGATATGGAACATCGGCGCGACGGTCAGGAAGCGCTCCTCGCCCCATTCGAGCGGCCATACCGCGACGTGCTGCAGCACCCCGTACATCAGCCCCCGGTGCGTATGGTCGACGCCCTTCGGGATGCCGGTCGAGCCGCCGGTGAAGAGGATCAGCGCGAGATCGTCAGCGGAAAGCCCGTCGGTCGTAAGCTCGAGCGACGAATCGTTCGTCCACGCATCGATCGTCTCGCCGCCCTGACCGAGCGGGATCACCTCGCGAATGCCGTAACGCGCCGCGAGCTCGTCGGCCTTCTCGCGGAAACCGGGATCGCAAATCAGGATCTCGGCATCGACGATCGGCATCGCCTTCTCGAGCTCGCGCTCCTTGAAGAACGGGTTCACCGGCGCCGCCTGGCCGCCCGCTGCCATGACCGCGAGGACCGCGACGTCCATCTCGATCGAATTCGCCATCAGCAACGCGACGCGCTTGTCTCGGAGCGTACCGAGCCGCCGCGCAAGGCCTGCGACCGCGCGGCCGAACTGCGCATACGTGATCTGCCGGTCCTCGCAGATCACCGCGACCACGTCGGGCCGTTCGCTGACCGCGGCTTTCAGCATATGCACGAGGGTCGGGTAACGAGGAAGCTCCGCGGGGATATCGATCTTCGGCCCGATATGGGACAACTTGCTCATGACGGCTCAACCGCCTCCAGAATCTCGAATGGCCAGAAAGGAGAAAAACAGTAACACGCCGACGAGCGCAATGACGGTCGCCGGCCCGTTACGGAATCTCGTGCCCACCCAGCTCGCACGGCCGTTGAACACGAGCACCGCGAGCGCGAGGAGCGGGAAGAACAGCGCGCCGAGCACGGTGTAGATCTTCTGCACCTCGCGAAAGCTCGCGAAGAGGCCGAGCATCGGCACCGTCGCGAGCAGCAGCAGGTATACGCGGTACGGCTTCGACGCGGTATCGACCGCCGCGCGCGCCGGCTCGTCGCCGCGCCGGCGTATCAGCGCCCAGCAGTCGGCGAAGAGATACGGCACGGCCTGCCAGACGCCGAGCACGCTGCTCCAGACCGCGCCGAACGTGCCTGCGAGGAAGAGCCACTTGCCGACCGGCCCCATCACGTCGGCCAGCCGGTCGGAGAGCCGGACGAGCAGCTCGGTCCCCTCCCCCTCGACCTCGATGCTGCTGCCGACGATGACCATCGCCATGCCGAACACGGCCGTCATCAGGTAGCCGGTCGCGAGGTCGATGCGGCAGACGGGCAGGTCCTCGGGTGCGGTGCGGCCTTCCTCGCGCAGCCAGTAGCCGTAGCACAGCACGGTCAGCGTGCCGCCGACGCCGCCGATCAGCGCGATCGTCCACGTGAAGCCTTCGCCGTCCGCGTGCGGGATCGCCGGCACGAAGAGGCCCTCGAGGACCGCGGCGGTGCCGGGCCAGAGCAGCACCGACGTCGCGACGACCATCGCGAACATCAGCCCGATGCAGACCTGCATCGTGCGCTCGAAGGCTTTGTAGCCGCCGAACCAGACGAGCGCGAGCGCCGCAAGCCCCGACACGATGCCGAACACGATCTTGCCGTGCCTCGGATCGTCGAATACCGGCAGAATCGCATGCAGCGTGACGCCGCTCGCGCTGACCTGCGCCGAGCCGACGAAGAACGACCAGAGGAAGAGATAGGGGAAGAAGAGCCAGATCACCACCGGCCCGAGCCGGCGCACCGCGCCTTCGAGCAGCGTCTCCCCGGTCGCGAGCTGCCAGCGCGCGAGCCCCTCGGTCACGACGAACTTGAGCAGCGCGCCGACGACCACGGCCCAGAGCACGGCGGGCCCGAGGAGGCTCCCGGCGATCGCGCCGGTCGCAAGATCCCCGGAGCCGACGCCGGTCGCCGCGAGCAGCAAACCGGGGCCGATCATCAGCCACAACGGTGCCCTGCGCGCGGCGTCTCGTTCTGTCGCGGGCTGCGCCAAGCCTTTCCCCTCCAGTGTTTGAAGGGACGCAGCTTAGCATGCGGCGGATCGTCGCCCGGCGGTCGGGGGGGTCAGGGGCCTTTCGGCGAGCCCGCTACTCGGTGACATAGAAACGGACGACGACGCGCGACGCGCGCTCGACGTATCCCGCCGTCAGCCGGGGCCTGAAACGGCTCTGGCGAATCTGCCGCACGAGCGACCGCGCAGCGCTGCGCGGGGCGTTCTCCGCGCCGACGACCTCGATCCGCTCTGCGAAGCCGATTTCGGTCACGTCGAACGCGATGTCGACGTAGCCGACGGTCTCGGGCGTCGGTGCGGTAACGAATCGATTCGGCAGGAACGTCGGCAGGACGACGGGGATCGCCGGCGAGAAGAGCGCATCGATCGATTCTTCGGCAACGCCGCCCTCGTCGAGCCCTCGGTAAGCAGCCTCGTACACGCCGAGCACGCGGCGAAGCAGACGCTCGGGCGGGTGCTTGTCCATGAAGAGCAGCGCCCAGTCCGCCGCCTCGACCTGTGTCGTCATGCGTTGCAGCAACGGCGCGCCGCTCGTCTCGTCGTAGATCGCGAGGCGCCGGTAAACGTCCCAGCCGAGCGTGTAGCTGCGGGGCCGGTACCACGCGGCCCGGAGGAGCTTCGTCTCGATCTCGCGCAGCAGCGGACTCGAATAGAGCTCGGCTTCGGTGAGAAGGTTGGCGGCGCGCCGGTAATTCGTCCGCGCATGGCTCAGCAGCTGAAGCGAACGGTCGGAGCCTCCGGGCGACTCCGGCGCCAGGATGCGCGCGTCGAAACGCCGGGAGATCCGGCCGGTCATTTCCGCCTGCAAGACCTCGATCTGCGCGTCGGCGACGTCGAGCAGGATCAACGCCGTCTCGAGCTCCGCCGGATAACGCAACGCGAGCTCGAGCAGCTGTCCCGACTTGCGCCACGCCTCCTCGAAGTTGCCGCGCGCCTTTTCGCTCCGGATCAGCGCTCGAAGCAGCGGCACCTGCTCGAACGCGAAAAGACCATGGTTAGCGCGCAGCGCCTGAAGCGCTTCTTCGAACGCCGCGACGGCAAGGCCGTGGTCGCCGGTCTCCTGGTACAGCAGCGCGAGCGCCGTCAGCGACTCGATCGACCCTGGAGCGTAGACGCCGTCACGAGCCCGCTCGTCCTGAATCTCTTCGATGAGCGCCCTCTCGCGTGCGCGGAGCTCGTCGTTCGACTGCTGCGAGAACCCGGCGACGGGCGCGACCAGCGCCGCAAGCGTCGGCATTACGGCCCGGACGCGGAGCGAAGCGCGTCGTCGACCCGCTCTACCCTCCGACATCGTGAACGATCTCGCGACGCCGTATCCTTCGGGCCCACGAGAATATCATCCGGACGATGCGTGCGGCCACCGCGCGCGAGACGCGTCGCCACCGATCGACACAGCAGCGATCGTCGACTCTCGGTAATCGCCCGGGGTATGGACTCGCCCCCGGCATGCCCGTACGCTCGATCCGTACCGCCCGAGAACCGACCCGGAACGGCATCCGCAAGGCCTGACTCAAAGCGAGGATCGCCATGGCCACACCAATGCAGTATCTCGACAAGGCGATGAACCGGCTCCGCGATCTCGGCCTCGTTCCCGAGCGCACGGAAGAGGCACCGATCGTCGCGCTGCTCAACCGTGTGTCGGACCTCGACGAGGCGAAAGTAGTCGCGATCGCACGCACGCTGTCGCAGGCATCGCTGTTCAATCAGGTCGTCCGCGAGCAGATCGCGTCGATGAAGCTCGGCGAGCGCTATCAAGAGATCACGGACGCGTTCGATAGCATTCGCAAGGACGCGAAGTCGATGGTCGACCAGTTCGAGGACGGCAAGATCGACACGTGGGAGCGGCTTTCGAACATCTGGACCAAGGTGATGCGCGGCGACATCTCGGACCGGTTCGAGAAGATCAAGAGGACCTATCTCGACGTCGCGCGCGATACGCGCGACCAGATCGACCGCGAGCAGCTCATACTGTCCGCGTATCAGGATTTCCGCGGCGCGCTGAAGGAGGCGGAGATCCTCGCGCTCGAGGTGCTGAAGCGCGCCGAGGAAGAGCTCGAGCAGCGCAAGGCCGAGCTCACGTCGGCGATGCAGGCCGTAGCCGCCAGCGCGGACAAGGACCCGGCCGAACGCGCGCGGCTCGAGCTCGCGCGGGACGAGCGCCTGCGCGACGTGCAGCATGCCGAGGACCGCTACCAGATCTGCAAGGATCTGTCCGATAACTTGACGATCGCGTACAACACGTCCGAGGTCGTCATGGCGCGGCTGCTGCAGACGACGAACGCGAAAGACCGCATCTACAAGCAGGCCGTCAGCTTCTTCAGCACCAACGAGACGGTGCTGACCGCGCTCAGCGCGTCGTTCACGGGCCTGCACGGGCTGCACGAGAGCACGCAGACACTCGACGCGATGAAGGAAGGCGTGAGCCGCAGCCTCGAGGATCTCGCGGAGATCGGCGGCCAGGTGCAGAAGGCGGCGCTCGAGGCGGGATACGGCCCGACGATCCGCGCCGAGGCGGTGAAGAAGCTCGTCGACTCCGTCGTGAGCTATCAGGAGCACTCGCGGCAGATCATCGCCGAGATGCGCGAGCTCAGCACCCGCAATGCGAAGGAGATCGGCGATGCCGTCGAGCAGGGCAAGCAGCGGCTCGCGCAGCTCGTCAACGACGGCCGGGCACTCGCGGTCGAGCCGCCGCGCGGCTGACGTGCGCGGGGCGCATCGTGCTTGAATACGCATCGATAGCGCGAGCCTGCCGAGCGGGACAGCGACGGACGATGACGACGATGGCCGCATGGAAGCGATGACCACGCGCGACGCACCGCCATCGCGCGAAGAGGCGGACGCGGCACCGCTCGACGAAGTGATGCTCGCGATGGACGTCGTCGACACGTTGCGCCATCGCGAGCGGCTCATCGAGCGCGAGCTCGGCGCCGAGGATCGCGAGCGGCAGCTCAAGGAGCGGCTTCGCGAGATCTACGCGAGCCAGGGCATCGACGTCAGCGACGCCGTCATCGAGCAAGGCGTGCGTGCGCTGCGCGAGAACCGCTTCGTCTATCGACCGCCCGAGCCCGGTCTCCGTCGCTCGCTCGCGGTGCTGTACGTCACGCGGGATCGATGGGGGAAACGCGCAGCCCTTGGCCTCGCGGCCGTCGCCGCCGTGCTGCTCGTCTACCTGCTCGCGATTCGCGGTCCGGCGCTTCGCGAGATCGAGGAGCTGCCGCGGCGGCTCGAAGCCGCCGAGCAGGCCGTGCTCGCCGTCGCATCGGTGCCGGAGGCCGAGGTCGAGGCCCGATCGATCGCGGCCGAGGGCGACGCCGCCATCGAGCGCGGAGACTACGACGATGCGAGGGAGGCGGTCGCGCAGCTCGCGGCGCTCCGCGCCCGGCTCGAGCAGCAATACGAGCTCAGGATCGTTTCGCGGCCAGGCGCGCTCTCCGGCGTCTGGCGAATTCCCGAGGACAACCCGACCGCGCAGAACTACTACCTGATCGTCGAGCCGATCGCGCCGGACGGATCGGTCGTGCCCCTGACCGTCGAGAACGAAGAGACGGGCGAGGTCGAGACCGTGACGCGTTTCGGGCTCCGCGTCGACGAGGCGACATTCAACCGCGTCAGGGAAGACAAATCGGACGACGGCATCATTCAGAACAACGTCGTCGGCGTGAAACGCCGCGGCGAGCTCGAGCGCGAGTATCTGATCGAAACCACCGGGGCAACGATCACGGAGTGGTAGCGGTGGAGCATTCGACGACGCATCCGAGGCGAACACGACCGCACGCGCGCGCGCGAGGGGCACGCCGATGCTGAGCGGACGCGAAGCGCTTGAGTCGATCGACGAAGCGCTCGGCAAGCTGCGCCGCGAAGCCGACGTGCTCGACGCCGAGTTCAGGAACGCGGGCGATGCGCTCACGAAGGCGCGGCAGGCACAGCTCGCGCTCTATGCGCGCATCGCGCGCGTGCGCCTCGCCGAGCTCGAGCGGGGTGACCTCGCCGACACCCTAGACGACGTCGACCGGCGCGTCGCGGAAATCCTCGCCGCGCGGCAGGCCGCCGAGACACAGCTACAGGACGAGATCGCGACGGCCGAAGCGAAGCTCGCCGAGCTCGAACGCGAGCGGACCGCACGGCAGGCGGAGGTCGCGGCGGCCGCCGAGGCGGTCGATGCCGCGGAAGCGGACGCGCAGGCGCGTCTCGAGGCGGACGACGAGTACCGCGAGAAGCTCGCCGCCGCCGAGCGCTCGGACGCGGTCGCCGATCAGGCGGAGGAGAAGGCGCGCGCGGCCGAGACCGATCGCGTCGAGAAAGGCCGACCTTACGAAGCCGACCCGGTGTTCGCGTATCTGTGGAATCGCGGCTTCGGCACTTCGCGGTACCGCGCGTGGCCGCTCGCGCGGATGCTCGATCGCTGGGCGGCGCGCACGATCGACTACGAAGCGCACCGGCGCAACTATCACCTCTTGACGGAAATCCCTGCGCGGCTCGGCGAGCACGCGGCGCGCATGCGCGAGATCGCCGAGCGTGACATCGAAGCCGCGCGCGAGATCGAGCGCGCCGCGGCCGAAGCGGCCGGCGTGCCGAAGCGCAGGCGCGAGCTCGAAGCGGCCGAGGCACGCCTCGCCGAGGCCGACCGCGCGATCGAGGAGCAGGAGTCGAGGCTCAACGAGCTCATCGAGAAGCGCGCACGCTTCGCGAGCGGCGACGACGACTTCTCGACGGAGTGCACGACGCTGATCGCCGCGGCCCTGCGCCAGGAGGATTTCTCGTCGTTGCGCAAGCGCACGGCGCGAACGCAGAGCCCCGAGGACGACGCGCTCGTCGACGACCTCGAGGCGCTCGAGGACGAAATCGAGCGGATCGAAGAGGAGCGGATTCAGTATCGACGGCTGCATCAGCTCCAGCGTGAACGCATGCTCGCGCTCGAGGAGATCCGCAACCGCTTCAAGCGGAGCCGTTACGACGACGTGCACTCCGCGTTCGTGAACGCCGTGCTGATCCGGACGATGCTCGACCGCTTCGTCGGCGGCGCCGTCGGCGCGGACGAGGTCTGGGAAGCGATCCGCCGCCAGCAGCGGTTCAGGCGGATCAAGGCCGACCCGGTCTTCGGCACGGGCCGGTTCCCGCGCGGCCCGTTCCCCGGGCCCTGGCATATGCCGGGCGGCCGCGGAGGCGGCTGGAACTTCCCCCGCGGCGGCGGCTTCGGCGGCGGCGGGTTCGGCCGAGGCGGCGGCTTCGGCGGCGGCGGCTTCAAGACCGGCGGCGGCTTCTGAAAATCGGGGTCACGCAAAATCGGGGTCAGAGCCCAGATGAAATCGGGGTCTGACCCCAATTTTTGCAATTCAGGGGAAATCGGGGTCTGACCCCGATTTTTGCGAAACGGGGTCTGACCCC
>CAZKNH010000161.1:0-8087 GCA_964553875.1 uncultured Gammaproteobacteria bacterium | reverse complement strand
TCAATCGACTTTGAACGGACGCGGCACGGCGGAGTCGGATGCGCTCGACTCGGCTCGGTCGTGCTCATCCTCGGCGTCGACGGTCGCCGCGGCTCCGACATCGGCGACGGATTGAACGGCGGTCGACGCGATGTCCGCATCGATATCGATGACCTCCACCGCGTTCGTATCGCCCTCCGCCGTGTCGAGCTCGGCCGCGGACGTGCTGCCCGCCATCGACAGCGCTTCCGCCGCTTCGCGCGCGCGCTGCGCCTCGAACGCGCGCCGTAGCGCCTCGATCTTCGCGGCCGACTCGCGCTCGAGCGCCTCGCGACGCGCGCGCTCCTCTTCGAGCTGGACCGCGAGCGCTGCGCGGCGCGCGTTCGCGCATTCGATGTCCGTCTGCGCGGCAACGGGATCGCGATCGCAGCGCGCGAGGGTTCCGTCCCGCGCAATGCTGTCGTTCAGAAAGAAGTCGTAGCTGCGCGGGGGCGGCGGCGAGCATGCCGATGCGACGGCGACCGCGGCGGCGACCACGATGAGCCGCCCGCGGGCGCATGGAGCGAGCGCGTTCGTTCGATCTTTCATGAGGTGCGGCAGCGGCGCCGTTCAAGGAGCGATGGCGGAACCTTAACCGGATCCGCGGCCGGAGCCCCGGCGCAAGTTCACACTTTCGAGCGCGGGCGCCTCAAGCGCGAAGGGCACCGACTGCCGCGGCGACGAGCGCCGCGATCCCGCTGGGGCGGCGCCAGTCGAACGGACGCACCTGCGACAGCCAGCCTTTGCCGAAGACCTCGTGCAGGATTCGATTGCGATAGCGCAGGCGCCCGTCGTCAGTGCAGCCGGTCACGCCGGCGAGACGCAGCAGCTCCTTCGCCGGCGTGTCCGGCAACTCGGTCACGGACGCGCCGCGATCGAGTCGCTCGAGCAACGACAGCGCATGCCGCGAGCGCGCGCCGCGGCGCGTCAGCGAGAGCCGGATGCCGCTGAGATACGGATCCTTCTCGGCCGCACCCGGCGCGAGGAATTGCTCGCGGACGACGCCCTCGACGTCCTCGACGCGACCTCCCTTGCGGGCGACGCCGCGCGCGATGCGTTGCGTCAAATACGGCTGGCCGCCAGTCCACGCGTGGATGCGCTCGAGCGCCGCGCGGGCGGCTTCCGAGTCCCCGCCGAAGCCGGGCGCAAGCGACAGGCTCTGCTCGAGCGTGAAATCGTCGGGCTCGATCGAGAGCCCATCGAGGAACGGCGACACGCTCGTATCCGGGCACAGCGCAGCCGGCGAGGCGACGCCGAGCACGACGAAATTGAGCCGCGCGAGCTCCGGGACGCTGGCACGCCGCGCGTAGCACGCACGGATCGTCGCGAACAGATCCTGCGCGAACGGCAACGCGAGCGTGCGCTCGATCTCGTCGATGAACACGGTAACCGGCACCGACGAATGCCCGAGGACGACGTCGACGAAGAACTCGCCGAGACGCTGCGCGCCGGCAAGCGCGCTCTTCTCCTGCCACCACCCCTGCAGGTCGAGCTTGAGGCGCAGCTCGCGCAGCACGCGGTACGCGATCGCGTAATACCAGCGTGCGGCCGCGCCGGCCTCGCCGTGCTCGGCAATCTGGCTCAGATCGACGACGGCAGCGAGCTCGCCCTCTCGACGAAGCGCCCGGATCGCGCGCCCCATCAGGCTCGACTTGCCGGTCGAATGGGCGGCGAGGACGTGACAGAAGCGCCGTTCGCCGATGCCGCGCAGAAGCTTCGCGTCGGCCTCCCGCTCGACGTAGCATGCCCGATCCGGTTGGACCGGCCCGCCGACGACGAAATACTCTCCGTGCTGGACTACTTTCGGCACAGTGGCGCGATTGTAGGGGCCAAATCCCGCGTCGGCAACGTGCGACGAAGAAACGTAACCTCTTGACAAACCTGATAAAAAGGGATGCGCTCGGCTCGGTGCGAATCGTGCGACACGCGCAGTCCGCGCCGCGCCAAGGGCTGTATGTTCGGCGCGACAGCGGCGATTCGGCGCTCGTGCTGCGTCCGCTCGCCCGGCGGCTCGCGCGGCGCGAGGCGACGGCCCTCGCCGCGGCCGCGGGCGTGCCGGGCGTGCCGCGCCTGATCGCGTTCGACGGCAAGGCGGTGCTCCGCACCTATATCGACGGCAAGCCGATGCATCACGCGCGGCCGACGTCGCCGGCCTATTTCAAGGATGCATTGAAGCTCTTGGCCGCGCTCCACCGTCGCGGCATCGCACACAACGATCTCGCGAAGGAAGCGAACTGGCTCTGCACGCCGGACGGCCGCGCCGCGCTCGTCGACTTCCAGATCGCCGTGTGGCGGCCCAAGCGCGGCGCGCTTTTCCGAGCGCTCGCGCGCGAGGACCTGCGACACCTGTTGAAGCACAAGCGCACCTACCTGCCCGAGCGGCTGACGGCCCGGCAACGCGCGCTGCTCGAGCGTCCCGGATGGATTGCGCGCGCGTGGGCGCGCCTCGTGAAGCCGCCGTATCGTTTCGTCACCCGCTCGGTGCTCGGCTGGCCCGAGCGCACCGGAGCCGAGGAACGCCGCGAATCGCTCTGAGGTATGATCTTGCGCCCATCGCTTCTATCGACGTCGAAGACATGGACATCTGTCACGAGCACAACCTGCTGCGAGACCTGAAGGCGCCGCGTCCGTACGGGATTCGCGTCACGCTGTCGCCGCAGGATTCGTTGGCGTCCGTGCTCGGTACCGACTGGGAACGGATTCACTGGTATCCGACCGCCGCCGAGCGGGACCGGGCGCTGCGCGACATGGCGAGCGAGCACCTGTACTCGCGGAAGGGTGATCGGCCGACGCTGCGGTACGAGCCGATCGATCCGTAGGCCGCTTTTCGGTCTCTCGCGCGCGGCCTTGCGCCCGGCGCCGCGCCCCCGTTCACTCGGGCGCGTGCGCGCCGTGCGTTGCCCGCTGCCGTAGCGCCGGACCGGCGGCCGGCAGCGCACCCGATGCGCGGCGCGACGCCGCGAAGCGGTCGTAGCGGGCGATCTCCTCCTCTGCCCGCGCGTCGTCCCAGACGCCGAGCTCGACGAGCGCGGCGGCCGCGGCACGAAGCTCACCGAAGCCGAAATCCGCGCCGAGCCCGAGCATCGTCCGCCGTTGCAGCAGATCGACGAGCGAGTCGGCCCACTCCGTCTCGAACGCGTGGACGAGCTCGACGCGCCGCAGCTCGGCGCCCGGACCCGTCGGCGCGGCGAGCTCGGCCCGCGCCGCGACCGCATCGAGCATCCGCGCGGACAACCGGCCGTACGTGCAAAGCATGCGGCTCGCCGTGCGCTCGCCGAACGCCTGCGCGAGCTCTGCGCGAAGCTTCTCGCGTTCGCTGCCCGCGATCGCGCCCGGCAGCCGTTCCGTGCCGGAGCGCTCGCGGCGCGGCGCGAAACCGTCCCGCGACAGCCGCTCGAGCACGTCACGCGCGAGCGCGCGATAAGTCGTGAGCTTGCCGCCGACGATCGAATAGAGGCCGCGCGCACCGCGATGCGCATGAACGACGTGCCGGCGCGTGATCGCGCCCTCGGCGCGGCCCGGCGCGAACGGCAGCGCGCGGACGCCGGCCGTCGTGTAGAGCACGCGCTCGCGAATCTCCGCGCCCGGAAACAGCCGCTCCGTCTCGCTAACGAGGTAGTCGAGCTCGCGGTCGTCGATTGCGGCGTCGGCGGGATTGCCGTCGTAGCGCACGTCGGTCGTGCCGATCAGATAAAGGCCGTTCCAGGGCACGACGAAGAACGGGCGGCCGTCGCTCGCGGCCTCCGCATAGACCGCGGCCGACGGCGCGCCGCGGAACGGCGCGACGACGAGGTGGCTGCCCTTCGTGCCGCCGACGAGCACGCCGGGCGGCGGCGCACCCGTGACGGACGCCGCGACGCGATCGAGCCAGGGCCCGGCCGCGTTCACGACGCATCTCGCCGCGGCGAACCCGCGCGTGCCGTCCGCGCGGCGCCAGTCGACGCCGGTCACCGCACCCTGCTCGACGCGAATCCTCTCCGCGGCGGTGTGATTCATCACGACCGCGCCGTGCGCGGCCGCATCGAGCAGGTTCTCGACGACGAGCCGCTCGGGGAACGCGACCTGCGCGTCGAAGTACGTCGCGCCGCCGACGAGATCGCGCGCGGCGAGACCGGGCAGCTGCTGGAGCAGCTCGTCGCGGGACAGCATTCGGTGGCTCGGCAGCGACTTGCC
Source organism: uncultured Gammaproteobacteria bacterium (assembly GCA_964553875.1). Classification (GTDB taxonomy): domain Bacteria; phylum Pseudomonadota; class Gammaproteobacteria; order Steroidobacterales; family Rariloculaceae; genus ZC4RG20. The sequence goes on along the minus strand of CAZKNH010000161.1, from coordinate 3,896 downwards.
GCGCGACAGGAGATCGTAGAGCGTGAGCCCGATCCTGATCTGCCAGCGGGGACGGCGAGCGCCGCGGTAGATCGGAAGATACAGGCGCAACGGCTCGACGAGGTGCGGCGCGAGCTCGAGCAGCGCCTCGCGCTCGCGCAGCGATTCGCGGACGAGGCCGAGCTCGCCGTGCTCGAGATAGCGAAGGCCGCCGTGAATCAGCCGCGTCGACGCGCTCGTCGTGCCGCTCGCGATGTCGTTCTGCTCGACGACGAGCACCGAAAGCCCCGCGCGGGCCGCCGCGCGCGCGATCCCGGCGCCGTTGATGCCGGCGCCGATGACGACGATGGTGTCAGACACCTTTTTCGCGTACGCGAAAATGTGTCAGACACCTTTTGCGCATGCGCGAAAAAGGTGTCTGACACACGCTCCGACCCGAATCACGGGCGCGTCTGCCCGCTGCCGCGCACGACGTACTTGTAGCTCGTCAGCTCCTCCGCGCCGACGGGGCCGCGCGCGTGGATCCGTCCGGTCGCGATGCCGATCTCGGCGCCCATGCCGAACTCGCCGCCGTCCGCGAACTGCGTGGACGCGTTGTGCAGCAGGATCGCGCAGTCGAGCTCCCGCAGGAAGCGCTCGGCCGCCGCGGCGTCTTCCGTGATGATCGCTTCGGTGTGGCCCGAGCCGAAGCGCCGGATGTGCTCGAGCGCGTCGTCGATGCTCGCGACGACCTTGACCGCAAGCACGGCGTCGAGGAACTCCTTGCCGAAGTCCTCGGCCGACGCCGGCACTGCGCCTTCGGCGTAGCGCATCGCCTCGGCATCCGCTCGGATCTCGCAGCCCGCCGCGACGAGATCGGCCGCGATCGGCGGCAGATGCGTCGCGACGCAATCGCGGTCGATCAGAAGCGTCTCCGTCGCGCCGCAGATGCCGGTCCGGCGCATCTTCGCGTTCAGCACGATGCTGCGCGCCATCTCGAGGTCGGCGGCGCGATGCACGTACGTGTGACAGATGCCCTCGAGATGGCCGATCACCGGCACGCGCGCGTCCTGCTGCACGCGCGCGATCAGGTTCTTGCCGCCGCGCGGGACGACGACGTCGATGAACTCCGTCATGTCGCGGAGCAGAATGCCGACCGCGTCGCGGTCCTGCGTCGGCACGCGCTGCACCGCCGTCGCTGGCAATCCGTGCGCCTCGAGCGCGCGCTCGATGCACGCATGGATCGCCGCGTTCGTGCGCGCGGCCTCGGAGCCGCCGCGCAGGATCACGGCATTACCGCTCTTCAGGCACAGCGTCGCGGCGTCGGCGGTCACGTTCGGCCGGCTCTCGTAAATGATGCCGATGACGCCGAGCGGCACCTTCACGCGCTGGATCCTGAGCCCGTTCGGCCGCTCCCACTCGGCGATCACGCGGCCGATCGGGTCGGGCAGCGCGGCGATCTGATCGACCCCGGCGGCCATCGTTTCGACCCGCTTCTCGTCGAGCGCGAGCCGGTCGAGCATCGCGGCGGTCAAGCCGCGCTGCTTCGCTTCGGCGTAGTCCTTCCGATTCGCCGCGAGGATCTCGTCGCACCCGCGGCGAAGCTCCGCGGCCACGGCGCGGAGCGCCGCGTCCTTCTGCTCGGTCGGGATGCGGCCGAGCACCGCGGACGCCGCACGGGCCGCGCGCCCGAGCTCCCGCATCTCCGCCACCAGCCCGCCAACTTCCCGCTCCGCCGTGCTCATCGCGTCCCTCTCTCGAAATGGAGTGCCAGATCGTCCCTGTGGATCATCTCATCCCGGCCACGATAGCCCAAGACCGCCTCGATGTCGTTCGAGCGGCGGCCGGCGATCGCGCGGCTCTCGTCGGCGGAGTAGCCGATGATGCCGCGGCCGAGCTCCGTGCCGTCCGCGGCGAGCACGCGCACCGCGTCGCCGCGCTCGAACTTGCCGTCGACCTCGACGACTCCGGCGGGCAGCAGGCTCCGCCCGGCAGCGAGCGCGCGCTCGGCGCCGGAGTCGATGCGAATCGAGCCCTTCGGCTTCAACGTGCCCGCGATCCACTGCTTGCGCGCGGCGGACGGCGTCGCCTGCGGCAGGAACCACGTCGCACGGGCGCCGCGCGCCAGCGCATCGAGCGGATGCATCACGCGGCCGCTCGCGATCGCCATCCGGCAGCCCGCGCCCATCGCGATCCGCGCCGCATCGAGCTTCGTCCGCATGCCGCCCGAGCCGTGGCTCGACCCGGGCCCGCCGGCCGCCTCAAACATCGAAGGCGTGAGCCGCGTGACCTCCGCGATGTGCTCGGCGCTCTCGTCAGTCTGCGGGTTCGCCGTGTAGAGCCCGTCGATGTCGGAGAGGATCACGAGGCACTCGGCGCTCACCATCTGGGCGACGCGCGCCGCGAGGCGATCGTTGTCGCCGTAGCGAAGCTCCTGCGTCGCGACCGTGTCGTTCTCGTTCACGACCGGCACGACGCGATGGCGAAGAAGCGTGAGGAGCGTCCGCGTCGCGTTCAAATACCGTTTGCGGCTCTCGCTGTCGTCGAGGGTCAGGAGCACCTGCGCGGTCTTGACGCCGAAGCGGCGCAGGATCTCCTGATAGGCATGCGCGAGCACGATCTGGCCGGCCGCCGCGCACGCCTGGCTGTCCTCGAGCCGTGCGCGTCTCGCGTCGAGGCCGAGCTCGCGTGCGCCGAGCGCGACGGCACCCGACGAGACGATCACGACGTCCTTGCCGTCGCGCACGAGGTTCGCGACGTCTTCGCAGAGCGCCTCGAGCCACGCGCGGTCGAGCGTGCCCGTCCGCTGATCGACGAAGAGCGCCGAGCCGATCTTCACGACGATACGCCGCGCGCCGAGCAGCCGCTCGGCGTTCGCATGGCTCGCGGTATTGGCCGCCGTCATCGCCGGACCCAGGGGGGAACGAGGGCCGAAGCGTGCGTCAGCCGCGGGCGACCTGGGCCGCGGCGCCCGGGCCGCGCGAGATCGCCATCGCGCCGCTGCGCACGACCGAGACGATGCGGGCCACCCGCCCCGCCCGCGCGATGAAGCGGTCGATGTCCGGCCCTCCGCCGACGAGCTCGACCGTGATCTGCGCCCCCTTGTCATCGAGGACGCGGACGTCGAATTGCCCGAGCACCTCCTCGAGCGCGCTCGAGTCGCCGTCGACCGTGAGCTTGACGAGCGCGAGCTCCCGCTCGATGTGGTCAATGCTCGTCATGTCCGTGATGTGCACGACGTCGACGAGCTTGCCGAGCTGCTTCGTGATCTGATCGATGACCTCGTTCGAGCCGGTCGTGACGAGCGTGAGCCGCGATACGGTCTCGTCGTCCGTCGGCGCGACGTTGAGACTCTCGATGTTGTAGCCGCGGGACGAAAAGAGGTTCGCGACGCGTGACAACGCGCCGGCCTCGTTCTGTAACACGATCGAGATGATGTGTCGCATTGCGGATTCGGTTACTGCGGCCGCGGGCGACGCCCCGACGAGCACCGCCCGAAATCGGTCAATGTTGGCGTAGAAGCGGAGCTATTGCAATGCGCGGCCATTTCGTCAACACTCGTCGGTCCCAGCCCCTTCAACCCATTACGTCAGTTTCCAAGAGATGCCAGCCGCGACCGACATCTCGAGCGAGCGCGCCACGAGCGCCCATCCCCTCGCGGGCACGACGATGAGCGGCGCCGACATCATCGTCCAGGTGCTGGCCGACGAGGGCGTCGACACGATCTTCGGATACAGCGGCGGGGCCATCCTGCCGACCTACGACGCGGTATTCCGCTACAACGAGGCACACCGCCAGGGCGGCGTCGAGCCGATGCCGCTCGTCGTCCCGGCGAACGAGCAGGGCGCGGGCTTCATGGCCGCCGGATACGCCCGCGCGAGCGGCCGCGTCGGCGTCGTCATGGTCACGTCCGGCCCCGGCGCGACGAACTGCGTCAC
>CAZKNH010000160.1:0-8116 GCA_964553875.1 uncultured Gammaproteobacteria bacterium | reverse complement strand
AGACGACGCGCGGCTCGAGCCCCTGCTCGTGGAACGCGCGCTTGAACGACGACTCGCCGGTCAGCGAGAACACGTACGTGACGAGGGGATAGTTCGCGAGCGTCGGAAGGTCGAGCGGCTTCTTTTGCTCGGCGAGGGGATGCTGCTTCGGCACGAGCGCGATCCGGTGCCAGTGGAAGATCGGCAGCAGCGTCAGCTGCTGGAACAGGTGCCGGCCGCCGCTCGCGATCGCGAAGTCGACCTTGTTCGTGCCGATCAGCTCGGCGATCTGCTCGGACGTGCCCTGGTGCAGCTCGAGGTCGACCTTCGGGTACCGGTCGCGGAACGCCCGGATGACCTCGGGCAGCACGTAGCGCGCCTGCGTGTGCGTCGTCGCGATCGAGAGCGTCCCTTCCTGCTCTGCGGTCAGGTCGCTCGCGAGGCTCGTGATGTTGTCGACCTCGCGGAGGATTTTCCGCGCACGCGCGATCACCTCGCGTCCGGCCGGCGTGATCGCCGCGAGGCTCTTGCCCTTGCGCGTGAAGAGCTGCACGCCGAGCTCGGCCTCGAGCTGCTTCAGCTGCTTGCTGATACCCGGCTGGCTCGTATAGAGCCGCTCGGCGGCAGCGGTGATGTTGAGCCCGCTGTCGACGATACCGATCAGATACTTGAGCTGCTTCAGCGTCAATGGGGGTCGCTCGGTGAAAAAAGGCGCGCGTCCCGTGAACGGGTTCGGCGGTAGTCGAGGGTCCGAATATATAACCGGCGGTTACAACGAGTGTCAACCGGACCGGCACTCGCATCGAGCCACTTTGGAATAAGCCGCCCGAGGCGCATCACCCGATCGCTTTGGAATAAGCTCCGAAGGCGTTCGTCTTGGCCCGCCCGGCATCGCGGTTTATCGTGCCCGCCAACGTCATCTCGTTCCGCCGGCCGGGTCGCGGGGCCGGCAGCGAAGGACGCTCGAGAGCCACGGAAGGAAGCCGCCCGCGAAGCCCACGTGCCAATGCATCATCTGCCGCTTTTCGCGTCGCTCCAAGACCGGCCGTGCCTCATCGTCGGCGGCGGCGCCGTCGCCGAGCGCCGCGCCCGGCTGCTGCGCGAGGCCGGCGCACGCGTGACCGTGCGGGCGCCCGAGTTCTCGGCAGACCTCGAGCGGCTCGCCGCCGAGGACGCCGGCGTGATCCTCGAGCGCCGGGCGTTCGCGGACGACGACGTCGAGCCCTTCTGGCTCGTCGTCGCGGCGACGGACGACCCGGCCGTCAACGCGCGCGCGGCCGCGGCGGCGGAACGGGCCCGACGGTTCTGCAACGTCGTCGACGACGCGGCGCGGTCGACCTTCATCATGCCGGCGATCGTCGACCGCGATCCCGTCACGATCGCGATCTCGAGCGGCGGCCTTTCCCCCGTCGTCGCACGGCACGTGAAGGGGCTCGTCGAGAGCCTCGTGCCGTCCCGCATCGGCGCGCTCGCGCGCCTCGCCGGGCGCTGGCGGCGGCGGGTCCGCGCGGCGATCCCGAACGCGGACGAGCGGCGGCATTTCTGGCAGAACGTCGTCGAGGGGCCGATTGCCGAGCACTGCTACGCGGGCCGCGATGCCGACGCCGAGCGCGCGCTCGAGCAAGCCCTCGGCGACCGGAGCGCCGCCTCGTCACGGAAGGTCGGCGAGGCCTGGCTCGTCGGCGCGGGCCCGGGCAATCCGGACCTGATCACGCTGCGCGGACGTCAGCTCCTCGCCGCCGCGGACGTCGTGCTGTACGACCGGCTCGGCGCGCCGGAGCTCTTGAGGTTCGCGCGCCGCGACGCGGAGCTGATCCCGGTCGGCAAGACTCCGGGGCGTCCGTCGATCACGCAGGCAGAGATCAACCGGCTCCTCGTCGAGCTCGTGTCCTCCGGCAAGCGGGTGTGCCGGCTGAAGGGCGGCGACCCCATGGTCTTCGGCCGGGCAGGCGAGGAGCTCGAAGCGCTCGTCGCGGCCGGCCTGCCGTTCCAGATCGTCCCGGGCGTCTCCGCCGTCGAAGGATGCGCCGCGTACGCGGGCATCCCGCTCACGTTGCGCAACGTGTCGCGCGCGGTCTTGATCACGACCGGGCACGAGAACAACGACGCGTCGAGCGACCTCGCGTCGTTCCGGCCCGGTCAAACGCTTGCGCTCTACATGGGCGTCGCGCACTACGGCACGATCGCGGCGGACCTGATCCGCCTCGGTCACGCGCCCGATACACCGGCGACGGTCATCGAGAAGGGCACGACGGACGCGCAGCGCGTGATCCGCACGGTGCTGCGGCTTCTGCCCGAGGCCGCGGAACGCCTCGCGGTGGAGCCGCCGGCACTGCTCGTCGTCGGCGAGACCGCCCGGCTCGCCGAGCGTTTCGCGTGGTTCGCGCAGGGCACCGTGCACGTCTACGACGATCGCGCGGCGCAAGCCGTGTCTCGTGTAAGCTGATGCATACCGCGGCAGCCCAGCCGACGTGCGACCGGCGCAGGACCGACCGTTCGATGCTTCGCGGCCCGGCTCGATGAGCGCACCGATTTCCCCCTTTGGAAGAGCCTCGCAATGATCTACGAAAGCATTCTCGACACCATCGGCAACACGCCGATCGTCAAGTTGAATCGCATCCCGCCGAAGCACACGACGATCTACGTGAAGATCGAGTCGTTCAATCCGGCGGGCTCGGTGAAGGACCGGCTCGCGATCGCGATCATCGAAGACGCCGAGCGCCGCGGGGTGCTGAAGCCCGGCCAGACCGTGATCGAGGCGACGTCGGGCAATACCGGCATCGCCCTCGCGATGGTCTGCGCGGCACGCGGCTATCCGTTCGTCGCGACGATGGTCGAGACGTTCTCCGTCGAGCGTCGCAAGATCATGCGCGCGCTCGGTGCGAAGGTGCTGCTGACACCGGCGGCGGAGCGCGGCACCGGCATGGTGCGGCTCGCTGAGCAGCTTGCCGAGAAGCACGGCTGGTTCCTCGCGCGGCAGTTCCAGAACCCCGCGAATCCCGCGTACCACCGGCAGACGACGGGCCCCGAGATCTTGCGGGACTTCGCCGGCCGTCGCCTCGACTACTGGGTCACCGGATGGGGCACCGGCGGCACGCTGACCGGCGCCGGCGAGATGATCAAGCTCGCGCGCCCGGAGGTGCAGATCGTCGCGACCGAGCCCGCGGAGGCGTCCCTCCTCGGCGGCAAGCCGTGGAAGCCGCACAAGATCCAAGGCTGGACGCCGGACTTCGTGCCCGACGTGCTGAACCCGCGCGTCTACGATCAGCTCGTCACGGTCACCGACGAGGAGGCGAAGCAGACGGCTCGCCGCCTCGCCCGCGAGGAAGGCATCTTCGTCGGCATCTCGTCGGGGGGAACGCTCGCCGCGGCGCTCAAGGTCGCGGAGAAGGCGCCGGCCGGATCGGTCATCCTCGCGATGCTGCCGGACACCGGCGAGCGTTATCTCGGCACGTACCTGTTCGACGATATCCCGGACGGCTCCGACGACGAGTGGCTCGCGAGCCTCGGCTGAGGTCGGCGAAGCGTGTCAGACACCTTTTTCCGCGGAAAAAGGTGTCTGACACTTTTATCGTGGCGGAGAGGGAGGGATTCGAACCCTCGAAGGGCCTTTTTCGACCCTTACTCCCTTAGCAGGGGAGCGCTTTCGACCACTCAGCCACCTCTCCGTGATCGGTGTGTGCCGGCCGGCGGCGGTCGCGTGAAGTTGCGATTCTAGCGGCTGGCGTCGGGATTCGCGACGTGTAGATGCAGACTACCGCCTCCGGGTCCCCATCCGGACTTCGTTCGTGCATCCTCGAGCCGTCGTGCGACGGCGGAAGAAAAGCTACCTCGCGGCGCCCACCGCTTGCTGCTGCCGAGATTCCTCGTCTGCCTGCTCGCGTTTGATCCGTTCGTAGATTTCTTCTCGGTGCACGGCGACTTCTCTCGGGGCGTTCACGCCCAGGCGCACCTGATTTCCCTTCACGCCCAGAACGGTTACGGTGACGTCGTTGCCGATGACCACCGTCTCCCCCACTCGCCGGGTCAAGATCAGCATAGCCAAACTCCTTCTTGGTCTTTGCTGCCGATTCCTCGGTCGCACTCCTGTACGACGCGGTTTCGAGGCACCAGCAGCCGCCCGTCAGTCCGAGGACAACGAGCGCGCCGGTGATTTCCGAAAGCGCTCCCCCTCAAACCTCCGCGGCCTTGGCCGGCCCTTTATGATCGTTATACGCTTCCTGGCCGGTCCCCCGGTCCGGGCCGCCCGTGGCGCGACGGCCCCGACAGCCCCAATACTAATGCATTTATTGGGTCTGTCACTGTTTTTGCGATGCTGGTCTCAGATTTCCCTGTTATTGCGACAATCCCGCGATTTGAGACTTGACGGAATCGAGCGCCTGGTCTAGGCGATCCGGACGGTTACCCCCGGCCTGCGCGAAATCCGGCCGGCCGCCCCCCTTGCCGCCGACCTGCTCGGCGGCCACGCGGACCAGATCCCCGGCCGCGACCCGCGCCGTCAGGTCCTTCGTGACACCCGCGACGAGCCGGACCTTGTCGCCGTCGGCCGAGCCGAGCACGACGACCCCCGAGCCGAGCCGATCCCGAAGCCGGTCGACCGTGTCCCGCAGCGCCTGGTTGTCGACGCCGTCGACGCGCGCGACGAGCACCTTGATGCCGCCGATCTCGGTCGCCTCGTCGAGCAGGTCCCGGCCGCCGCCGCCCGACGCGAGCTGCGCCTTGAGCTTCTGCACCTCCCGCTCCAGCGCGCGGTTCCGCTCGATCAGCTGCGAGACCTTGTCGACGACCTCGTCACGACCGCCGCGCACGAGCCCGGCGACGCCCTTGAGCAGCCGCTCGTTCGCCGCGACGAAATCGAGCGCGCCTTGCCCGGTGACGGCCTCGATCCGGCGCACGCCCGCCGCGACGCCGCTCTCCGACACGATCTTGAAGAGACCGATATCGCCCGAGCGGCGAACGTGCGTGCCGCCGCAGAGCTCGGTCGAGAAGTCGCCGAGCCTGAGCACGCGCACCCGGTCGCCGTACTTGTCGCCGAAGAACGCGAGCGCGCCGGACGCGATCGCCTCGTCGTACGACATCTCGCGGATCTCGGCGTCGACGTTGCGGCGGATCTCGTCGTTGACGAGCTTCTCGATCGCCGCGAGCTCCTCCGGCTTGACCGCCTCGTAGTGCGAGAAGTCGAAGCGCAGCCGATCGGGCGCGACGAGCGACCCCTTCTGCTGCACGTGCTCGCCGAGCACGCGGCGGAGCGCGGAATGAAGCAGGTGCGTCGCCGAGTGGTTGAGACGAATCGCCTGGCGCCGCTCGCCGTCGACCTTCGCATGGAGCCGGGCCCCGACCTCGAGCGTGCCGCGGGTAACCTGGCCGACGTGGCCGTATGCGGCGCCGAGCTTCTGCGTGTCATCGACGCGGAACTCGCCCGCGTCGCCCGCGAGCGTGCCGGTGTCGCCGACCTGCCCGCCGCTCTCCGCGTAGAACGGCGTGCGGTCGAGCACGACCGTTCCGCGCGCCCCGTCGGCGAGCCGCTCGACGGGATGGCCGTCGGCGTCGTAGAGCGCCGTGACCGTGCCGTCGAGCTCGAGCGTGTCGTAGCCGTGGAACTCGGTCGGCTGGTCGAGCGTCGGCCCTTGGCCGCGCACCATCCCGAACCGGCTCGCCTTGCGGGCGCGCTCGCGCTGCGCGGCCATCTCGCGCTCGAACCCGGGCTCGTCGATCGCGAGGCCCCGCTCGCGAGCGACGTCGGCCGTCAGGTCAACCGGGAAGCCGTACGTGTCGTAGAGGCGGAAAACCGTCTCGCCGGGAATGACCTCGCCGTCCTTCAGGCCCGCGATCGCGTCCTCGAGGAGCCGCATCCCCTGCGCGAGCGTCTCGGCGAAACGCAGCTCCTCCTGGTGCAGCACGCGCTCGACGTGCGCCCGGCGCTGGACGAGCTCGGGGTACGCCTCGCCCATTTCGCGCTCGAGCGGCGCGACCAGCGTGTGAAAGAACGGCTTGTCCTGCCCGAGCTTGTAGCCGTGGCGGATCGCTCGCCGGATGATGCGCCGCAGCACGTAGCCGCGGCCCTCGTTGCCGGGCAGCACACCGTCCGCGATCAGGAACGCGCACGCGCGAATGTGGTCGGCGATCACGCGCAGCGACTTGCTCTCGAGATCGCTCGTCCCGGTCGCCTCCGCCGCCGCCGCGATGAGCCCGCGGAACAGGTCGATCTCGTAGTTCGAGTGCACGCCCTGCAGCACCGCGGCAGTGCGCTCGAGGCCCATGCCGGTGTCGACGGACGGCTTCGGCAGCGGCGTCAGCACGCCCTGCTCGTTCCGGTCGAACTGCATGAAGACCAGGTTCCAGATCTCGATGTAGCGGTCGCCGTCCTCGTCCGGCGAGCCCGGCGGCCCGCCGGGGATCTCCGGGCCGTGGTCGTAGAAGATCTCGGTGCACGGACCGCACGGCCCCGTGTCGCCCATCGACCAGAAGTTGTCCTTCTCGCCCATCCGCGAGAAACGGTTCGGATCGATGCCGATCTCGTCGAGCCAGATCCGCGCGGCTTCGTCGTCCTGCTCGTAGACCGTGCACCAGAGCCGCTCGGGCGGGAGCGAGAGCTCTTTCGTGACGAACTCCCACGCGTAGCGGATCGCTTCGCGCTTGAAGTAGTCACCGAAGCTGAAGTTGCCGAGCATCTCGAAGAACGTATGGTGGCGCGCGGTGTAGCCGACCTTCTCGAGGTCGTTGTGCTTGCCGCCGGCCCGGACGCAGCGCTGCGCGGTCGCCGCGCGCGGAATCGCGCGCTTCTCGCGGCCGAGGAACACGTCCTTGAACTGCACCATGCCCGCGTTCGTGAAGAGCAGGGTCGGGTCGTTCGCCGGCACGAGCGGGGAGCTCGGCACGATCTCGTGGCCGCGCGCCTCGAAGTAGCGCAGGAACGTCCGGCGCAGCTCGTTGCTCGATAAGCTCATGGTGTTCGGTGACTATCCTGTCGATTCGTGGAAGAAGCCCGCCGTCGCGGCGCCGCGGGACGGCGGGTTGAGCACGCTAATCCGAATCGGCGCCGACTTCCAGTGCCGCGTCGATATGCTCGGGCTCGAACCCGCGGCCGTGGAGGAATCGCGCCTGCCGCACGCGCTCGGCGTAGTCGCGCGGCGGCGGCCCGCCGAAACGCTTCATGCGTACGCGGCGCGCGAGCGCCGTCCAATCCACGTCGGCCGCCGCGATCGCGGCGGCGGCCTCGTCCGGCCGGATTCCGCGCTGCGCGAGCTCCGCGCGGATCTTCGCGGGACCCGAGCCGCGCTCTGCCCGCGACGTGATGAAGCCGGATATGAAACGCTGACTGCTGAGGAGCCCCTTTTGTTCCAGCCGATCGAGCGTTTCGGCGACGATCCCCGCCCCGAAGCCGCGCACGGCGAGCTTGCGCTCGAGCTCGCGGCGGCTGTGCTCGCGGCGGGCAAGCAGCGCGACCGCGCGCCGCTCGCACTCGGCCGCCTCGTCCGCCCCCGACGACGAGCCGTCGTCGGGGGTCTCGTCGAGCTCGTCGTCCCCGTCAGCGCCGCGGCCGGCGCTTTCGCGGAAGCGAGCGACAGTCGATCCCTTACGCCTCGACCGCCGCACCCTCCGCCTCGTCGACCGGCGCCTCGGCGCCCTTCTTCGGCAAGAGCTTCGCGCGGATCTTCGCCTCGATCTCGCCGGCGATCTCGGGGTTCTGAATCAGGAACTCGCGCGCGTTCTCCTTGCCCTGGCCGATGCGGTCGCCGTTGTAGCTGTACCAGGAACCCGACTTCTCGATGATGTTCTCGCGCACGCCGAGGTCGATGATCTCTCCCTCGCGAGAGATGCCCTGGCCGTACAGGATCTCGAACTCGCACGAGCGGAACGGCGGCGCGACCTTGTTCTTCACGACCTTCACGCGCGTCTCGCTGCCGACGACCTCGTCGCCTTTCTTGATCGAGCCGATGCGGCGGATGTCGAGCCGCACCGATGCGTAGAACTTGAGCGCGTTGCCGCCCGTCGTCGTCTCGGGGCTGCCGAACATCACGCCGATCTTCATGCGGATCTGGTTGATGAAGATCACGAGGCAGTTCGAGCGCTTGATGTTCGCGGTGAGCTTGCGCAGGGCCTGCGACATCAGGCGCGCCTGGAGCCCCACGTGCGA
>CAZKNH010000159.1:0-8116 GCA_964553875.1 uncultured Gammaproteobacteria bacterium | reverse complement strand
TGGAAGCGGTTCACGTAGTTGTTGAAGCGGAACGCGGGATCCGTGTCGCCCGTTTCCCAGTAGCGCGCCGCGGGGATCGAATACTTCAGCGAACGATAGTGCAGCACGGGCAGGTCGAACGCGCAGCCGTTCCACGACACGAGCTCCGGGCTCGTGCGCTCGAGCCCGTCGAAGAAGCGCCTGACGATCTCCTCCTCCGGCTCGCCGTCCGCGCCCAGGCTGAAGACGCGCACGTCGTTCGTCGTGCGCAGCACGCCCGAGATCGCGACGATGCGGTGCATCGGCAACGGCAGGAACTCGGTCTGCCTCGCCTGCTTCTGCTTGAAGAACATGATTCGGGCGACGTCCTCGTCGTCGAGATCGGGAACGTCGTAGAGCCTGCGTCCGAGCTCGACGTCGGGGATCGTCTCGATGTCGAAGACGAGCGTGCTCACGCCGCGCCTCCGCAGCGGCTCTTCGCGTAAATTCTCTTCGCTCATCAACGCCATGCTCGCGCCGCTCCGTCTTCGTTCACATCGTCCGCCTCAGCAGCACGGCGCACGCGAGCACGAGGCCGGCCTCGTCGGTGAGGCTCAGAAATCCGTCGCCGATGCCGAGCTTCTCGCACATCGCGCGTCCCCGGTCGGAGTAGATGACCTGCGGCTGACCGAGCGCGTTCGGGATCGTGCCGACGTCGCGGACCCAGATGCCGTTCGCGAACCCCGTGCCCATCGCCTTCACGATCGCCTCCTTCGCCGCGAAGCGCATCGCGAGAAAGCGCACGGGCCGCTTCGCATCGACGAAGAGACGATACTCCTGATCCATCAGCACCCGGCGAGCGAACGCATCGCCGTAGCGCTCATAGACGCTCTCGACGCGCGAGAGCTGCACGATATCCGTTCCGATTCCGAAGATCACGCCGCGTCTCGAAAAGGCTTCGACCCTGATTTCTCTCGAGTCAAAGCGCTCTGACCCCGACCTTCACGACGATATCCTTGAGCACTTCGCGGCTCTTCAGCGGGCGCCCGCCGAGATGGCCCGTCAGGATGCCGCCGAGCAACCGCCGCGCGGCGCGCAGGCTCTCCTCGTCGTCGAGCGTCTCGCGCCCGAGCGCAAGCAGCGCCCGTCCCGAATACACGTGCTCGCCGTCGACCCGATCCTCGACCGACTTCGGCCCGTGCTCGAGGTCGTACAGATACCGTCCGTCGGGACGGAGCGGCTCACCGGTCTCGATCTCGTGCTCGAGCTCGAGACCGTAGCCGAGCGCCCGCAGAAAGCGGAGCTCGAAGAGCCGAAGCGCGCGCGGCACGCTCGACGCGGCCAGATTCGAAAGGCAGTCACTATAGCAGGAAAAAACCGCCTCGTTCGGGTCGCCGCGCGGGACGAGACGCAGTACGAGCTCGTTCGCGTAGTAGGCCGCGAGAAGCGCTTCGCCGGTCAACGCGGCGGGCGCCCCGTCCGGCTCGACGTCGGTCAGCGTGCCGAGCTCGCCGCGGCGCGTCCACGAGAGCCTGAGCGGCACGAACGGCTGCAGCAGCGCGCGGCGGCTGCCGCGGTCCCCGCGGCTCCCGCGCGCGACGAGCCCGACACGGCCGTGGTTGGCCGTCACGCACTCGATGAGCTGGCTCGTGTTGCGATACGGACGCTGGTGAAGCACGAAGCCTCGCTCGAGCAGGACGTTTTCCCTGTCGGCCATGAGACTGTCTCAGACGTCGAAGCCGAGGCGCTTCAGCTCCCGCTCGCTGTCGGACCAGTGCTCGCGGACCTTGACCCATATCTCCAGATGCACGCGTCCGCCGAGGAGCTCGCAGAGCTCGAGCCGGGCTTCGCGGCCGACCTGCTTCAGCATTTCGCCGCCCTTGCCGATCACGATCGGCTTGTGACTCTCCTTCTCGAGCCAGACGAGCGCGTGCACGAGCCAACGACCGTCTTCCGTCTTGCCGAGATGCTCGATCTCGACGCCGAGGCCGTACGGCACCTCCTGACGCAGCGCGCTCATGAGCTTCTCGCGGACGATCTCGGCGGCGCGGAACGAGAGGTCGCGGTCCGTCTTCATCTCCGGCGGGAAGAGCGGCGGCCCGGGCGGAAGCCTCGAGAACAGCTCCCCGAGCAGCACATCGAGATTCTCGCCACGACGGGCCGAGATCGGCACGAACGCCGCGAACGAATACCGCTTGCCGAGCTCGTCCAGAATCGGCAGGAGCTTCGCGCGCGGCTTCAGCATGTCGATCTTGTTCAGCACGAGCAGCGTGCGCTCGGCGCGCGGAAGCAGCGTCTCGATGAGCTTCTCGTCCTCGTCGGTCAGGCCCCGCGCGTCGACGACGAGCAGGATCAGGTCGCAGTCCTCGACCGCCTGGTGGATCGCGCGCGCCATGAGCCGATGCATCACGCGCTGCGAGCGCGCGGCGTGTCCGGGCGTGTCGACGAACACCGCCTGATGGCCGTCGCGGTTCAGGATGCCGAGGATCCGGTGGCGCGTCGTATGCGGCTTCGGCGTGACGATGCTGATCTTCTCGCCGACGAGCGCGTTCATCAGCGTCGACTTGCCGACGTTCGGCCGACCGACGATCGCGACGAAGCCCGCACGCGTTTCCGTGCCGCCGTCGTCGGGCGCGTCCCCGCCGGCATCGTGCGACGGCAGCGTGCCGCCCTCGTCGCGCGGCCTGCCGGCTCCTTCGTCATCCTTCATCGTCACGCATCAACTCCATGAGCATCGATGCAGCCGCTTCCTGCTCCGCGATGCGGCGGCTCCGTCCGCGGCCGATCGTCCGCGTGTCGCGTTCCTCGACCTCACAGACGACGGTGAAGGTCTGCTCGTGCTCGCGACCGCATACGGAGTCGACGCGATAGACGGGCAAAGTCAGGCCGCGTCCCTGTAGCCATTCCTGCAGCCGCGTTTTCGGGTCCTTGAGCTCCGCGGCGCTCGGGAGCTGCTCGAGGCGATCCGCGAGCAGCCGATCGACGAGCCGCTCCGCCGCGTCGGTCCCGCCGTCGAGGAGCACGGCCCCGATCACCGCCTCGAGCGCGTCGGCGAGCACGGCCGCCCGATGTGCGCCGCCCGAGCGCAGCTCGCCGCGGCCGAGGACCAGGTGCTTGTCGATGCCGATCTCGCGGCCGATCGCGGCGAGGGTCGCCTGGTTCACGAGCGACGCACGGGCACGGCTCAGATCCCCCTCGTTGTCATCGGGGCGCATCGTATAGAGGCGCCGCGCGACGACGTAATTCAGGAAAGCATCGCCGAGAAACTCGAGACGCTCGTTGTTGCGCTTCGACGCGCTGCGGTGAGTCAGCGCGAGCTCGAGCAGCTCCGGGTCCTGGAATCGATGTTGCAGATGAATCTCGGCCCAACGGGACCGAGCGGTCACCGTCTGATCTCGACCTTCTTGTCGAACGTCACGAGGAACCAAATATCTGCAATGAATGGCGTGCGGTTTTCGTGCCGGATGCTGACTTCGTAGCCGTTTCGGGCCTGATTGATCTTAACACTGTCGGGGGGAAGCTGTATCCCTTCGATGTCGAAACGGCGCGACAGCGCGGTGCGGATCTGACCGACCGTCGCGTTCCTGCCGTCGAGCTCCTGACGCACGTCGGTCAACACCCTCGACATCTGCATGTTCTGTATGTAGAGCGGAACGAGCTTCAGTCCCGCGTAGCCGACGATGCCGACGAGAACCGCGAGGATCAGAAAACCGATGACTGTGATGCCGGCTTGACTCCGGCGCGACGGGACGGCCATCACTCGATGCCTTTGCCGATACGACTCCACTGCGGCCCCCCTGCGCTTGGCGAACGCCAGTTCATCCAAATCCGCTCGGCACGGCCGACGAGCCGAAATTCCGGGATGAACTCCACGCCTTCGAAGCGGCTGTCCCGGCTGTTGTCGCGATTATCGCCCATCACGAAGTAGTGTCCTTTCGGCACCTCGTAGGTTCCGCCCCGGCTCAGCGCGCCTCGCGTGAGAAGCAACTCGTGCTCACTATCGCCGAGCCGCTCTCTCGCGAGCAGCATGCTCGGGTCGTCCGGATACGGGCCGATGATTTCGAGCGGAACTTTCTCTCCGTTGATCGTCAGCTGCTTCGTGCCCTGGTCGTAGTGCACCGTGTCGCCGGGCAATCCGACGACGCGCTTGATGTAGTTCACCGCCGGATCCGACGGCAGCCGGAACACGACGACATCGCCGCGTTCCGGCTCGCCGAGCTCCAGGATTTTCGTATTAATGACCGGAAGGCGAAGGCCATAAACGAACTTGTTCACAAAAATGAAATCGCCTTCGAGCAGCGTCGGCATCATCGAGCCGGACGGTATGCGGAACGGCTCGAACAGGAACGAGCGGAGCAGCAAGACCAGCAATAACACCGGAAAGAATGATCTTGCATATTCGACGACGACCGGCTCCTTGACGGCCGCGCCGTCGCCCGCGCGAGCGGCGCGCAAGCGCTTGAACACGAGGGCGTCGAGGGCCCAGATGAGCCCCGTGACGAAGGTCGCCACGACGAGAATCAGCGCGAAATCCAACGGACTTTTCCTTCCAGATCAAGGGGTGTCGGGGCGTAGGGCCATCCAGTATTGGTTATTTCTTATCCGCCTGCAACACGGCCAGGAAAGCCTCCTGCGGGATTTCCACGGTCCCGATCTGCTTCATGCGCTTCTTGCCCGCCTTCTGCTTCTCGAGAAGCTTGCGCTTCCGTGTCACGTCGCCTCCATACAGCTTGGCCGTCACGTCCTTGCGGTAGGCTTTGACGGTGCTGCGCGCGATCACCTGGCTGCCGATCGCAGCCTGCACCGCGACCTCGAACTGCTGGCGGGGAATCACCTCTTTCAGTGTCTCGACGAGGGCGCGCCCTTTGCGCTCGGCGCCGTCCCGGTGGACGATCATCGACATCGCATCGACCCGTTCCTTGTTGATCAGGATGTCGAGCTTGACGAGAGGCGCCGGCTCGAAGCGCAGGAACTGGTAATCGAACGATGCGTAGCCGCGGCTCACCGACTTCAGCCGATCGAAGAAATCGAGGACGACCTCGGCGAGCGGCATCTCGAACTCGAGCGAGACCTGACCGCCGAGATACTGAAGCTTGCGCTGCGTTCCCCGCTTCTCGATGCAGAGCGTGATCACGGCGCCGAGAAACTCCTGCGGCACGAGGATGCTCGCGAGGATCAGCGGCTCGCGAATCTCCTTGATCTTCTGCGTCGGCGGCAGCTGCGACGGGTTCTCGATCTTGCGGACCTCGCCGTCGTGCGTCTCGACCTCGTAGACGACCGTCGGCGCGGTCGAGATCAGCGACAAGCCGTGCTCGCGCTCGAGACGTTCCTGCACGATCTCCATGTGCAGGAGACCGAGGAAGCCGCAGCGGAATCCGAAGCCGAGCGCGGCGCTCGTCTCGGGCTCGAACGTAAGCGCCGAGTCGTTCAGCGCGAGCTTCTGCAGCGCCTGGCGAAACGCATCGTAGTCGTCCGAGACGACGGGGAAGAGGCCTGCGAAGACGCGAGGGCGCACGCGCTTGAAGCCCGGCAGCGGCGGCACGTCGCGCTGATCGGCGGAGACGATCGTATCGCCGACCGGCGCGGCATCGATCTCCTTGATCGATGCGATCAGGTAGCCGACCTCACCCGCGGACAGCGCGTCACGCTCCTCGGACCGGGGCGTGAAGACGCCGACGCGGTCGACCGTGTAGCGGCGTCCAGTCGAGTGCACGACGATGCGATCGCCCTTCGAGATGACGCCGTTCACGACGCGGACCAGCGAGACGACGCCGACGTAGCTGTCGAACCACGAGTCGATGATCAGCGCCTGCAGCGGATTGCTGGGGCTGCCCGAGGGCGGCGGGATGCGCTCGACGATCCGCTCGAGCAGGTCCTCGACGCCGAAGCCGGTCTTCGCGCTGATGCGCACCGCGTCCTGCGCCTCGATGCCGATGATGTCCTCGATCTGCCGAATCACGCGCTCGGGATCCGCGGTCGGCAGGTCGATCTTGTTGATGACGGGCACGACCTCGAGGCCCTGCTCGATGGCGGTGTAGCAGTTCGCGACGCTCTGCGCCTCGACGCCCTGGCCCGCGTCGACGACGAGGAGCGCGCCTTCGCACGCGGCGAGGGAGCGCGAGACTTCGTACGAGAAGTCGACGTGGCCCGGCGTGTCGATGATGTTGAGCTCGTAGGTCTCGCCGTCGCGCGCGGTGTACTTGAGCGAGACGCTCTGCGCCTTGATCGTGATGCCGCGCTCGCGCTCGAGATCCATCGAGTCGAGCACCTGATCGGCCATCTCTCGCTCGGTGAGGCCGCCGCACAGCTGAATCAGCCGGTCGGCGAGCGTCGACTTGCCGTGGTCGATGTGCGCGATGATCGAGAAGTTGCGAATCCGTTCCATGGTTCCCGGCCGGGCGGTGCGACGGCGCATTATAGCGGCGCCGCCCCGCGCTCCTGGCTCCGTGTGTCCTCCGTCTTTTGGCGCTGCGCCCGCCGGGTCCTGGGCGTCGTGGTGCTGCTCGGTCGCGGGCGTTCGGCGCGGTGGTGGGGCGTGTCTTCGATGTGCGCTTTCGGCGGCACGCCGTCGACAGAGACCATCGAAGGCGCACGCGCCCCCACCGCCCTCAACACCCGCGGCCGAAAGGCACCGGCGCAGCGGGTCGATGCGTCACGCGCCGTCGAGCCAGCGCTGGACGCGCGCGCGGTCGAGCGGATATTCCGAGAGCTCGGTCGTGCCGTCGGTCAGCACCGGGATCCGAATCAGGTACTCGCGCTCGAGCGCTGGATCGTCGGTGATATCGACGACCCGCACGACGACGTCGCGACCCTCGAGCATCGCGTAGAGCTCCGTCTCGAGATGCTCGCAAAGGTGGCATCCCGGGCGGCTGTACAACGTCAGCGTCCTCGTCATCCGCGGAGCTCGAGCCTCGCATGCGCGAGCGTCACGCGCTCGGCCCGTCGCCGCAGGCCACGGCTCGCGCCCGCTGCCGCCGCGAGCCCGAGCAGCGCCCCGCCGAGCGTCGCCGCGTCCGAGCCCGCGAGCACGGCGCCGCCGGCGCCGCCCGCGAGCAGCCCCGCGAGGGGCAGACCGAACAGGAGCAGCGCGCTCGATAGCACGCGATCGGCGGGCAGGCTCACGCGGACGCGCGTGCCGGGCTCGACGGCGACAGCCGCTGGCAGACGGATGCGTTTGGCCGAAGCATCGCTCCGCATCCACGCACAGAGCCCGGCGCACCCGGCGCAGCGGCTCGCGGGATCGAATTCGAGCTCGACCGACCCGTCCGCGTCGACCGCGCGGACGACCGCGTCGGCGGCAAGACAGCGCTGACGGGGGCTCACTCCGCGGTCAGCGACAGCGCGATCGTACGCACGGTCTGCCGCGGCACTTCGCCGATCACGGTGGCCGAGCGTCCGTTCAGCTTCCGCGAGTATGCGTTCGTGCTGCCGGCGCTCGAGAAGCCCTCGGCGACGTCGGCGCTCGTCTTCGGATCCTCGATGAACACCGAGACCGTCGCGAGGCAATCCGAATAGACCAAATGCGATACGGGATATTCGGAGCCCGCGATCGCGCTCTGCGTCGCCGCGGAGAGCCTGAAGCCGGGCGGCAGCGTCGACGCCCGCCACTCCGGTGTCTCGATCGGCCTGTCATCCGCGTGCGACGCTTCCGGCTCGAGAAACTGGAAGCCCTCCGTGTCGATCGCCGGATGCAGGGCCGACGCAGGGATGAAATCGGAGATCTGAATCTGCGTGAAGACGATCTGCTCGATGACTTCGCCGCGCTCGTTCAGCAACAGCGATTTCAGCGGCATCGCCGTCTCACGATCGAGATAGAGCGTATACCCGTAACGGTACTCGTCCTTCGGCTTGATCGTGACGACGTTGACCGGCCGATTCGCGACGCGCGTGCCGCGTCCGACCGTGAACTCGTAATGCGGTTCCAGCTCGGCGCAGTAACTCGGCAACGCCGATGCGAGACGTCCCTGGTCCTTGCGGGTCTCGATCACCACGAGCCGCTCCTCGGGCAGGATGACCTTGACGACATCCTCCTCGCGGATGAATTCGCGCCCTGCGCCGTCGCGGGACACGAGCCGCTCCGAGATACGGCCGTTGTGATTGCGGTGGATGATGTGCAGCGTCTCGGAATAGTTTCCGCGCACGTGCACGAACGTTCCTT
>CAZKNH010000158.1:0-8185 GCA_964553875.1 uncultured Gammaproteobacteria bacterium | reverse complement strand
TCGAGCAGCTTCGCGCGCGCCTTCGCCATGTCGGGCACGTCGACGACCTGGATCTGGCCGATCAGGATCGGCTCGGACGCCTCCGCGGTGAACCCGCCGCATGCGCCGATCAGCTTGCACGCGGACCCGAGCGCGGCGACGACCGATGGCTCCTCGACGACCATCGGCACGACGTACTGCTTGCCGTTCACGACGAGGTTCATGCCAAGCCCCAGCGGCAAGCCCATCACGCCGACGACGTTCTCGATCATCTTGTCGGCGGCGGAGAGATCCAGCGTGTGCCGCCCCGTCGACAACGCGCGGAAATCCGCCGCGCTCAACAGGCCGCGCTCGTGAACGACGCGCACGCGCTCTTCGACGCTGAGCTTGTAGAACTCGGGAATTCTCGACCGATCCGCCGTCACTGACGTCGCTCCTCGATCACCAAACCCTGCCGATCCACGCCGAGGTCGACGGCCGCGAAGCCCTGCGCCTCCGCAGCGCGTCGGAATGCGGCGAGCGCCTCCGCGTCGGTGCCGAGCCCTAAACCCAAATCGCCGCCGCCGGCGCCGCTCACCTTGTAGATCACGCCGAATCGCCGAGCCGTCTCGGCGAGCGCCCGATGCTCGGCCGTTACGATCTCGGCGCCGATCGCGTGCCCGAGCGCCTCGAGTTCGCGGCCGTACAGATCGACTGCGTGCAAGAACTCCTCGCTTTCGCCGCGTCCGGCCGCCGCGCAGCCGGACTCCGCAATCCTTTCCATGGTCCGCTGCCGATCCGCGGCCTCGCCCGGCTTCTCGGCCCGCCAAGCGTGGTATCGAGCCAACAAATCCGGCGTCGCCGCTGACCGGCCGGCAAAAATACCCGCGAATCCTACACCTTTCGGAAGTTGGACTGAACCGACATGGGGCATGCGCCCCGCATCGAGGCGGAACTCGATCACGCCGCCCGTGAGCGACGCGGCGACATCGAGGCCGCTGCCCGCGCCCCGCTGGAACCGCCGGTGGAGCTCGATCGCCTGCGCGAGCGTCGGCCGCGGCAGCCCCGCCCAGGCGGCCCACGCGCCGGCGAACGCGACGAGCGCGGCCGCGCTCGAGCCGAGGCCGAGCTTCGAGCCTGCGACGTAGAAATCCGACGAGTCGAGCGACGCCCGCCATGCCGCGCGCTCGCCGCCGAGCACGCGGCGGACGAGATCGACGAGCGCGACGCCGGTATCGCGGCCGATCGGCGCGGCGCTTCGCATGGGATCGGGGAAGCGCGTCTCGATGCTCGACGTCTCCCCGGGCACGGACCGGATCGACGCGGTGCAGTAACGGTCGACGGCGAGCACGAGCGCGGGCGCGCCTTCGAGCACCGCGTACTCGCCGAGCACGACGGCCTTCCCCGGTGCGCGGGCGACGTGCTCGAGCCCGAGTTCGACGGCGGCGGTCATGACTCGATCTTGCGTGCCTCGAGGCCGGGCCCCAGGCCCGTCGTGATCACGTCGAGCACGCCGGGCACCTCGGCGAGCCGCGCGGCGACCCGCTCGCGGGCCTCCGGCAGGCAAACGGCCTTGAGCTGCGGTCCGGCGTCGATCGTGAAGAACACGGGCACGCCGTCCCTGCGCATCGCGCGCACGGCCTCGATGCAATCGAGCGTAACGCCCTTCCAGTAGATCAGCGCCGGCCGCGCCGCGAGCGCGGCGGCGTGCATCTTGAGGCAGCTGTGCTCGGCGACGTCCGCGAGCGCATCGAAATCGCGCGCCGCGATCGCGGTCCGGGCCTGGTCGAGGTCGGCCGGCTGAGCGGCAACCCACGCCGGGTAATACGGCGACTGCTCCGAGCGTGCCATCCCCTCTCCGGACCCGACCTCCTTCTCGCCGCGCGCCGCGATCGCGATCACGACGTCGAGCGGCCACGCTTCGGGAGGCGCGAGCGGCACCGCATGGCTGTCCGAGCCGTCGGGATCGCGGCCGACGCGCATCTCGACGTAGCCGCCGAATATCGATCGCGCGGCCGAGCCCGATCCGCGCCGCGCATAAATGCTCAACTCCTGCGGCGAAAGCGTCAGGTCGAGCGCCGCGGCGGCCGCGCCGACGAGCGCCGCGAAGCCCGACGCGGACGATGCAAGCCCCGCGCCGGTCGGAAAGTTGTTGCGGCTCACGACGCGCGCGCGTGTCGTGACGCCTGCGCGCTCCCGCAACAGATCGAGGCACGCGCTTACGCGCGCGAGCTGCGCCGGCTTCGACTGCCCGTCGAGCTCGAGCTCGTCCGCGGCGAGCGCGGGGTCGAAGCGGACCTCCGTGTCGGACCAGAGCCGGTCGAGCGTGATCGAGATCGAGCCGACCGCCGGGATCTTGAGCCGGGCGTCGGCCTTGCCCCAATACTTGACGAGCGCGATGTTCGCGCGCGCACGCGCCGTTCCATGCATCGAATCTTTCCTCATCGTCGCGCCGCGAGCGCGTGGTCCCGGCCGAGGTAGCCGTTCGCGGCGAACCAGTCGATCGCATCGTTCACCGCTTCGGCGGGGTCGCGCCACGTGTAGCCGAGCTCCGTCTCGGCCTTGCGGCTCGTGAAATACATGTGCTTCGCCGACATCCGCACGCCGTCGAGGCTGACGCGCGGCTCGCGGCGCGTGACCCGGGCGACGAGCTCGGACGCGACCGCGACCGGGTACACGGACCAGTGCGGCAGCCGGATCTTCGGCCGCGGCCGTCCGCAGCGGCTGGCGACGAGCTCGAGGATCCGCTCGAGGCTCATGTTCTCGCCGCCCAGGATGTAGCGCTCGAGGCGCCTGCCCTTGTCGAGCGCGAGCAAATGCCCGCGCGCGACGTCGTCGACGTGCACGAGGTTGAGCCCCGTGTCGACGAACGCCGGGATCCGGCCGAGCGCGGCGTCGAGGATGATCCGTCCGGTCGGCGTCGGCTTGATGTCGCCGGGCCCGATCGGCGTCGACGGGTTCACGATCACGACGTCGAGGCCCTGCTCCGCCGCGCGGCGCCGCACGGCCTCTTCCGCGAGGAACTTCGAGCGTTTGTACGCACCGATCATGTCGTCGAGCGTCACCGGCGTCTCCTCGTCGGCGGGAGACTTGTCGGCGTTGAGCCCGAGCGTCGCAACGCTCGACGTGTATACGACGCGCTCGACGCCCGCCTCCGCCGCCGCATCGAGCACGTTCAGCGAGCCCTGCACGTTCGTCTCGAGCATCGCGGATGCGTTCGGCACCCAGAGCCGGTAGTCGGCCGCCGCGTGCAGCACGGCGCGGCAGCCGCGCACGGCCGCAGCGAGCGTGTCGGGGCGCGTGATGTCGCCTTCGGCGACCTCGACGTCGAGCCCCGTAAGATTGCGCCGATCGCTTTGCGGCCTCACGAACGCGCGCACGCGTTCACCACGGTCGAGCAGCGCGCGGACGATTGCGGCGCCGACGAAGCCGTTCGCGCCGGTCACGAGAATCGCCATCGAGAACCTCCGAGCCTGAGCAGCGCCGGCAAGAGTACCAGCGTCGCGGCGAGCACGACGGCCATGCCGAGCGTCAGCAAGAGGCCCATGCTGGCCATGCCGCGGTGAGCCGAGAAGCCGAGGTTGCCGAAGCTCGCGACCGTCGTGAGCCCGCACGCGAGCACGGCCATCGACGTGCTGGTTCGAAGCGGTGTGCCGTCCGCCGGCGGCTCGTAGCGCATCCTGTGCACGATGTGGATGCCGTTGTCGACGCCGATCCCGAGGAGGAGCGGCAGCGTGATGATGTTCGCGAAGTTGAACGGCATGCCGATCACGACGGTCGCGGCGGCGGTGACGACGCATGCGAGCACGATCGGTCCGAGCACGAGCAGCACGTCCCGGGTCCGGCGCAGGAATACGTAGAGGAGCACGGTCACGAGCACGAACGCGTACGCGAACGCGATCTGGAACGCGCGCACGACCGTCGCCGACGCCTCCTCGTACACGACGGGCAGACCGGTGGCGTTCGGCACGACGGAGCGCACCGCGTCGACGAAGCGCCGCGCCGCCGCATTCTCGTTGACGTTCTCCGTCGGCGCGATCTCGAGCAGATATCGCCCGTCGGGCGCGATCCAGCGCTCGGCGAGCGCCGGCGGCAGCCCGTCGATATCGAAGGGCTCCGCGCCGAGCGCGCGCTCGAGCCGCGCGAGCTCCTCCGGAAGATTTCCCACGATGTCTGCATCGAGCGCGGCGAGGCGACGCTGCTGCGCGGCGTCGTCGTCACGCGCGAGTCGCGCGAGGAGCGCGTCGAGCGCGGCGGCGAGCGCCGCTTTGCCGCTACCGTTCGCGGCGACGCCGTCGAGCCTGCGTTCGAGCTCGACGAGCGCGCGTTCGAGCCGCGCGGCGTCGAACGGCCTGCGCTCGACTTCGCCGAATCCGGGGCCGAGCACGAGCTCGAGGTCCTCGAGCACGAAGAGCTTCTCCTCCTGGTCGCTCGGGACGAGCGCGTCGGCCGTCGTCACGCGGCGGACCTCCGGAAGCGCACGCAAGCGCTCTGCCCACGTCTCGGCCGTCTGCCGGTCGGGCGCGATCACCGCGAGATCGAACAGCGGCGCCTCGCCGTCGCTCGCGAGCAGCTCGAGCGTGCGCACCGACTCGGATGCCGGATCGCGAAGGTGGATCGGATTGCTGTCGAACTCGGCTCGCGGCACGAGCAACACCGCGGTGACGCCGAGCGCGACCCCGATGCCGATGACGGCACGGGGCCGCGACACGAGCGGCGCGAGACTTGCCGCAGGCAGCCAGGACGGCCGCGCTGCGCGGTCGGACTCGCCGAGCGCGACGCCGAGCAGCGCCGGCAGCAGCGTGAAGCTGACCGCGAGGCTGATGAACATCCCGGTGCCGGAAATCAGCCCGAGCTCCGAGACGCCGTCGAAATCGGTCGGGATGAACGCGTAGAACCCGGCCGCGGTCGTGACGGTGCAGATCACGAGCGACGAGCCGACACCGCCCGCGGTGCGCACGATCGCGTCGTCGAGCGAGACCCCTTCGGCGAGGAGCTCCTTGAGTCTCAAGCAGACGTGGAAAATGAAGTCGACGCCGAGGCCGACATAGAGCACGGCGAACGCGACCGAGAGCAGATTCAGATGCCCCACCGCGGCGGCCGCGAACGCGGCCGTGCCGGCGAGGCCCGCGAGCAGCGTCACGAGCGCGATCGCGACGAGCTTGAACGAGCGGAGCGCCGCGTACAGCACGAAGAGCACCATCGCGAGCGACGCGACCGCGGCGAGACCCGCGCCGCTCCGGACGGTCAGCATCTCCTCGTGCTCCATCGCGACGCTGCCCGTCACCTGCGCGTCGACGTCGGGAAAATCCTCCGCGGCGAGCTCGGCGAGAACCGCGCGCAACGCGTTCATCGCGGGCGCCGCGGGCTGCACGCGCGTGAAGTCGAGCTCGGGGCGCAGCACGACGATGCGGCGGCCGTTCGCGCCCGCGAGCGCCGAGACGTCGTCGCCGAGCATCAGCCGTCGCCACGCGACGGGATCGCGCTCGCCGGCCTCGGCCGCGCGGACGGCGCCGGCGAGCTCCGCGACGAGCGCGTCGACGGCCGGATCGTCCGGCGCCTCGTCCAGCGCGCGCCCCGCGACGCCGAGGACGGTCGCCGCGTCGAACTCGGGCGCGAGAAGCCCGAGCAGCGGCTGCGCTTCGGCGAGCCGGTCCGCAAGCGCCTCGAGCTGGTCGACGGAGAGGTAGAGAAGGCCGTTCCGTTCGAAGAAGTCGCCGATCCCCGCGGCGAGCACGGAGCCGAAAAGCTCGGGCTCGGCTTCGAGGCGCGCGACGAGCGCCGTCGCGAACGCGTCGGCCCGCTCGGCGGACGGCGCCGAGACGACGACCGCGACGTTGCGGTCCCGTGCCGGGAACGCCTCGCGGAACTCGATGAAGTCCTGCCGCCACGGGAGCTCGGGCGAGATCATGTTCGCCGTGTCCGTATTGATGCCGAGGCGGCTCGACGCATAGTAGAGCGCGAGCGCGGCCGCGAAGAGCGACACGATGACCACCGGCACTCGGAAGCGCAGGACGAAGCCGACCCAACGCACGAGCGCCGCGGAGATCCAGTCGGTCAGCGCGGTCATGCGAACAGGAAATCCTCTCGTGCGACACGCCGCGCGGCGGCTTCGAGACTGCGGCGGGCCGCCCGGTAGCGCCGCGCGAGCGTGAGGAGCGGCCCCCAGTTCCGAGGCCTGGCCGCTGCCGCGAGAACGCGCACGAGCCGCGTCTCGCCGTCCGCGCCGACCCATGCGGATACGTCAACCGGCAGCTCGTCGCCGGGCCCGTCCGCGACCGCGCGGATCACGGCGAACGGGACGCCCGCGCGGGCGGCCTCCGCGGCGATCGCGCCCGACTCGAGGTCGACGGCCGCGGCGCCGAGCGTCGCGGCCCTTCGTTTCTCGTCCGTGCCGGCGATGACGTCGGCCGCGGCGAGCAGCGGCCGGTCGTCCGCGCCGGTGCTCGCGAGCGCGGCCGCGAGCCGCTGGTGCCAACGAGGCTCGACCGTGAAGCGGCGCGCGTCCTGAGTGACGACCTCACGCGGCAGCAGCAGGCGCCCGGGGCGCACGTCGGCCGCGACGCCGCCGGCGAGGCCGAACGACACGAGCGCCTGCGCGCCGGCCGCGAGCGCCGCGCTGGCGGCGTCGGCCGCCCGGGCCTCGCCCGGGCCGCTCTGCACGAGCGCAACGCCCGGGCCCGTGCGTCCGACGCACGCGCGCTCGACGCCGAGCGCGACGATGACGGCGACTCGGGCTGTGTGCTCTCGAAATCGGGCTTCGCCGGCTTCAGCCAGCATCCAGTCGTCCCGGGGCTCGTCTCCGGACGTCGAACGCCGACGGCTCGAGGCTCACGAGCGGCAAGCCTTCCGCGGCCCGCTCGAACATCAGCCGCAAGGCTCGATTGCTCATCAGCGTGAGGTTCGTCGTCACGACCGTCGCCTTGACGGTGCGGCGCGAGACTTTGACCTCGGCGCCCGAGCGGAAGTGAGGGTTGCGATGGATCTTGCGCAGCGTAAGCACGGCGAGCCCGATCGCCCACAGGCAGAAGCGCCGGATGCCGACCTCGCGCTTCGGGATCAGGCACGTGTACTCGAGCGCATTGCGAAGGTGCGCATGCGCGACGCCGAGAAGGTGGTTCAGTCCCTCGCGGAAGCTGCTCGAGAGATGCCCGTCCTCGAGGCGCTCGAGGCTGAACCCGTCGCCTTTGAACACGGAGCGCGGCAGCCAGCAGGCATCGGCGCTCCGATCGTCCCAGATATCCTTCAGGATGTTCGTCATTTGCAGGCCCTGGCCGAACGAGACCGCGAGCCGCATGAGGCGCTCGCGATGCCGCTCGAGCTCCGGGCAATGCAGGATGAAGAGCTCGGTCAGCATCTCGCCGACGACGCCGGCCACGTAGTAGCAGTACGCCGCCATCTCTTCGAGATCGTCGAGCCCTTTGAGACTTCTATTCCGCGCAAACTCCGGCATGCCGGCGCACATCACGCGGACGCAGCGCGTCAGCGCCGCACGCTCCTCCGGCAGGAAGCTGTGCGTCACGCGAATGACGGCTGCGGTGTTCTCGATCAGGTCGCGCTCGGCCGGCAGGACGCGATCGGACAAGAGCGGCGTGAGCTCCGCGGCGAACGACTCCGCCGATTCGCTGCCTTCGACGACCGCGATGAAGCGCTCGTGAAAATGCGACTTCTGCTCGTTGTCGAGGCCGACGTCGTCCTCGATGGTATCCGCGATGCGGCACAGCAGATACGCGTTCGTCACGACCTCGGCGAGACGCTCGGGCAGCACCGGGATCGTCAACGCGAACGTCCGCGAGACACCCGGAAGAATCTGCGCCTGATAGGCAATATCCGCTGAATCGACGCCTGTCGATCGGCTCAGTACGACACTCACAGCATGCGCCGCGCACGCGATTTCGGTGCTACGATGGCCGGCCATGATAGCACGAGCCTCCACGAGCGGGTTTGCCGCGCGGGCGGACGCTTATCGGCGTCGGGTCGACGAGCGTCTTGCGGAAGTTCTCTCGGCCGACGGCGGGACGCCCGAGCGGCTGCGCGATGCGATGCGCTACTCCGTTCTCGGCGCGGGCAAGCGCGTTCGGCCGCTTCTCGTGTACGCGAGCGCGGAGCTCTGCGGCGCGGAAGACGGCGTTGACTCGATTGCCGCCGCGGTCGAGCTGGTCCATGCGTATTCGCTCGTCCACGACGACCTGCCGGCGATGGACGACGACGACTTGCGGCGCGGCCG
>CAZKNH010000157.1:0-8200 GCA_964553875.1 uncultured Gammaproteobacteria bacterium | reverse complement strand
TCGACGATCAACGGCGACGCGAACGTGCCGTTCTACAAGGAGCTCGGCAACCAGGGCATCTCCGCCGAGGATATTCCGGTCATCGCGTTCTCGGTCGGCGAGGAGGAGCTCTCCGGCATCGACACCGCGCCGCTCGTCGGACACCTCGCGGCATGGAACTACTTCATGAGCATACCGAGCGAGACGAACGACGCGTTCATCGAGACCTGGCACGAGTTCATCGGCGACGAGCGCCGCGTGACGAACGATCCGATGGAGGCGCACTACATCGGCTTCAACATGTGGGTGAAGGCCGTCGAGAAGGCCGGCACGACCGACCCGACCGCGGTGCAGCAGGCGATCATCGGCGTCGCCGTGCCGAATCTCTCGGGCGGCATCGCAACGATGATGCCGAACCACCACATCACGAAGCCGGTGTTCATCGGCGAGATCCAGGAGGACGGTCAGTTCGAGATCGTCTGGGAGACGCCCGGCACCGTCGTCGGAGACGCATGGTCGGACTATCTGCCGAGCTCGAAGGACATCATCGCCGATTGGAGGCCGCCGCTCTCGTGCGGCAACTACAACGTGAAGACCGGGCAGTGCTCCGGTCAGCGTTACGAGTAGGCAGAGCACGGAAATGGAGCGGGCGGGCGCCGGCCCCGATGCCGGCGCCCGCAGGAGGAGGAATGGAGTGAGCGCTCTCGGCTCACGCCGCCGCGCGTCGTCAGCGCGGGCGGTCGTTTGCGCGATCGGCCTGGTCGTCGCGCTCGTGCTCGGTCCAGTAGCGCGTGCGTCGGATGCGGCCCTCTCCGCGGCACTGGCGGAGCTCGCGGCGGCCGAAGGCTATGCGGAGAAGGAGCGGGCCGCCGCCGCGATCGCGAGCTCGGGCCATCCACGCGCGCAGGCCGTGCTCGGCGCGCTGCTCGACGGCGAGCTCTACACGATCCGGAACGGAGGTCGCGTCGTGATTGCCGCGGGCGTCGATCGCGGCTACAGGCTCTTCGACGCAGCGACCGGTGAGGAGATCGGCGTTGCGGGGCGACGCGACGTGACGCGCGTCGGCGTCAACAACGCGCTGCGCTCGGCGTTGCGGAAGATCGTCGCACGGCTTCGCCTCGAGGACGAGGATCCGCGCAGACGGATTGCGGCGATCGAGGAGGTCGGCCGGTCCGGGGACACGACGATGATCGACGTCCTCGCGGATCTGCTCGAGCGCGAGCAGAGCCGTCGCGTCGCTGCCGTGATCGAGACGGCGATCGCGGTGCTCGAGCTCGACGCCGAAGATCCATCCGTCCGGCTCGCCGCGATAGACGCGGTCGCGGGCAACATGAGCCCGCACGTTCGGACGAAGCTGACGCGCCTCGCGCGGGGCGAGCACGTCGACGACGCGACGCGTGACGCGGCGGCGCGCGCGCTCGAGGCGATCGAGGCGAGGGCCGAGCTGTACCGCATGTTGAGCACGATGTTCTTCGGGCTGAGTCTCGGCTCGGTGCTCGTGCTCGCGGCGATCGGGCTGGCAGTCACGTTCGGCATCATGGGCGTGATCAACATGGCGCACGGCGAGCTGATCATGCTCGGCGCCTACACGACTTACGTCGTGCAGCAGCTTTTCCCGAATGCGATCGGCTACTCGCTGCTGATCGCGATTCCGGCCGCGTTCGTGATCTCGGGACTCGCCGGGGTCGCGATCGAGCGCGGCATCGTGAGGTTTCTCTACGGGCGGCCGCTCGAGACGCTGCTCGCGACGTTCGGTGTGAGCCTCGTGCTGCAGCAGACGGTCCGCACGATCTTCTCGCCGCTCAACCGCTCGGTCGCGACGCCGGCGTGGATGAGCGGGTCGATCGAGATCGTGCCGGGTTTCGATCTCACGTTGAATCGGCTCTACATCCTCGCGTTCAGCCTGATCGTCTTCGCGCTGCTGCTCGTCGTGTTGCGTCGAACGCGGCTCGGGCTCGAGATGCGCGCGGTCACGCAGAACCGCGCGATGGCGAAGGCGATGGGCATCCGCACCGATCGCGTCGACATGCTGGCGTTCGGGCTCGGCGCCGGAATCGCGGGTGTCGCGGGCGTCGCGCTGTCGCAGCTCACGAACGTCGGGCCGAACCTCGGCCAGGCCTACATCGTCGACTCGTTCATGGTGGTCGTGTTCGGCGGCGTCGGTAACCTCTGGGGCACGCTCGTCGGCGGCTTGGGCTTGGGCGTCGTCAGCAAGCTGCTCGAGCCCGAGGTCGGTGCCGTGATGGCGAAGATTCTCGTGCTCGTGTTCCTGATCGTGTTCATTCAGAAGCGGCCGCGGGGACTCTTCCCGCAGAAGGGCCGCGCGGCGGAGGCATGATGCTGCTCGGACGATTCCTCCACCACGACCGCGGCGGCGTGATCTTCCTCACCGCGCTCGCGGCAGCCGTGATCGTCGTGCCGGCGTTGAACCTGCTCGTGCCGCCGGAATCGCCGTTCCACATGCCGACGTTCACGGTCGCGCTGCTCGGCAAGTTCCTCTGCTATGCGCTCCTTGCGATCGCGCTCGATCTCGTCTGGGGTTACGCCGGAATTTTGAGTCTCGGGCACGGCGCGTTCTTCGCGCTCGGCGGGTACGCGATGGGCATGTACCTGATGCGCCAGATCGGCGACCGCGGCGTCTACGGCCATCCGGAGCTGCCAGACTTCATGGTATTCCTGAACTGGGACAAGCTGCCTTGGTACTGGCACGGCTTCGATCAGTTCTGGTTCGCGATGCTGATGGTCGTGCTCGTGCCGGGAACGCTCGCGTTCGTGTTCGGATGGCTCGCGTTCCGCTCGCGCGTCACCGGCGTCTATTTCTCGATCATCACGCAGGCGCTGACCTATGCGCTGATGCTCGCGTTTTTCCGCAACGAGATGGGTTTCGGCGGCAACAATGGCCTGACCGATTTCAAGGATATCCTCGGCATGAGCTTGACGGCGCCCGGAACCCGAGTCGCGCTTTTCATCGCGTCGGCGCTTGCGGTCGCCGTGGGCTACGTCGTCTGTCGCTTCATCGTCACGTCGAGGCTCGGGCGCGTGCTCGCCGCTATCCGCGATTCCGAGGACCGCGTGCGCTTCGTCGGCTACCGGGTCGAGCACTACAAGATCTGGGTGTTCACCGTGTCGGCGGTGCTCGCCGGGATCGCGGGCGCACTCTACGTGCCGCAGGTCGGGATCATCAACCCGACGGAGTTCCAGCCGCTCGCGAGCATCGAGCTCGTCGTCTGGGTCGCCGTCGGCGGCCGCGGCACGCTGTACGGCGCTGCGCTCGGCGCGCTCGCCGTGAATTACGTGAAGTCCGTGTTCACGGTCGAGTTCCCCGAGGTGTGGCTCTTCGCGCTCGGCGCGCTGTTCGTGATCGTGACCGTGCTGCTGCCGAAGGGCATGGCCGGCATTGCCGCGCAGGTGCGGCAGCTCGTTGCGAGGCCCGCGCGCCATGCATAACGAAGAATTGGGGTCAGACCCCGATTTCCGGCGGCAGAGCGCGGCAGAAGAAGCATTGGTGGCGGAAGCCTTTGCTGCAGCGGAATCTTCTGCTCCGGACGTCTCGCAGGGCTGGATCCTCTATCTCGACGGCATCACGGTCAGCTTCGACGGCTTCAAGGCGCTCGACGGCTTGAGCCTTTACGTCGACGACGGCGAGCTGCGCTGCATCATCGGGCCGAACGGCGCCGGCAAGACGACGATGATGGACGTGATCACCGGCAAGACGCGGCCCGACGCGGGCGTCGCGTACTTCGGCCGTCGCATCGACCTCTTGAAGTTGAGCGAGCCCGAGATCGCGCGCTTAGGTATTGGGCGCAAGTTCCAGAAACCGACCGTCTTCGGGGAGCACACCGTCGCCGAGAACCTCGAGCTCGCCGGAGCGCCGCACAAGGACGTGTGGCGGACGCTCTTTGCGCGCGCGAGCGCCGAGGAGCGCGATCGGATCGACGAGACGCTTCGCATCATCGGGCTGAGCGCGCACGCGCACCGTCCGGCCGGCACGCTGTCGCACGGACAGAAGCAGTGGCTAGAGATCGGCATGCTGCTGATGCAACGGCCTCGGCTGCTCTTGATCGACGAGCCCGCGGCCGGCATGACGCGTCAGGAGGCCGAAGCGACGGCCGAGCTCCTGACGTCGCTTGCGGGCCGTCATTCGATCGTCGTCGTCGAGCACGACATGGAGTTCGTCCGCTCGATCGCGCGCAAGGTCACCGTGCTGCACGAGGGACGCGTGCTCGCCGAGGGGCGCATGGAAGACGTTCAGAACGATCCGCGGGTCGTGGAGGTTTATCTCGGTGAGTGAGGTCGCCGTGTGTCAGACACCTTTTTCGGAGAAAAAGGCGTCTGACACGGAAAAGGTATCTGACACGAATTTTCTGCTCGAAGTCCGCGGGCTCAATCAGTCCTACGGCGGCAGCCGTACGTTGTGGGACGTCGATTTCGACGTTCCGAAGGGCTCGTGTGTAAGCCTGATCGGCCGGAACGGCGTCGGCAAGACGACGCTCCTTGGTTGCCTGATGGGCCTCGTCCGGGTCGAGTCCGGCTCGATCACGTTCGACGGCATCGAGCTCGCGACTGCAAAGCCCGAGCTGCGCGCGGCGCTCGGCATCGGTTACGTCCCGCAGGGGCGGATGATCTTTCCGCTCCTGACGGTCGAAGAGAATCTGCGCACCGGCCTCGCCGCGCGCCGCGGGAAATCGAAGGCGCTGCCCGAGCTCGTGTTCGAGCTCTTCCCGGTGCTTCGCACGATGTTGAAACGGCGGGGCGGAGACCTGTCGGGCGGCCAGCAACAGCAGCTCGCGATCGCGCGTGCGCTCGTGCTCGAGCCGCGGCTTCTGATTCTCGACGAGCCGACCGAAGGCATTCAGCCGAGCATCGTCGCCGAGATCGGCGACGTGATCCGGAGACTCAACCGCGAGCTCGGCCTGACCGTGCTCGTCGTCGAGCAGAAGCTCCCGTTCGTCCGCCGCTTCTGCGACGGTTTCCGAATCATGGACAAGGGCCGGATCGTCGCGGCGGGCACGATGCACGAGCTCACGGACGAGCTCGTCAAGACCTATCTCACGGTATGAACGGTATGGACATCTCTTTCTTCTCCGAGTCGCTTCTCGTGCTCTGGCAGCAGCAGCCGGTGCTGCTCGGGCTCGCGTTCGGACTGCTGCACGCGTTCGACGCGGACCACGTCGCCGCGATCGGCGGCCTCGCCGTGAGCGACCGTACGACGTCACCGACGGCCTACGCGATTCGCTGGGCGCTCGGCCACGCCGCGGCGCTCGCGGTGATCGCGGCGTTCGTGCTCGGGCTTGGCTTCATCGGCATGCTGACGGTCAGCGGCTACGCCGAGGCTATCGTCGCCGCGACGCTCGTTGGGGTCGGACTGCACGCGCTACGCGATGCACGCAGGCACTGGCTTGGCGCGGGCGCCGACGGCGCGTCGATCCGGCTCGGCGGCCGCGCCGGCGTGCTGATGGGCATGCTGCACGGCGGGGCGGGCTCCGCGGCCGTGATTGCGCTGTTACCGATCGCATCGTTCGACGCGGGCCTCGACAGCGGGGTCTACCTTGCGTGCTTCTCGGTCGGCGTCGCGGCCGGCGCGTGCGGTTTCGCGCGAATGCTGGCCGGAGCGTTTGCGTGCACGGAGCGCGCAGGCGCCCGGTTGCGTGCGGCGCTTCACGCCGTGGTCGGTGCGGCCGGGGTGGTGACGGGCGCGTTGCTGTTCACGGAGATCGCAAGTGGCGGCTGAGCCGACCGACACGCCGAACCCGCACCCCGATGCGGCGCACACGGGGGCTCGCATGTCGAGCGCGAGCCATCACGACCATGCGAGCGGCGACGGCGGCACCGATCGCGGCTGGCGCGCACACCTCTCGCTCGAGTTTCGCAGCGAGCGGGGCCGTACCGTGTTCCGACGCCGTCACACGGGGCCGCTCTACGTGCAGCGCGCGTTCCATCAGGGCGACGGCGTCTGTCACGTCTACGTGCTGCATCCGCCCGGCGGCCTCGCGGGCGGGGACCGCGTGATCCTGTCCTGCGCCGCCGAGAGCGGCACCGCGGCGCTCGTGACGACGCCTGCCGCGACGAAGTTCTACCGGACCGCCGGCCCTCAGAGCCGCCAGCAGCAGATCATCCGCGTCGCGCCGGACGCTTCGTTCGAATGGCTGCCGCTCGACACGATCCTGTTCGGCGGCAGCCGCGCGCAGATCTCGACCGAGGTGCGCCTTGCCGCGGCATCCCGCTTCGTCGGCTGGGAGATGACGTCGATCGGGCGAAGGCTTTCCGGCGATGATTACCCGAGCGGCCGGCTCGATCAGCGCACCGAGATCTTCGTCGACGGCGAGCCGCTGCTCGTCGATCGCATGCTGTTCGAAGCGGGCGATCCGATCCTCGTCCGTGCGTGGGGCCTCGGCGAGCTCGACGTCTTCGGGTCGCTCTACGCGTTTCCCGCCGATTCGCGCGTGCTCGCACGCGCGCGACAGCGGCTCGACGCGTTCGACGCGCTTCGCGCGGGCGCCACCTGCGTCGACGATCTGCTCGTCGTGCGCGCGCTCGCGCCGGCCGCGGACGCGCTCCGCGAAGCTTTCGAATCCATTTGGGCCGCGATCCGCGTGCCCGTCATCGGGCGCGCCCCGAGCGCGCCGCGCATCTGGAGGACCTGACCGCAGATGGAGCTCACACCGCGAGAGAAGGACAAGCTCTTGATCTTCGTCGCCGCGCAGCTCGCCGAGCAGCGCAGGAGGCGAGGACTGAAGCTGAATTACCCGGAAAGCGTCGCGCTGATCACGGCCGGCATCCTCGAGGGCGCGCGCGACGGCAAGTCGGTCGCGACGCTGATGAGCGAGGGTGCGCAGATCCTGACGCGCGACGACGTGATGGACGGCGTGCCGGAGATGCTGACCGAGGTGCAGGTCGAGGCGACGTTCCCGGACGGCACGAAGCTCGTGACCGTGCACAACCCGATCGCGTGACGCGGACATGATCCCCGGCGAATTGCTCGTCGAAGACGGCGAGATCGAGCTGAACGCGGGCCGAGACACGGTCACGCTCACGGTTGCGAACACCGGCGACCGGCCGATCCAGGTCGGCTCGCACTATCACTTCTACGAGGTCAACGACGCGCTGTCGTTCCCGCGCGAAGCGGCACGCGGTTTCAGGCTCGACATCCCGGCCGGCACGGCCGTCCGCTTCGAGCCCGGGCAGACGCGGCGTGTCACGCTCGTGGCATTCGGCGGCACGCGGCACGTCTACGGCTTCCTCGGCCGAGTCATGGGCGCGCTCGAGGGCGAACGATGAGCCGGATCTCGCGCCGCGCGTATGCCGAGATGTACGGCCCGACGACCGGCGACCGCGTGCGCCTCGGCGATACTGGATTGATCATCGAGGTCGAGAGCGATCGGACCGTCTACGGCGACGAGGTCAAGTTCGGCGGCGGCAAGGTCATTCGCGACGGGATGGGGCAGAGCCAGCTGCCGTCCTCGCGCACGGTCGACACCGTGATCACGAACGCGCTGATCCTCGACTGGTGGGGGATCGTCAAGGCCGACGTCGGCATCAAGGACGGGCGGATCGCATGCGTAGGCAAGGCCGGCAATCCCGATACGCAGGACGGCGTCGACATCGCGATCGGGCCGGGCACCGAGGTCATCGCGGGCGAAGGGCAGATCCTGACGGCCGGCGGCATCGACTCGCACATTCATTTCATCTGCCCGCAGCAGATCGAAGAGGCATTGATGTCCGGCATCACGACGATGCTCGGCGGCGGCACGGGTCCCGCGACCGGCACGAACGCGACGACGTGCACGCCCGGCCCGTGGCACATCGCCCGCATGCTCGAGGCCGCGGAGGCGTTCCCGATGAACCTGGGCTTCCTCGGCAAGGGCAACGCGAGCCTCCCCGCTGCGCTCGCCGAGCAGATCGAGGCAGGTGCGATGGGCTTGAAGCTCCACGAGGACTGGGGCACGACGCCTGCGGCGATCGACAACTGCCTCGCGATCGCCGAGCGCTACGACGTGCAGGTCGCAATCCACACCGACACGTTGAACGAGTCGGGCTTCGTCGAGACGACGCTCGCGGCGTTCAGGGGCCGCACGATCCACACGTATCACACGGAAGGCGCGGGCGGCGGCCATGCGCCCGACATCATCAAGGCGTGCGGCGAGCAGAACGTGCTGCCTTCATCGACGAATCCGACGCGGCCGTACACGGTGAACACGATCGACGAGCATCTCGACATGCT
>CAZKNH010000156.1:0-8241 GCA_964553875.1 uncultured Gammaproteobacteria bacterium | reverse complement strand
ACGCTCCGCCACAGCTTCGCGACCCATTTACTTCAAAACGGTCAAGACATCCGCACAATTCAGCAGCTTCTCGGACACAAAGACGTGAGCACGACGATGTCGACGCCAGCTCTACTTGCCAGCCGGAGTGACAGCGCCCCGAGAAGTCGAAAGACGCTCGATCCTGGACATGGCCTCAGTCGCCGTCTCTCTGAAAACGACTCCACCGCCGGCACCCGCCATCTCCCCGTACGGGTTCTCTTCCGGATTCACAGTGCCCCCCGCGCGCCTCAGCGGGCGTCGCTGGCCGCGATGAGGTCGAGAATGCCCTCGACGATCGCGGACTCGGCGCACCCAGGTTGCAGGCGCGACGACAGCACCTCGAACGTATACATTCCATACGCGGCATCGTGCGGGATATAGCCCGAGCGTGCGGTGCCGTTCGTCAGCGTTGCGAGCATCGTCCTGGCGTAGGGCGATTCGCGCTTCAAGCGCACGGCGATCGGATTGAAGACTTCCGCGTTGACGGCGCCGATCATGATGTCGCCGAGCCGCAGCAGGCCGAGGCGGATGTCCACGGGATCGGCCTCGCGGTACTCGCCGGCGAAGCCGGCGCGGCCCGTGTTCGTGCGCTCGCGCCCGGGGCACGTCACGATCTTCGAGCTGCCGTCGATGCGCACGCTCGCCGACCGGCGCTTCGTCTCGCGCAGCACGCGCAAAACCTCCTCGCCGAGGAACTGACCCATCGACAGCGTCATCTGCTTCTGCTGCTGCATGAGCTTCGCGACTTTCGGATCCTGCTTGTTCAAGCCCTGGCCGCCCGGAGGCATCGAGTTGCTGATGTCGATGCCGCGCGCGGCAAACTCGCGAATGCGGATCTCGCGCAGGTCGTAGGTCTGTTGGTAGTAGAGCGGGTTCTGGTCGCCCGCGGCGCCGGTCGACCATAGCGCGACGGCCGTCCCGTCGAGCGAGTCCTCGATGTAATTCGACGCGGCTCCCGGCACGTCGGCGCTCACGAGATCGAGCTGTCCCGTCACGACGGCATGCATCGCATAGTTGTAGTAGACGGCGATCGGCGCCCCGTCGACCGTCCAGAACGAGACGACCGCGACGGTCTTGTC
Organism: uncultured Gammaproteobacteria bacterium; assembly: GCA_964553875.1. GTDB lineage: Bacteria > Pseudomonadota > Gammaproteobacteria > Steroidobacterales > Rariloculaceae > ZC4RG20. The sequence goes on along the minus strand of CAZKNH010000156.1, from coordinate 7,141 downwards.
GGACGGACCGTCGTAATTCGCGCCCTCCCACCAGCGCCGCGTCTCGGGGTCGATGATGTTGCGATTCACATTGATGTACGAGACACCCGTCCCGTAACCGACCGTCGCCGGTACGAGCCGCTCCTGCGCGAGCCTCACGGCCGCGACGATCTTCTCCGCGTAGGGACCCGGCGGCTGACCAGGGGCGCTGTGCGTATGCGTCGCGGTCAAGAGGACGTTGTCGCGCGGAATGCCGAGCTCGCCCTCGAGCGCATCGACGACGGCGCGCCAGAGCGCATCCGGCACGCCGCCGGCATCGATCGAGATCAGCGCTGCGCTCGTCGTGTCGTTGGCGACGACGATCGCACGCGCGTGGAGCGGGTCGAGAATGCCCTCGTAATTCGGGGGCAGCGTCTCCGGCGTCACGTCGACCTTCGCCGCGCCGGCGCGCAAGACGCCGGGCTGTGTGATCCCCGTGGCCGGCCATGCTATCGCGACGACAACCATCGTCGCGGCGATGATCGCCTTCATGCTCGGAGCTCCTTGGTGCAGTCCCACCGGCTCGACTGCCGGTTTCGGGTGACGGCCTGGACTCTACCCTTGTTCTTCGGCCCTTGCACGATCCCCCTCTTGGAATTCTCGAAGTCTCAGGCTCCATCTGCGCCGGCTGCGCAGGCGCGCGCGGTTCCGTACACTTTGGCGGCCGAAACCGGGGGAAAGAAGACGATGCCGAGCAGTCACGCCGAGCCGCAGCACAGCGACGCCCTGATTCGCTGGCTCACCGCGCTCATGTTCTTCACGTTCGCGATGACGACGGACGCCGTCGGCAGCGTCATCCCCGAGGTCATTCGGGAGTTCTCGCTGAGCCTGACGGCCGCGAGCGCGTTCCAATACGCCACGATGGCCGGCATCGCGGCCGGCGCATTGCTGCTCGGCTTCCTCGCCGACCGCCTCGGGCGCAAGCCGACGATCATCATCGGCCTCGTCCTCTACGGCGCGAGCTCTCTCGCGTTCATGGCGAGCGACGCTTTCGGCGCTTTCGTCCTCCTGCTCGCGCTGTCGGGGCTCGGCATCAGCGTCTTCAAGATCGGTGCGCTGGCATTGATCGGCGACATTTCGCGGTCGACGACGTCGCACACGCGCTTCATGAACACCGTCGAAGGCTTCTTCGCGGTCGGCGCGATCGTCGGGCCGGCCATCGTCGCGACGCTGATCTCGGCCGGCATGTCCTGGAAGTGGCTGTATCTGATCGCGGCCGTGATCTGCGTCGTGCTCGTCGCGATGGCGAGCCGCGTCCGCTATCCGGCCTTCGAGCGCGCCGCGGAGCGCGCGACGCTGCGCGAGATGGTCGACGTGCTGCGCGACCGCGCCGCGCTCGGCTTCTCATGTCTCGTCGCGCTCTATGTCGCCGTCGAGGTCGCGATCTACGTCTGGATGCCGACGTATCTGCAGGACTATGCCGGCTCGTTCCCGTCGCTTCCCGTCTATGCGCTGACGCTCTTCTTCGTGCTGCGCGCGGTCGGGCGTTTCTTGGGCGCCTGGTTTCTCGGCCGCATGGCCTGGACCTCCGCGCTCGCCTTCTTCAGCCTGGCGATCCTGCTCTGCCTCGGCGGCTCGCTGTGGCTCAGCAAGGAAGTCGCCGCGTGGCTGCTGCCGCTCTCGGGGCTCTTCATGTCCATCGTCTACCCGACGCTGAACTCGAAGGGCATCAGCTGCTTCCCGCGCTCGCAGCACGGGGCCGCGGCCGGCGTGATCCTGTTCTTCACGGCCGCCGCGGCGGCCGTGGGGCCCTTGGCCATGGCGGCCGTCAGCGACGCGTACGGCAGCACCGACGCGGGCTTCGCGCTCGCGACTTTGTTCGCGTTCCTCTTGTTCGCGGGGCTCGTCTACAACTGGCTCGCCGACCCCGCCGGGCAACGTTTGCAGCGGCGTGACGAAAGCGAGTATGCGATCGCCGCTGTCGCCGGAGGCGCTGACGGAGCGCGCGCGGAGTGAGGAATCAGGTCCAGCTCATCACCTACGCCGATCGGCTCGGCGGCACGCTGCAAGGGCTGCGTGCGCTGCTCTGCGGGCCGTTCGCGGGGCTTTTCGGCGGCGTGCACGTGCTGCCGTTCTTTCATCCCATCGACGGCGCCGACGCGGGCTTCGACCCGATCGATCACACTGAGGTCGACGCGCGCTTGGGCTCGTGGGACGACATCCGCGGGCTCGCGCGCGAGGTCGACGTCATGGCCGACGTGATCGTCAATCACATCTCGAGCCGGTCTCCGCAGTTTCTCGATTTCTTGGCCAAAGGCGCCGAGAGCCGCTACGCCGGGATGTTCCTGACGCTCGACGGCGTGTTCCCGCACGGCGCGTCCGAAAGCGACCTGCTCGCGATCTATCGGCCGCGTCCCGGGCTGCCGTTCACGGCCGTGACCTTCGCTGACGGCTCGCGTCGGCTCCTCTGGACGACGTTCACGTCCGAGCAGATCGACATCGACGTCACGCATCCGCGCGGCAGCGAATACCTGGACGGGATACTGACGACGCTTGCCGAGAATGGCGTGCGCATGGTCCGGCTCGACGCCGTCGGCTACGCGATCAAGAAGCGCGGCACGAGCTGCTTCATGATCCCCGAGACGTTCGACTTCATCCGGCGCTTCTCGCAGCGTGCGAAAGCGCTCGGCCTCGAGGTGCTCGTCGAGATTCACTCGTACTACGAGCGGCAGGTCGAGATCGCGCGGCACGTCGATTGGGTCTACGACTTCGCGCTGCCGCCGCTGCTCTTGCATACGATGTTCAGCGGATCGGCGCGCGCGCTGAAGGATTGGATCGCCGTGCGGCCCGTCAACGCGCTGACGGTCTTCGACACGCACGACGGCATCGGCGTCATCGACGTCGGCGCCGATCCGGACGACAAGGAAGCGCGCCCCGGGCTGCTCTCGGACGACGAGATGGAGCGGCTCGTGCAGCGAATTCACGCGAATAGCCGCGGCGAGAGCTTACGCGCGACGGGCGCCGCGGCGTCGAACCTCGATCTCTATCAGGTCAACTGCACGGTCTACGACGCGCTCGGGCGCAACGACCTCGATTACTTGCTCTGCCGCGCGATCCAGTTCTTCGTGCCCGGCATTCCGCAGGTCTACTACGTCGGCCTGCTCGCGGGCAGCAACGATGTCGCGCTGCTCGAGCGCACGGGCGTCGGCCGCGACATCAATCGGCATTACTACACGCCGAGCGAGATCGAGGCCGCGCTCGCGCGGCCCGTCGTCGCGCGGCTGCTCGATCTCATTCGCCTGCGGAGCTCGCACGAGGCGTTCGATGGGACGTTCGCGCTCGCGGAGTCGCCGGACCACGTGCTCGACCTCGAATGGCGGCGCGGCGACGCGTACGCGCGGCTCTACGTCGACCTGCGCACGCGCGAGCATCGGCTGACGTTCACCCGCGACGGCCGCGCGGAGCAGCTCGTCCTCGCCGAGACGGCCGGCGAGACGCGTGTCGGATGACGGTCGCGGTCTTCGGCGAGGCGCTGATCGACCTCGTCGGCGGCGACGACGGCGGCTATCGCGCGCATCTCGGCGGATCGCCGTACAACTTCGCGATCGCTCTCGCGCGCCAGGGCGTCGACGTGAGCTTCCTTGCACCGTTCTCGGACGACAGCTTCGGCGAGCGTCTGCGCGCGTCGCTCGAGCACGAAGGCGTCGCGACGCCGATCGCGCGCCGCTCGCGGCTCCCGACCTCGATCGCGCTCGTGACGGTCGGCCCGGGCGGCGTGCCGAGCTATCGGCTCTATCGGCAGGCCGTGGCCGACACGGACGTCGACTTCGACGAGCTCGCGGCGCATGTTCCGAGCGGGCTCACGCTGTTCCACACGGGCTCGCTCGCGCTCGCGCCGGAGCAGATCGAGAAGGTGACGAAGCTCGTCGCATGGCTGCGCGGGCGCGGCGCTCTCATCAGCATCGACCTCAATGTTCGCCTCGCGGCCGTGCTCGACACGGAGGCATACGTCGAGGGCGTTCGCTCGCTCTTGCCTCTCGCCGACGTCGTGAAGGCGAGCGACGACGATCTCGCCGCGTTGGGCCTCGGTGCCGAGGAAGCCTACGAGCGAATGGGCCGCGGGCTGCTCGTCGAGACACGCGGCGGCGACGGGGCCGTGCTGCACACGGCGGAGGGGACGATCGCGCGTCCGGCCTATCCCGTCGCCGTGATCGCGGACACGATCGGCGCCGGTGACGTTTTCCACGCGGCCTTCGTCGCGAAGCTGCTCGGCACCGGCGCTTTGCCGAGGCCGCTATGCCGTATCGAGCGAGGTGCGCTCGAGGCGGCCCTCGACTTCGCCTGCGCGGCCGCGGCCATCAACGTCTCGCGCGCCGGCTGCTCGCCGCCGTCGCGCGAGGAAGTCGAGGCGTTCCTCGAGGCCCGCGGCGGCTAGTTCCCGGTCGAGTCGATCGTCTTGTACTCGAAGAGCGTGCTGGGCTCGGCCTTGCGCGGCCGCGTGCGCGCGACGTCCGGCGCGATGTACACTCCACGGGCGCCCACCGCGTAGTGCCTTTCGCTAACTACATGCCGAAGCAAAGGGAACCGGCCGTGGATCGTTCGAGCTCGTGGCGCGCTTCGCTCGCGTCGATCGCGATCGCGACCTCGCTGAGCATCGCATCACCGGTCATGGCAATAGCCGAGACGTCCTTGACCACGGAGGCCTGGGGCACTCTGCCGGACGGCCGACCGATGACGCGCTACACGCTGACGAACTCCGCCGGCGCGCGAGCCAGCTTCATGCCATACGGCGCCGCCGTGCTGGCCATCGAGGTGCCGGACCGCGACGGCAATCTGGCCGATGTCGTGCTCGGCTATGCGACGGCCGCGGACTATGCGACGGGCAACTCGGCTTATATCGGCCTGACGATCGGCCGCTACGCGGGCCGCATTGCCGGCTCGACGATCACGATCGACGGCGAGACGTACCGGCTGGCAGGCGTCGCGCGGGGCGGCAGGCCGCCGCGCGAAGTGCTGCACGGCGGCGTCGAGGGTTTCAGCCATCGCGTGTGGGAACCTTCGATAATGGATACCGAGGACGGCCCCGCGGTGCGGTTTACGCTCGTCAGCCCCGACGGCGATCAGGGCTTTCCGGGTGAGATGACCGTGTCGGTCACCTATCGTTGGACCGACGACTACCGGCTCATCGTCGACTACGAGGCCACGACGACGAAGCCTACCGTGATTAACCTGACCCAGCACAGCTACTTCAATTTGGCCGGTGCCGGAAACGGCGACGTCCTCGACCACACGTTGCAGATCAACGCTGACTTCTACACGTTCGCGACGCCGGACAATCTCCCGACCGGTGAGATCCTGAGCGTGCGCGGCACGCCGTTCGACTTCACCGAGGCCAAGCCGATCGGCCGTGACATCGAATCCGACGATCCGCACATGCGGCAGAACCGCGGCTTCAATCAGAACTTCGTTCTACGCCGGGCCGACATGCCAGGCCAGCTGACCGAGGCGGCCGTGCTGCACGACCCGGCGTCCGGCCGCACGCTGACCGTGTGGACGACGGAGCCCGGTTTGTTCCTGTATACAGCGAACTTTCTCGACACCAGCCGCCCGATGAAAGGCGGGGTCACCTATCCGCTGCGTGCAGGCGTCGCTCTCGAGACCGGACACTTTCCCGATTCTCCGAATCAGCCGCATTTCCCGACGACGACGCTCGTTCCGGGTGACGTTTTCAAGAGCCGAACGGTGTTCGCCTTTTCGGCACTCTGAACCTGATGCGGCTCAGCGGCTGACCTGGAGGCTCGCTCCGCCCCGCCTTGCCCGCTTCCGCCGCGCACTGCGGCCGTCAGCGTGGAATCGCGAGCACGCGCTCGAGCGCGGGCTTCGGATTGCGGGCGCGATCGAACAGTAGCGGATAGTTCGTGCGACCCGGCACAGGGAAACCGTTCTTCCACGACACCCCGTCATGGATGCCCCAGAACGTCACGCGGTCGATCTTGTCGCGATGCCGGTAGAAGATTTCGAAGAGCTCGGCATAGCGATCGGCGAGCGCTTGCTCGACGTCGGGCGGCAACCCGTCTTTGTAGGGATCGAGCCAAGTGGCGAACTCCTCGAGCTGGAACAGCGGATCTTGCAGCACGCGGCCGATGACCTGACCTTCGCGCGATATCGGCAGCACGTCGATGTCGAGCTCCGTGATCATGACCTTGAGACCGAGCGCAGCGTAGGCCTCGATCGCAGCCTCGATGTACTCGTTCTTGGGGTAGTTGAGGCCCCAATGGCCCTGCATGCCGATGCCGTCGATGCGCACGCCGGCCTCTTGGAGCATCTTGACCATGCGGACGATGCCCTGGACCTTCGACGGGCGCCATGCGTTGAAATCGTTGTAATAGAGCTCGGCGTCGGGCGCGTACTGCGCCGCGTACTCGAACGCTTTTCTCACGACGAGATCGCCGTCGCCGACCGTGCGCACCCAAGCCGTGTCATGCCGATAGTCGCCGTCGTCGCCGATGATCTCGTTGACGACGTCCCAGGCATGGACGCGGCCGGCATAACGTCCCGCGACCGCCTCGATGTGGCTGCGCATTCGCTCGAGCTGCTGCTCGGGCGTGTTCGGATTGCCGTTCTCGTCGACGAAGAACCACTGCGGCGTCTGGTTGTGCCAGACGAGCGTATGGCCGACGATGAACATGCCGCGCGCCTCGGCAAACTCCACGATCGCGTCGGCTTGCTCGAAGTTGTAGACGCCCGGCCGAGGGTTGATCGGCTGCGGCTTCATCGCGTTCTCGGGCGTGATCGAGTTGAAGTGCCGCTCGAGGATCGCGAGTGACGCCGGATCGCGACCCGACAGCACGCCGCCGCCGACGGCGACGCCAATCTTGAACGCGCCGGCGTAGGCATCCTTCAAGGTCTCAGCCGGCTGCGCCGCAGCGTTCGCCGCCGCGAGCGCGATCCAAGCCGAAACCGCGAGCAGCGCACCAGCTCGGATACCCGCTAAAAAATTCGTTCGACTAACCATGATGCTGCACCACCTGGTTGACGAGAGAGCCGATCCGTCGATGCGGATCACCGGCGGCCGCATAAGACCGCCGTACAGATCGAAGCTGAAACTTAGCTTCCGTTTACGCGGTCACGCCCTCCGCCTCGGCGCGCGATGAGAGAGAACTCGCGCCGGCGATCGTTTCGG
>CAZKNH010000155.1:0-8415 GCA_964553875.1 uncultured Gammaproteobacteria bacterium | reverse complement strand
CTGCGCGCCGCGTCGCTGCTCGGCGCTTCCGAGCGCGGCGCGGATCGCGAACGCCCGGGCGGCAGCCTCTCGGATCCGTCGCAATTCGCGTCTTCGCCGCAGAGCGGGCTTGGTCTTGTCATCGTCCAACAGCTCGCGCAGGTTCTCGACTGCACTCTCGAGGTCGATTCCGAACTCGGGCGCGGATCCCGCTTCACCGTCATTGCACCGCGGGACTTCGGCCGGCGCGTACTGCGCGAGCCGAGCAAAGCCTGAGCCGTCTAACTAACCGCGGAGGCCGGTTGCGCTTGTCCGCGCGTGCCGCCGCGTGCGACTGCCGGGGTGCGCTCAACTTCCGGCCTTCGCCGCTGCGAGCGGTCCAATACGGCTAAAGTAGGTGGCGAGCGCGATGATGTCCTCGCGCGACAGCGATTGCGCGATCGGGGTCATCAGCGGATGGGACCGCTCGCCGCTCTTGAACCGTTGGAGCTGAATCTCGAGATACGACGCGTTCTGGCCGGCCAGATGCGGGAACATCGGGTTCGGCGACACGCCGACAGGGCCGTGGCACGCTACGCACTGAAGTGATTTCGTGCGGCCTTCGGCGGCCAGATCTTCGACCTGTGCCGCCGGTCCGCCGGAGTACACGGCGGCCGCGAGCAGCGTCGCGGCACCGAACATCGTCGTTCTAGCCGGTTTCATCGTGCACCTCGACTCGCTTCCTCCGCGGGCCGATGCAAGTTCTCTGCCGCGAGCCCGTTACGGGTCGCCCGCTCGCGAAGCGCGTCGGGTACGACGTGTGGCATACAACTTGCTCCGCTCCGCACTCGTATTTGGCGCCGCCGCCGGACGAGACAGGGGAGCCGACGATGAGCCACGACGAGCCGAGATCCCGCCGCGGCGCAGATCGCGCGCGATCTGCGATCGCCGCTGCGCTGACGGCCGGAGCGCTCGCGACGACGGCCGTGACCGCGAACGAGCAGCTGATCGAGCTTTCTCGGGACGACGCGCAGTGGGTCATGCCCGCGAAGAACTATTCGTCGACCCGCTACAGCGGCCTCGACCAGATCAACAGGCAGAACGTCCGGGATCTTGTCGTAGCATGGACGTTCTCGATCGGGACGACATCCGGCTTCGAGGCGGCGCCGCTCGTGATCGGCGACACGATGTACGTGACGACGCCGTGGCCGAACGTGCTCTATGCGCTCGATACGGCGGACGGTTCGCTGCGGTGGGCGTACGACCCGAAGCCGGAGCGCGCCGCGAAGGGCGTCGCGTGCTGCGACGTCGTGAACCGCGGGGCGGCGTATCTCGACGGGAAGATCTTCTTCAACACGCTAGACAACCATACGGTCGCGGTCGACGCGGAGACGGGCGAGGAGATCTGGAAGACGAAGCTCGGCGACATCAACGTCGGCGAGACGATGACAATGGCGCCGCTCGTCGTGAAGGACAAAGTGCTCGTCGGCAACAGCGGCGGCGAGATGGGCGTGCGCGGCTGGCTGACCGCGCTCGACGTCGACACCGGCGAGATCGCCTGGCGAGCATACTCGACCGGGCCGGACGAGGACGTGCTGATCGGCGAGGACTTCCGGCCCTTCTACGAAGCCGATCGCGAGCCGGACCTCGGCGTGACGACGTGGCCGCCGGGGAGGTGGGAGATCGGCGGGGGCACGGTCTGGGGCTGGATCTCGTACGACCCCGAGCTCGATCTGATCTACTACGGCACGTCGAATCCCGGCCCCTGGAACCACAATCAGCGGCTCGGCGACAACAAGTGGACGGCAAGCGTCTTCGCGCGCGATCCGGACGACGGATACGCGCGCTGGGCGTACCAGTGGGGGCCGCACGACCTCTTCGATTACGACGGGGTCAACGAGAACGTTCTGCTCGACCTGGAGATCGACGGCGAGATGCGCCGAACGCTCGTCCGGCCCGAGCGCAACGGACACGTCTACGTGCTCGACCGCGAGACCGGGCAGGTCCTGTCCGCCGACACGTATCACCACGTCACGGTCACGCGGGGGGTGAATCTCGAGACGGGCCGCCCGAACGACGTGCGCGAGAAAGCGCCGCGCGAAGGCCAGGTCGCGCGCGAGATCTGCCCGGCGGCACCCGGCGCGAAGGACTGGCAGCCGAGCGCCTACTCGCCGGACACGGGCTATCTCTACATCCCTCATCAGAACCTTTGCATGGACATGCGTGTCTCGGAGGTCAGCTACATCGCCGGCACGCCGTTCGTCGGCGCCGAGGTCGCGATGTACGGCGGACCGGGCGGGCACCGCGGCGAGTACACCGCGTGGGATCCTGTCGCGGGCGAAGAGGCCTGGACGATCGAGGAGGAATTTCCAGTCTGGAGCGGCACCGTCGCGACGGCCGGCGGGATCACGTTTTACGGGACGATGGATCGCTGGTTCAAGGCGGTCGACGCCGAGACCGGCGACGTGCTTTGGCAGTTCCGTGTCGAGTCCGGAATCATCGGACAGCCCATCACGTACCTCGGGCCCGACGGCCGGCAATACGTCGCGATCGCCTCGGGGGTCGGCGGGTGGTCGGGTGCGGTCGTCGCCGGCGGCCTCGATCCAAACGTGCCGTTCGGCGCGCTCGGCTTCGTCGGTGCGACACGGGATCTCCCCGACGTGACCGGGCCGGGCGGCACCGTGTACGTGTTCGCGCTCCCGCAGCGATCGAGCCGACAAGGGGGAGACGGCGATGCGCAATAGGCCGTATCGCCGCCGGGTTGCCGCCTCGGTCACTGCCGTGTGTGCCGTCTCGACGCAGCTCGCGCACGCCGACCGCGAACCGGAAGCGGAGCTTCGCGTCTGCGCCGATCCGAACAACCTGCCGTTCTCGAACGAGGCCGGGCAAGGCTTCGAGAACAGGATCGCCGAGCTCGTCGCGAGCGAGCTCGGTCTCGACGTGGCCTACACGTGGTGGCCGCAGCGGCGAGGATTCATTCGCAACACGCTCTACGCCGGCGACTGCGATCTCGTAATCGGCGTGCCGGCGGGAGACGAGCTCGTCGCGACGACGCGTCCGTACTACCGGTCGACGTACGTCTTCGTGCAACCTGACCGGCTCGAGCCGCCCGTCGAGTCGATGCTCGATCCGCGACTCGAGACGCTCTCGATCGGTGTGCATCTCACCGGCGACGACGGCGCCAACCCGCCGCCCGCGCACGCGCTCGGCCGGCTCGGCATCGTCGATAACGTTTTCGGTTACCTCATCTACGGCGATTACCGCGACGAGAACCCGCCGGCCCGGTTGATCGAGGCCGTCTCTGACGGTGCCGTGGACGTCGCCGCCGTTTGGGGGCCGATCGGAGCGTACTTCGCGAGCCGCGCCGACCCGCCGCTCGTTGCGCTTCCGATTGCGGGCACGGAGAGCTTCACGGGGCTGCCGTTCGAGTTCTCGATCGCAATGGGCGTTCGCAAGGGTGATACGGAGCTCCGCGACCGTATCCAGGCGGTGCTCGACCGCCGCAGCGAAGAGATCCGCGACGTGCTGATCGAATACCGCGTGCCGATCGTGACCGAGCGCGAGGAGGCGGAGCCATGACGACGCAAGCTCAGCCGCCCCTTGGGGCGCGGCCGGCAGCGCTTCGCTTCCTTGCACGGCGCCGGTTCGTGCTCGCGATCGTCGCGACGCTTGCCGCTTGCGGCGGCGGCCGAGACGACACGATTTCACCGGGGGACGGCTCGACATCGGCGAACGCCCCGCGTCAGGCCGACGCGAACGTCGAGAGCACGATCGAGCTCGGCACCTTCTCGCCGACGACCTCGCCGTCCGAGCCCGACGCCCAGGGCCGTTTGCCTGCTCCCGGCGATCTGACAGTCTACGTGCCGAACTCAAGCCTCTTCCCGGGCTCCGCGCGCCTCGATGCCGGCATCGAGAACCCGTTCCGCGGCGATCCGGAGGCGATCGCGGCCGGCGAGCGCCATTTCAATGCGTTCAACTGCTCCGGCTGCCACGCGCCGCTCGGCGGCGGCGGCATGGGCCCCCCGCTCAGCGACGACGAGTGGATTCACGGCGGCGAGCCCGCGCAGATCTACCTGACGATCATGCACGGCCGGCCGGAGGGCATGCCGGCCTTCGGATCGATGCTACCGAGAAGGACCGTCTGGGAGCTGGTCGCGTACATCGAAACTCTGGCCGAGATCGACAATTACGCAACGCACGCGGGGTTCGACGCCGAGCACGCGACGTCCGTCTATCTCGACTCCCGCTTCGGGGGCCGGGAGACGGAGGAGCAGACTCGATCGCAGCGGCAAGGCGCGCAGCAGCCGCGAGACGCCGCGACCCCGCCGCAATGACCTCGTACCGAGACGCGCAAAGGGGCGATCCAGCTTCCCGTCTATCGTCGTCCGATCGGCGGCGTGAGATGATCCGTCGTCTTGCGGGAGCATCGTCGTGCATGCCGCTCGCCGGCTGCAACGGCATTCAATCCGCTCTCATGCCGACGGGCCCCATCGCGCGCGAGATCGCGGCGCTGTGGTGGGGGATGCTGATCGTCGCGGGGCTGATCTTCGCGCTGGTCGTCACGCTGCTGCTCCATGCCGCTTTGCGTGCGCCGGAAGATCGGAGCGCCGGTCCGCCGCGACGGCTGATCTTCGCGGGCGGCATCGCGCTGCCGATCGTGGTGCTCTCCGTGCTGCTGCCGATCGGCGTGCGGGTCGGCTCAGGCGCGACCGCTCCCGCTGAGCCGCACGTGATCCGCGTCGGCGTCACCGGCAACCAATGGTGGTGGGACGTCGAGTACGACTTCGGATCCCCGGCCACACGCTTCACGACGGCAAACGAGATCGTCCTGCCTATCGGCCAGCCCGTAGAGCTGCGCCTTCGAGCCCGGGATGTGATCCATAGCCTTTGGATCCCTTCCATCGCCGGCAAGATCGATCTGATCCCGGGCCGCGAGAACCGCATGATGGTCGAGGTCGACCGGGAAGGGGTGTTCCGCGGCCAATGCGCGGAGTTCTGCGGCGTCGCACACACGCAGATGGCGCTGCACGTCGTCGCGCTGCGCCCTGCCGCGTTCGACGACTGGACGGCGCGACAGCTCCTTCCGGCCTCGCACCCCGACGGAGGGGACGCGGAGGAGGGCGCAGGCCTGTTTCACGCGGCGGGCTGCGGGCTCTGCCACACGGTACGCGGCACCGGTGCGTGGGGCCGAGCCGGGCCGGACCTCACGCACGTCGGCAGCCGCGTCGCGATCGGCGCCGGCACGCTCGAGAACACGCGCGACAACGTCGCGTGGTGGATCGCGTACAACGATTCCGTCAAGCCGCGCAATCGGATGCCGGAGTATCACGACCTGCCGATCGATACCCGGATGAAGATCGCCACGTACCTGGAGACGCTCGAATGATCGCGGCAGCCGGCGACGTGCCGCGCTCGGACGAGGAGCGCGCCGCGGGCGCTTTCGAAGCGATCTGGCACGCGCCGACCGGTATTCGCCGCCTGACCGCCGTCAACAACTCCGTCGTCGGCAAGCGCTTCATCATGACGGGCTTCGTGTTCTTTCTCGTCGGGGGTGTGCTCGCGCTGCTGATGCGCACGCAGCTCATCGCGCCCGAGAACGCTTTTCTCGACGCGCAGCTCTACAACGAGCTCTTCACGATGCACGGCACGACCATGATGTTCCTGTTCGCCGTGCCGATCATGGAGGCGTTCGCCGTCTACCTGATCCCCGGGATGCTCGGCACCCGGGATCTCGTGTTTCCGCGCCTCAGCGCGTTCGGCTATTGGTGCTATCTGTTCGGCGGCATCCTGCTCTACTCGAGCTTCGTCGTGGGCAGCGTGCCGGACGGCGGCTGGTTCATGTACGTGCCCCTGACGACGAAGCAGTTCTCGCCGGGCATCGAGCAGGACTTCTGGCTGCTCGGCGTCACGTTCATCGAGATCGCGAGCATCGGCGGCGCCCTCGAGCTCATCGTGTCGATCCTCAAGACGCGCGCGCCGGGCATGTCGCTGAACCGGATGCCCATCTTCGCGTGGTACATGCTCGCCGTGTCGTTCATGATCGTCTTCGGCTTTCCGCCGCTCGTGCTCGGCAGCATCCTGCTCGAGGTCGAGCGCGCGTTCGGCATTCCGTTCTACGACGTGTCGAGGGGCGGTGATCCCCTGCTGTGGCAGCACCTCTTCTGGATCTTCGGGCATCCGGAGGTCTACATCATCTTCTTGCCCGCCGCCGGGCTCGTGAGCTCGATGCTGCCGTCGCTCGCCCGCAGCCGCCTCGTCGGCTATCACCTGATCGTGCTCGCGGCAGTCGGAACCGCGTTCCTCAGCTTCGGCCTCTGGGTGCATCACATGTACGCGACCGGCCTTCCGCGCATCGCGTTGTCGTTCTTCGCCGGGGCGAGTCTCGCCGTCGCGATCCCGAGCGGAATTCAGGTGTTCGCGTGGATCGCCACGCTGTGGAACGGGCGGCCCGTGCTCAGGACACCGCTGCTCTTCGTGATCGGCTTCGTCGTGATCTTCGTGGTCGGCGGCCTGACCGGCGTGATGGTCGCGATGGTGCCGTTCGACTGGCAGGCGCACGACACCTATTTCGTCGTCGCGCACTTCCACTACGTGCTGATCGGCGGGATGGTTTTTCCGCTCTTCGCCGCGCTGACGTTCTACCTCCCGCGCTCGACCGGGAGAATGATGTCGGAACGGCTCGGCCGGCTGTCGTTCTGGCTGATGTTCATCGGCTTCAACGTCGCGTTCCTGCCGATGCACCTCACGGGGCTGCTCGGGATGCCGCGCCGCGTCTACACGTATCCCGCGGGCATCGGCTGGAGCGACCTCAATCTCGTGTCGACGCTCGGCTCCTATGCCTTCGCCGCGGGCGTGCTCGTCTTCGTCGCGAACGCGTTCTGGTCCGCGCGCCGCGGCGCGGATGCGGGGGAGAACCCATGGGGGGCGGATACCCTGGACTGGGCAAACCCCGCACCGATACCTCCGTACAACGTGCGCAGCATCCCGCGCGTCGACTCCCGCTATCCGTTGTGGGAGCAGCCGGGGCTCGCCGCGCGCATCGAGCGCGGCGACGAGTATCTCGGAACCGCCCCCGAAGGACGGCGAGAGTCGCTCGTGACGACGGTGATCGGTGCAGTGCCCGAGTACGTGCACCGGCTTCCTCATCCGACGTGGATCCCGTTGCTCGCCGCGATCGCTACGGCGCCGATCTTCATCGGGACACTGGTATCACGCTACGCGTGGTCACTGCTCGGCGTCGTGCTCCTCATCGTGATCGCGATGATCTGGTTCTGGGAGCGAGCGCCTGAGAAGCTCGAGAAGGATGCCGGTCACGGGCTTCGCCTGCCGCTTGCGCTCGGCGACACGCGCTCCGCCGGATGGCTCGGCGCGGTCGTGTTCGTGCTCGTCGATGCGGCCGTGCTCGTGTCGCTGGTCTACGTCTACTTCTACCTGTGGACCTCGTCGAGCGAATGGCCGCCGATCGGCTCCGCGCCGCGCGTGGGTGCGCCGGCGGCCGCCGTCGCGCTGCTGCTCCTCGCGATGCTGCCCGCCGCAATCTTCGTCAACACGGGCACAGCGCGGGGCCGCACGAGCATCGCAATGAGCGGGCTCACGGCAACGATCCTTCTTGCGGCCGCGCTTCTTTATGCGGAGTACCGCGCCCTTGGCGAGCTCCCGTTCGACGCAAGAGCCCATACCTACGGCGCCGTCGTGGGCGCGCTGATCTTTTGGCATGCGCTGCACGTCGCCCTCGCCCTGCTCGCGGCCGTGTTCGCGCTGGCGAGAGCCGCCGCCCGCGGCGTCATGCCGCTTCATAGCCTGGCACCGCGCGTTGCCGCGCTGTTCGCGTACTACGTGATCGGCACCGGCGCCATCGTGCTCGCGCTGGTTTACGGGCTGTGACGGTGACCGTCACGGAGCGGAGTCGATGGTTGATCGCAGCAGCCGTCTCGAAAAGCGCCCGCGCTTCCCGGCAAACGCGAAGGGCTACCTCTGCCCGCCGGTCGTGTGGTTCGTCTGGTTCGTGCTTCTCTACTCGGTGCAAGGCGCGGGCTGCGAGCTAGGTCTCGACCGTGCGGCGTGGCTCGGCACGAGCGTGCTCCGCATCGTGCTCGGTGCGATGACGGTCGCGGCCGCCGGCGGTATTGCGGTCGTCGGCGGGTGGGCCTTCATCGAGTGGCGCGAGCTGCGGGTCGTCGGGGACGATGCGGGCAGTCGCCCCGTCGACCTGTCACGCTTCCTGTCGTACGGCGCGGTGCTGCATGCGGGTCTTTTCTTCGTCGCGGTGGTCTGGACGGGCCTGCCGATCCTGATGACGGATCTGTGTAACGAGTGAGGCCGCTGCCGTGCGACTGCAGAGGGAAGGGGTTTAATCGGTCTCGCGTGCCGCGATCAGCTCGTTGATCGCGTCGATCGATACCGGCTTCACGAGATGCGCGGTGAAGCCTGCCTCGCGCGTCCGGCGGCGATCGGACG
>CAZKNH010000154.1:0-8690 GCA_964553875.1 uncultured Gammaproteobacteria bacterium | reverse complement strand
AGCGCGTGTATACGCGCGTTCGGTGGGGACAAGAAGGCAGGTGGTGGAGGCGGCGTCCGCGTTTGCCGAAGTGCAGCTAACCGCAACGCGCCGCAATACCGCGCTTCCTTCAATGACTTAGGCGATTCCGGCTGTGGCACGCCGCCGCAGCTTGTCGCGTCCAAGTGCTGATGCTATGGTGGGACCGTGCGCGGGTCAAGTCCCGCCGGGGTTCGGTTCCCTGGCCTCCACCATAGTTCGGTTCCCGCCTTGCCGAAGAAAGCGAAAGAGCTGTCAGCGTTCCAGGTGCGGCGCCTCAAGCGGCCGGGCCTGCACGCTGTCGGCGGCGTCGCGGGTCTGAGCTTGAACGTCAAGGATACGGGCGCGCGTAGCTGGATTCTCCGACTGAAGGTCGGCGACCGCCGGCACGAGATCGGCCTCGGCGGCTACCCGGACGTCGGGCTCGATACAGCGCGCGTGCGGGCGCGAGAGCTGCGCGAAGCGCTGTGGCAGGGCATCGACCCCATTGCGGCCCGTAAGGAGCGCCAGGCGGCGCTCAGAGCGCATCAGGCGAAGGCACTGACGTTCGACGAGGCCGCGAAGCAGTGCCATCGGACGAAGGTCGACGAGTTCCGCAACGCGAAGCATCGGAAGGACTGGATCACGTCGCTCGAGCTCTACGCGAGCCCGATCATCGGCAAGCTGCCCGTCGCGAGCATCGAGATCGGGCATGTCGTGAAGGTGCTCGAACCGATATGGACGACGAAGACGGAGACGGCGACCCGCGTTCGCCAGCGCATCGAGTCCGTGTTGTCGTGGGCGACGGCGAGCGGCTACCGGTCCGGCGAGAATCCGGCGCGATGGAAGGGCGGGCTTGAATTCGTCCTACCGAAGCCGTCGAAGGTGCGGAAGGTCGAGCACCATGCTGCGCTGCCCTGGCAGGACGTCCCGGCATTCATGGCGGAGCTACGCAAGCGTGAAGGCATGTCCGCTCGGGCGCTCGAGTTCCTGATCCTGACGGCGGCGCGCTCGGGCGAGGTCCGGCTCGCGACATGGGACGAGATCGACCTTGAGGCGAAGCTCTGGACGATCCCTGGCGAGCGCATGAAGGCAGGCAAGGTGCACCGTGTTCCGCTCTCTGAGCCGGCCGTGAAGCTGCTCAAGGGCCTGCCGCGGTTCGAGGGCTCGCCGTACGTATTCCCGGCCGTCCGGGGCGGCCCGCTGTCCGACATGAGCATATCGGCGGCCCGCCGGCGCATGAAGGTCGAGGCCGTGCCGCACGGCTTCCGTAGCTCGTTCAAGGACTGGGCGCGATCGTCGACGGCGTACCCGGACGAGGTTTCCGAACTGGCGCTCGCTCATGTGAACAGCGACGCGACCCGCGCCGCATACGCTCGCGACGAGCTGCTGCCGAAGCGCACGAGACTGATGCGCGATTGGGCGAAGTTCCTGTCGACGGTGCCGAAGAAAGCGACGGTAGCGGCGATCGGGGGGCGCCGTCATGGCTGATCGGTGGGATGCGGCATTCTTGGTCGATGAGTGGCGGTACAGCGAGGCGGCATTCGGACGGATTTCCGAGGCGGTCGGCGCGGAGCACGCGGAACGAGTGAACCACTGGGCGCGCGTGTACCGCAGCATGCGAGCGAACGAGAAGCAGAAACCGAAGTCTGGAGCCATTCGGAAGCAGCTCGTTGAGCTGGCAAACGCATGCCAGCGGCTTCGCGATGCTCTCGACATGCACGACAACACGATCGAGGCGCTAGACGACGCGATGCCGGGGTACAGCACAGGCGGAATTCGGCGCCGCCTCGCCGACGATGCCGAAGGACTGCGCGAGTCGTGCTCATACCGTGCTCTCACGATCGTTGTACAGGGTGACGATCTCGTGCCGCGCGAGATTCAGCACCGCGCGCGACACGGCGTCGCGGCCGAGCTGGGGCACGCGCTCGCACAGAGCGTCGAACCGGATCCACCTGCAATCCTGCAGCGCGCGGGCGACCGCGACACTGTCCGGATCGGGGCGGAGCCGCGAGCCGTTGGCCGCGATTTCGCCGCGCTCGAGGTCCGGCGTGTCGAAGGCGGTGAGGCTGACGAGGGTGCCCGGCTGCAACGACACGCCGCGAGGATTGAGAAAGAGCTCCACGTTGAATTCCGACGAGAGCGGCAGATTCCCGATGCGGTGGGTCGTGAACTCCGCGACCGTCCGCTCGTCGAGCAGCACGCGGCGTAGTCTCTCGAGCGCCTCGTCGACTTTCTGCCGATAGTCTTCGCGAGATAACGCGCGGCGGACGTCGACCTCCTGCTGCAGGTAGCGCGCCGACGTCCACACGATGTAGTCGTACAACGTCGGCGGATAGATGCCGACGGAGAGGTGGAGGCTGCCTTCGTCGAGCGGCACGACGTGGTGCCACCACCCGCGAGGCAGATACAGCATGTCGCCCTGCTCGAGGGTGAGCTCGAGCGCGGGCTGGGCGGGACAGGCGTGCCCGCTCATGTCGTGAGTCTGATACGTCAGGGGCAGCGGGAAAGTAGGCGGATAGATCGCCCAGCGCTTCCGGCCGATGAGCTGGATCGCGAAGACGTCGTGCGTGTCCCAGTGCTTCCCGAACGTGCCGTCGCCCCTGAAGCTGACGTAAGCGTTGCCAGTCGCCTCGGCGCCGGTGAAGCGGCCGATCTCGACGCACAGGCGTTTCGCGACGACCGAGTAGTCTTCGACGCGGTTGATCACGAGCGTCGCGCCGCTACGCATGAGCTCGTAGAAGCGGCTCTTGTCGAGCCTGCGGCGGCCCTGACCCATCACGACGGTATCTGTCGTGAAGTGTGCCTCCGGGACGACGCCGTGGTGAAACAGGCGCAGGAACGGCGCCGTGGGCGGCACGACCATCAAGAGCTCGTCCAGGTCCGACCATGAGACGAGCGGCTCGCGCACCGCGTTACGGAAGAGATGCGGCTCCTTCTCGAAGAGAGCCTTCCGGAAGTGTTCTCGCGTGAGCCCGAAATCGATCATGGGGCGATTGTATCGTCACGCCTGCTGCCGCGACGACGGACCGAGAAAAAGAGCGGCGGGCTTTCGCCCGCCGCGTGAGTCGGCGTCAACAGCGGAGCTAGAACTCCATCGCCACCGTGACGAATCCGCGCCGTCCGAGCGGATCGTACGTCGCGCCGCCGCTGCGCGTGCCGAGCGTCGGGAACGGTGTCGCGGTCGGGTTGCCGCCCGTGCGAGGCGGAATCCGATCGAACAGGTTCTCGATACCGACCCGCAGCGTGAGCCGGTCGTTGAACCGGTAGCCGCCGCTGAGCGCGAAGAGGCTGTAGCTCGTCTTCACGCCGCCGTAGAGGCATCCGGTGCTGTTCGGCGTCGTGACGCACTGACCCGAGTCGATCTCGGGCCAGAACTGGTGACGCAACGAGAGCGACAGCGGCCCGCGGAACCAGCTGAGCGTCGTGAAGATACGGTAGTCGTATCCCATGCACTGCATGCCGAGCGCGCAGCCCTGCGTACCGACCCAGTCGATCTCGTCCGACGTCGGCGTGGCCTGGGTGACGTTCTCGAGGTTGTAGTTCGCGACGGTGTTCAGGTTGAGGCCGCCCCAGCCGAACATCCTCGACCAGTTCAGCGAGAGGTCGATGCCGGAAGTTTTCGCTCTCCCCTGGTTCGTGTAGAACAGGTCCATCGACGAGGGTTCGCCCGAGTTCGGATTGCGCAGGATCGCGCGGCAGCCCGGGGCGTTCGGATCGCCGGTCGGGTTGAACCTCGAGCTGAAGCAACGCTCCGACACGACGTCACCGTTCTCGACGGCGATCATGTTCTCGATCTCGATCGTGTAGTAGTCGACCGTGAGCGTGAACCCGTCGAGGAAGTCCATGACCATGCCGAGGGTGAACGTGTCGGCCGTCTCCTCCTTGAGGTTGGGATTGCCCGTTGCGTTCGGCAGGCCGGTGCCGCCGAGCGTCGGGTGATCCATCGGGTCGCGGGCGTCGTAGTACGCCTGCGCGCCGGCGGCACCCATCAAAGCACGGCAGATGGCCTGCGTGCGCAGCGCGCCTTCGAGCCCGTCGACGTTCGACATCGGGTTCGCCGGGTCGTCGCCGACGTTCGCGCTCCACGGGCCCGTGTTCCGCAGCGAGCACATGTCGCCGAGGACGGCACCCGTGCCGCCGAAGGTTTGCGTTCGCACCGAGAACAGCTCGGCCAGGTTCGGCGCGCGGTTCGCGCGATTGAACCCGCCGCGCAGGCGATAGCGCGGGAAGAACGCCCAGTCGATCAGCGCCTTCCACGTATCGACGCCGCCGACCGTGCTGTAGTCCGAATAGCGGCCGCCGAGCTCGACCTGGAAATGCTCGACGAAGGCGGGACCGTTGCTGACGATCGGAATCAGCAGCTCGCCGTAGATCTCCGAGACGTCGAACTCGCCGCTATAGCTCTGCTGCGGGAAGAGGCCCATGACCATCTCGTTGATCGCCTCGTTCGAGACGAGCGGGTCGACCTCGTAGATGATGCTCGCTTCCCGATAGGCGGTACCGAGCGCGTACTGCAGCGGGCCTGCGCGCATCTCCGCGAGCGTGCCGACGAGGTTCGCCTCGAACACGTTCTGCTCGACGGTCTGCGAGTTGTGCAGCGTCGTGGTCAGAGCCGTGATGCAGTCGTCGGAAGGCGTGAAGTTCCGCACGACGGGCAGTCCCGTGGTGCAGCTCGCGACGCCCGCCTGGAAGCCGCCGCCGCTCGGGTTGCCCTGCTGGCGCCAACCGTAGCCGAAATTCGGCGAGCCGATGATCGCGCGCCACGTCTCGAGCTTCGAGACGCCGCGCTGACGGATCACGTTGTCGGTCGCGCCGGTCGAGATGGTCGCATCCCAGAAGTGGTTACCGCTCGGCAGCTCGCCCTCGAGCCCGAACGTGAGCTGGTACGTCGTCGTCTCGTTATCGCTGCCGCGCGACCTGCCGAGCGCGCTGCGGACGAAGTCGAGCGGCCGGCTGAGCTGGATATCCTCGTTCGGCCGCGGGCGGCTGTTGAAGATGTGCCAGATCTCTGCCGGCACCGGCCACGCCTCGGACTTCGTGCACCCGGGCAGACCGTCGGCGTACGGCCGTTCTTCCGTCTGCGGTGCCTCGCAGTCGAGCCCGTACGCGCCGCCCGGGAGGTAGGCGGGGTTCGTGCCGATGATGTTGCCATCCTCGTCGCGGATCACGGACGGCTCGTAGATCTCGCTGCCGAAGGGCACGAACGCACCGTGCGAGCCGACCGCGTCCGACGTCAGGCCGAGGCTCGTCTGCGTGCTCGTCTTCGTGAACATGCCCTGCACGACGACGCGGGTATTGTCGGTGACCTCGAAGAGGCCTCTGGCGAACGACGAGAATCGGTCGAGCGGCGTCGACGCCCACTGATACCACGTGTTCTCCGCGATGCGGCCGTCCGGCTGAAGCTTGCGGAACGGCAGGCCCGGGAAATCCGGGTCGTACTCGATGCCGTTCGCATCGAAGCCGCCGTAGGTGCCCGCGTACTTGTATGCGCCGGGCGCCGTTTGCGTGGTGCCCATGAGCCCCGTGTACACCGTGCCCGTGCCGTCCGGCGTGCGGTTGATGAAGTAGGGCGTATTACCGAGCGCGGGAATGTTGACCTGCTGCCCCGTGGCCGGGTCGATGCGCCGGTCCGGGAAGAGCGAGTTGACGACGTCCTGACTCGGGTTGTTGGCACTCGGTCCGACCGACGGAACGTCGAAGCGGTTCGTGAACCACGTCTCCGTGCCGAAGAACGCGGTGCCGCCGATGTTGGGATGAGCAGCGTCCTCGACGCGCCAGTCACGTTCGCCCTGCAGCACCTTCGTGCGGGTCGCGTACTCGAGACCGACCATCACGTTGCCGCGGCCGTCCGCGACGTTCGCGCCGAGCAACGTGGAGATGTTGAACGACTGGTTGCCGCCGTGCTGCGTGTCGCCGAACTGCATGTCGACGGTCGCGCCCTCGAAGTCGTCCTTCAGAATGAAGTTGACGACGCCGCCGACTGCGTCCGCGCCGTACACGGCGGACGCGCCGCCCGAAATGACCTCGACGCGGGCGATCGCCGACGAAGGGATCGAGTTCGTGTCGACGACCATCGTGCCGTTCACCGGTGTCGCGCGACGCCCGTCGATCAGCACGAGGTTACGGTTCGCGCCGAGGCCGCGGAGGCTGACGACCGATGCGCCGACGGTGTTCGTCGCGGTGTTCTGCACGTCGCCCGTCGTGAACTGGGTGACTGCAGGCACGAACTGTGGAAGCTGATTGAGCACGGTCTCGACGCCGATCGTCGCCGTCTCCTGGAACTGGGCCTGATCGACCGTCGTGATCGGGCTATTGGCGATGTAATCCTGACGGAGGATGCGCGAGCCGGTGACAGTGATCTCTTCGACGGGTTGCTCGGACCGACTTTGCTCCTGTGCGAGAGCCATCGGTGTGACGGCGAGTGTCGATGCGATGATCGCGCTGCCCGATGCCGCGATGACCGCCGGGCGGAAACTTCGGGCGCTACGTAGCGCTTCCCCGACGGCACTGGATAATAGACACGCGCGCGGACGCGCGCCCCCCTGAGCGCTAAGTGCCTTCATTGTCCCTCCCCCTAAAGGCGTTTTGTTGTTCTCGGCCGCCGTCTCGTTTTAGAGACGATCTCGGACAGCCGATGTCGGCGGAAGCTATCACTGCATAAGAAAGAAGTAAAGAGATGGATTTCGTGTGTTAGGTGCAAAGGTGTAAGGGTTTGTCTCAATCTTGAATGGGTAGATAGTCTCAACAAATCGCGAAACGGCAGGTTTGCGTCCGGAAGATGCTGCGTCGGGGCTGATCTAGGCGGAAAGCTCGCGGACCTCGGGTGATTGGCCTATTCTCGGCGACATGCTCGAAGCGCTATCCGAAAGCCGCGTGTACGTCGTCGTCGGCATGCATCGCTCGGGCACTCGTGTCGTCGCGGACATCCTGGCGTCGCTCGGAATCTTCATGGGCGCCGATCGGCAAGGTGACTCGGAATCGATCACGTTCATCGAGCTCAACGAGGCGATCTTCCACCAATGCGGCACGTTCTGGACCGAGCCGCTGCCGGTGCATGTCGCCCTGGGGGATCCGGCGCACGCCGACGAGATCGCGGCGGCCGTTCGCCGGGAGCTCGGTAGGAGGCTGGGCCGCTATCTCGGCGCGGCGGGCGAAAGCTGGCGTGAGCGCGGCGGGCGGATCGAGCGCGAGCTGTTGGACATCGACCTATTCGAGATCAGCACCGTTGCACGTCCTGCCTATCCGGCGACGAGCGTATCGGCACGGTCGGCGGTACTGCTGACCGCGGGCCAGGCCAGGCGCAATGCGATGCGGCGCCGCATGATGCTGACGGGGCTGCGGGCGGCGTGACCGAATCGCTGTGGGAGCGAGAGGAATCAAGGACTTAGGGGAGGGCGGGTCGAATCTCTGGAGCTTCGGCGGTCAGACCGGAGCGCGGCCCCGGCAATTTTTCCTTGCCTCAGTGCGACTTTTTGGGAGTGAGGGCATGAGCAAACGTACATGGCGGCGCCGCAGTCTCGGCGCTGATGCGATCCGGGAGGCGCTGAGGCGTCATGGTGGCAACGTCACGCACGCGGCTGCCGAGCTTGGGGTCGATCGGCGGTCGCTTGGCCGCTGGTTGATGGCTGACCCGTCGCTCCGACCGGCACCGGAACCGGCGCGAGAGCCGCTATCGCAGGCGGAGGCAACGAGGGCGGCACGCAGGGACCGGCGCGTCGTGCAGGCGAGGAAACGCTACGAGGCGCGGCTTCGGGAGCTCACCGGGAGCACGGATCCGCGCGGCGTGTTGCGGATCGAACCAGATTCAGAGCTCGCAAGACTCGGCCGAGCGCATCTCGACACGTTCCGGCGCGTGCGCGAGGCGTTGATCGGATGAGCGACCTTCAGCGACTGCACGGTGTACAGATGGAGCACCGGCCGTCTCGCCGCTCGGCTTGTGCAACAATAGTCCTGAGCCGAACTTGCGCCAGTACTGGCGGAAGTGTAACAACGCGAGTGTAGCCGCAACAGAAAAGAGCAGGAAAAACAGCAGCATATTTCGGCGCAGATTGCGCCGAAACTCGGCCGAAAGCGATCCGGTATCAACAAGGCATCCGAAGAGCTCGGTATTGAGCGTACCGCTGCTCAACGCGCCGTCAAAGTCGCCAGCCTCACGGATGAGGCGAAGGAGACTGCTCGGGAGGTGGGGCTCGACGACAACCGCTCAGCGTTGCTGAAGGCGGCTTCAGTACCTCCTGAGCAGCAAGCACGAGCGCTCCGCGAGATCGCGTCAGCAAAGCTCCGCGCAAAACAATCTCCACCCCCACCGGAGGATGAAGACCAAGACGATGGTCCGGAGATTGCCCCAGACGAAACGGAAGCCGAGAAGATGGCGCGGGCAACGTTGATCAACGCCGCTCGAACTTTGTAATCGATTACAAAATCTCAGCTGGCTGCATCACAGGAGGCCTGCGACACGCTGATGTAGCCAACTGAGATTGTCCAATCGATTGGACATTGCTTACTCCGCGAACGTGTGCGCTAACCGGGTTTGGTCGTGCCACTAGTTGTGGCACGACGTTTCGGCCGGGCAAAAAGAGAGGGGCGCGAAGCCCCTCTCGGTTAGCACCGCGCGCGGCGGCTCAGTCTTCGAGATAAGCGATGATCGCCTTGATCCGCGCACGCAAGTCCGCCGCGTCGAGCGGATCGGG
>CAZKNH010000153.1:5876-8743 GCA_964553875.1 uncultured Gammaproteobacteria bacterium | reverse complement strand
GGCGGGCACGTGATGGCGATGCCCGGCAGCAAGATGTACGTCTCCGGCGTCGAGCTCTATCGGATGGGTCAGCATCTGACGCTTGCCCGCTACCCCATCCACTGGCACCTGGTCGGCGACGCGGAGGGGCAATACATCCGGAACTCCGCGATTCACGACACGTACAACCGTTGCGTGACGGTGCACGGAACGCACAATCTGCGCGTCGAGAACAACGTCACCTACAACAACGTCGGGCACTGCTTCTTCCTCGAGGACGGCATCGAGACCGGCAACTGGTTCGTCCGCAATCTCGGTATCGCGACGAAGTGCCATCCGACGAAGCCGTGCAATCCCACCAACCTCGGGGTACCCGGCGAAAGGGGCGACGGCAACGGCCAGCGCTCTGCGGATGTTCTGATCCCGTCGGACAACACGGTCACGACGTACTGGATCACGAATCCGTTCAACCATTTCGTGGAGAACGTCGCCGCGGGCTCGGAGGCGAACGGCTTCTGGTACTCGCTGCCCGAGCACCCCATCGGGGCGTTCGAAGGCACCGAGGAAGCCGCGAAGGTGTGGCCGCGTCGCATGCCGCAAGGGGTGTTCAGGGGCAACGTCGCCCACTCGAACTTCGACGGCCTGATGTTCGACCGGAACATCAACCCCGACGGCACGTTCGGCGTGACCGGCAGCTCGCACATTGCTCGCGAGAATCCGGCCGACGCGACGAGCCGGTCGCTCGAATCGGTCATCGAGGATTTTACGTCGTACAAGAATCGGAACGGCGGCATCTGGGGCCGCGGCGAGATGAAGGTGTTCAAGAACCTGAAGCTCGCCGACAACGCGATCGGCTTCACGTTCGCGTCGGGCTCGATCGGTCGTGATCCCTTCACGTCGAAGGTCGTCGACTCGCTGTTCGTCGGCGAGACGGACAACATCGGCAACCCGAGAACGCCGGAGGAGATCGCCTACGGCCGCAGCCTGCCGAAGCCGCATGTGCCGGATTTCCCGATTCGCGGCTACGAGTACTACGACTACATTCACTCGGTCGAGAACACGACCTTCGTGAATTACGAGGACAACGACACTCGGCAGGCGGGAGCGATGTCGTACCTGCTCTATACGAGCTTCGGTATGAGCGTCGAGAACTCCGTCAAGGGTGCGAAGTTCGTCAACGCGAAGCCGGTTCACTTCCCTCAGAGAGAGCGTAAGTGGGCCAACGACTTCGGGAACAGCTCGGCCTACACGAGCGCGACGATCCATGATCTCGACGGCTCGGTCAGCGGCGTCCCGAATGCGTACATCGTCATCGACAACGGGATCGCGTCCGACGAGGAAGCCTGCGAGATCAAGCCTTCGTGGGGCGCCGCAGTGTGTCAGGGTGACTTCGGTCGCCTGAGCATCGGCGGTGTCGGCGGCGGCGGTTTCGGTGGGTTCGGCGGCTTTGGCGGTCCTGGCGGAGCGCCCCGTCCCGGCGGAGCCGCCGGTCCCGGCGCGGGCGGTCCTGGTGCCGGCGGTCCCGGCGCCGCTGCCGGCCCTGGTGCCGGGCCCGGTCGCGGCGGGCCTCCGGGCGCAGGCGGTCCGGGCGGCGGCTTCGCAGGATTCGGCGGTGGCGCCGCTCAGCAGCCGATCGTGTTGAGCCGTAACGGCCGAGAGTTCGAGTACGCCGGGCAAACCACGATCCGCAGCGGAGCCGAAGTCAAGGTCGACACCGCGAGGGAGTCCGTGTCCCTCACCCTGACGGAGATGGACAAGGGCTCCTGGGTAATCTTCGAACTGCCCGGGTTCAAGACCGCGTCGGCCGGCAAGGAGCAGAGCAGCCTGGCTGCACTGCGCGACGCCAGTGACACCTCGTACTACAAGGATGGCGACACATTGTGGGTCAAGCTCGTAGTCGAGGAGAGCGGCCGCTTCGGGCCTATGGGGCCTAGAGCGAGCATCGACGTCAGCAAGTAAGCTGAAGCCTGCCACTTGGCACGAGCCCCCGGCTTTTCACCGGGGGCTCTTTTTTTGGCGTGGACATCATTCACCGCGCGGCTCTCGCACGGCGACGAACGTGATGACGCGCGCGCTAGATTCGCGCTCGATCGTGCGGAGACCTGCCTTCGGGCAGACCCCGGCTCGAGCCATCGAGCGTATTCGATACTCGCGGATGCGAGACCGTATGGCGCGTGCAAGACTTGGACGCTTCGCTATACTTTACCGGCTGCAAGAGCAAAGAGCCGATATCCGGCTCGGGTAGAGAAGCGCAGATGAGTCCGATCATACGCTGGCCGCTCCTCATCGCCTGCAGTGCCTTGTGGGTCTGCTCGACGGCGGGCCTGGGAGGGCATGCACTCGCGCAGACGAGCGCCGAGGCCCCCGTCGAGAACAAATCGCTGCGCGAGCTGCGTCGGGATATGCGTCGGGCTCAGGATCGGTTCATCGACCTTTATAACGAGCTGAATCCGGACCGCGATCAGCAGATCGTCTGCAACACGTCGGCGGCCACCGGCACGCGGCTCACTCGGCCCAACTGCATGACCCGAGCCCAGCAGGAGGCCATGGCGCGCGAAGCCGTGGACTACCTTGCGGCTTCGGAGCTCGCCGCCAGCGTCGACTCGGGACTGAGCGGCGGTACGGCGGAGGCCGGCCCCCTGGGTCAGGCCTTGCAGGCCAGCACGCCCAACCCGGAAACTCCTCGCCGCTACATGACTGGAGACGCCGCTTCGACGGTCGGGGGCAGCGTCTCCTACAGCACCAACATGGAAAGGCTGCTATCCGAGCATCCGGAGCTGCGGCAGGCGTACGAGGAGTACGTCGAGGCGCGCCGGAGACTCGAGGCCGCGCAGCGCAGGTAGCTCCGGTTCAGCGAACGGTCTGTCAACGACACGCCGCTGTTCGTC
>CAZKNH010000153.1:0-5776 GCA_964553875.1 uncultured Gammaproteobacteria bacterium | reverse complement strand
CGTCTTCGCCAACGCCTCGAGCTGCCGGGCGGTCTGGCCCCAGCCTTCGTGAAAACCCATCTTCTCGTGCTGCTCGCGGTCTTCGGCCGTCCAGTGGAGCGCGCGTGCGACGTAGCGCGTCTTCCCGGGCCCCGCGTCCTCGAAAGTGACGATCGCGGTCATGAACGGCTTCTCCGACGGCACCCATGCGCGGGTGTACGCATCGGTGAACACGAGCTTCTCTTGCGGAACCACCTCGAGCACGACGCCCGGGTTCGAGTACTCGTTGCCGTCCGGATCGCGCATCACGAGCAGCGTCGATCCGCCGGGATGGAAATCGAACTCGACCTTCGCGATCGTCCACGGGTGAGGCACGAACCACTGCCTGAGGAGCTCCATGTCCGTCCAGCAGCGCCAGAGCTTCTCGCGCGGCGCATCGAGGATGAGGTCGAGGACGAGCTCGTGTCCGGTTTCTGCTGCATTGCCGACCATTCGTGCTCTCCGGTTGTGTCATGAAGTTTGGCCCGTGCTCCCGGGCGTCTCTTCAACGTGGACGAACGGCGATGCGCGATTTCGACATCGACCGGAGACTTTCTTCGCGAGAGCACGCGGCGATCCGGCGCGGCGAACCGACGAGCCGGACGTCCGCCCCGTATGGGGCACCTCTTGCTCGGTACTAATCCGCTCGGAGCGCGGCGATCGGATCGATGGCGGTCGCACGGAGCGCGGGACCGAGACACCCGAGCGTCCCGGCGACGAGGAGCGCGAAGGCGACGCTCGCGAGCATCAGCGGATCCGCCGGCGCCGTATCGAACAACAGTCCGCGCGTCCGCAAGCGGCGTTCCGACCGCAAGGCCGATCGCCACCGTCTTGAGGCCCTGGGCGAGCACCGTGCCGAGCACGCCGAGCGCGCTCGCGCCGATCGCGATCCTGATCCCGATCTCGCGCGTGCCCCTCGAGTCGGGCACGGTACGGCTCCCGTTTTCAGCGGCGCGTCGTCGCCCGTGCTACGTATCGGCGCCCGCCTTGACGACTGCGCTTCCGGCGAACGCCAGGCGCCCGAACGCAACCGCCAGAACGACGTACACCGCAGCTACGGCAACGAGCCCGGTAGAAGCGCCGCCTTCCATCACGCGGTTCAGCAGGAGGAGCGCGCCGACGATGAAGTGCACGAAATTCCCGACCGACAGCGGGCGCGAATAGATGCCGCCGATCGGCTTGTCTTTTGCGATCCAGTTGGTGATCGCAAACGCGAGGTACACGCTCCCGAGGAGCTGGATCACGACGCCGGAGCCGGTCACCGGCGCATCGAGGGCGGCGGCAAGCTCGTGAGGCGCGAACAAGGCTGCCAGCCCGGCGGCGGCCAGGATCGCGCTGCTCCCGATCATTAGAATTTTCGAGCCCATCGAGTGCCTCGTCTGCCGGAAATTTTATCTTGAAAACGGGTCGAGCGGGCCGGAGCGGTCTGGCCCTCGAAGCGGGGCTTTGCAGAGCCGTCTCGTCAGGACCAGCCTGTCATCTGATTGGGCCGCCCGGGGCCACATCGGGTCGCTTCCCAGGCGGGCGGCCGAGCGCGTCACAGGAACGATGCCCGGTGCGCGCACGTCGTCACGCCCCGGAACCGCTTCCGTAGGGTCGCGTGATGATCTCGAGGTAGTGACCGTTCGGGTCGTTCCAATAGACGCCACGCCCGCCGTCGTTCCGGTTGATCTCGAAACGGCGCTGATGGGCCGGGTCCGCCCAGTAGTCGAGCCCGCGCTCGCGGATGCGCGCGAAGATCTCGTCGAACTCGGTCTCGCTCACGAGGAACGCGTAATGCTCGATCGGCATCTCCCCGTCCCAGTCTTGGAAATCGAGCGTAGCGCGGTTCGAAAGGGAGACGGCCCAGAACGGCCCGAAACGCTTAGGCGGATCGAGGCCGAGGATTTCCGTCAGGAACGTCGCCGAGGCCAGCGCGTCACGGGCGGGCACGATCGTGTGGTTCAGTTCGACCGCCATCCTCTGCTCCCGTCGTCGAGGGTTCAGGTCCACTCTCCGCTTCTGCGAGACGAATGCAAAGCCCGTACGTAGGGTGTCGGGCACCTTCGCCCTGGATTCGTGCGTGCCGCTCTTCGAAGGGTGTGAGGGATGTTCGGCACCGGCTGTAAAATTACCTATAATTCCTCATAGATTGACTTTGTAGGGATCCATAGGGAATATGACAGACTGTGGAGCGTCACAAGGACTTCTATTCCCCCGACGAAGTCGCGCAGCTTCTGAATCTGCACGTACGGACCGTTCGCCGTTACATACGTGAAGGAAGGCTAAGGGCGTCACGAATAGGCAAGCAGTACCGCATTGCGGCGGGCGATCTGGCTGCTTTAGCCGGCCGCGACCGGGCGGCTTTCCGAGCGGCGGGGCGGCAGAGGCGCGTGCTCGTATCGGCAACCGTCGATGTCGAAGCGATCGCCCCCGATGAGGCCTACAGAATCACGACGGCATTGAGCGGCGCATTTCGCGCCAACGAGGCGAGCCCTTCCAGCAAGCGTCTCGACTGCATCTATTACGAAGAGCAGGGAAGGCTGAGGGTCATCGTCAATGCGGAGCTCGAAGCCGCCAACGCGATGCTTGGCTTGATCGGTTTCGTCCTGGCCGATCGCGATGCCTGAATCCAACGCTTGGCTCTGAGGTTGCCGTGATCCCGATCGACGAAGAACGCACGGGCTCACTCGAAGCTCGCCTGGCTTCGGCGCTCGCCGCAAGCGACGACTCGACGCGGCTGCGGGCGGCTCTCGCAATCGGTGCGGATCCCATCCCCAGTCTCGTCGAAACGCTGGTAGCACGCTGTGCGATCGAGCCCGACTTCTTCGTGCGCGACATGCTCACTTGGGCGCTGACCCGTTTCCCGCCGGAGCTGACGGTGCCGAGATTGCTCGATGAGCTCCGTTCGGACTGCGCACAGGCCAGGAGTCAGGCCTTGCACACGCTTTCCAAGATCAAGGACCCACGGACATGGCCCGCGATCACGCGGTCTCTGCTCTGCGATCCCGACGACGAGGTCGCGAGGAGCGCGTGGCGTGCCGCGGTCGTCCTCGTGCCGAAGGGACAGGAGAAGGATCTGGCCGAGACGCTGGCAGGGCAGCTTGGGCGTGGCAATCGGGAAGTGCAGCTCAGCTTGAGCCGTGCGCTCGTCGCTCTGGGCGAAGACGCGATCGCGCCTGTTCTCGACAGGGCGATCGCGAGCGATGACCCGCTCGTCCGTGCCCACGCTCGGGCCACCGAGCGGCTCTTACGAGATCCGGATGCGGGTTTCGAGCTTGCGATAGCAGAGGCGAAGCGAATCACGATACTCGGCGTGTAGCGGCCACTGCCCTGCTGCTCGCGGTCGATGCGCCTCACGGGGCGTGAGCGGGTCGCCGCCGGCCGCGCTGTCGCGTTCGTCTACGCGGAATGAACCCGAGCAAGCAATTCCGGCTCCGCCTATGCGGTCAGGCGGGACGCGGCCCGATGTACACGCTCTGCGGTCGGATCAGCCGTCCCGACGCACGCTGCTCGAAACAGTGTGCCGTCCACCCGGCCGCCCGTCCGATCGCGAAAATGGGCGTGAAGAACGCCGTCTCGATCCCGAGGCCGTGCAGCAGCAGCGCGGTGTAGAACTCGACGTTGGTCTGAAGCCGCCTGCCGGGCTTGTGCACCTCGAGCAGCCGCAGCGCCGTCGCTTCGACCGCGCGCGCGAGCGCGTAGAGCTCGTGGTCTCCGGCATGCGCGAACATGCGCTCCGCCGCCGCGCCGAGCACGTCGGCGCGTGGATCGCGCACCTTGTAGATCCGGTGGCCGAAGCCCATCAGGCGCTCGCCTCGCGCGAGCTTCGCCGAGAGCACGGCTTCCGCCCGCTCGGGATCGCCGATCTCGAGCACGGTGTCGAGCGCGGGACCGGGCGCACCGCCGTGGAGCGGACCCTTGAGCGCACCGATCGCGCCGGTCAGCGCCGAGATGAAGTCCGACCCCGTGGAGACGATCACGCGCGCCGTGAATGTCGACGCGTTCAGCCCATGATCGGCGACGGTCACGAGATACGTATCGAGCCCGCGGACGAGCTCGGGATGCGGCTCGGTGCCGGTCGACATGTACAAGTAGTTCGCTGCGATACCGAGATCGTCGCGAGGCTCGAGCGGCTCGGCACCGCGCAAGAGACGCGCGTACGCGGCGACGATCGTCGGCAGCGCGCCGACCGCGATCCGCGCCGCTTCCGCATCGTCGGACGCGACGAGGGTACCGGCCCCCATCCTCACCGCGTCCATCGGTGGAACGCGCCGAGCCGCCGCCCCGCGCAGGACGGCCAAGGTGGTGTCCGGTAACGTCACGGCGCGCACGGGGCCGACGTCAGAGTCTCCCGCGGCCTCCCAAAGCAGCGCTACGACCTCCTCGAACGGCCGACCGACGAGCGCCTGGAGCCGATGGCCCGCGATGACGAGCTCTCCGCGTTCGCCGTCGACCATGCTGAGCCGGGTAGCGGCCGCGACGACACCTTCGAGCCCTTCGTTTACTTCAGCGGCGGATTGCGTGCTCATGGCCGACAAAGTATTGTTGATGCAGGTACCAGTCAATATTGATGATTAAATCAATATGAAAACCGGGGACGACGCCTGGCTCGACACCGAGGAGGCCGCACGGCTTCTCGGCGTCAACCGCGCGACGCTCTATGCCTACGTGAGCCGCGGCCGGGTGCGCTCGGAGCCGGTCCCGGGCAGCCGCCGGCGGCGCTATGCGCGGGAGGACCTCGAGCGGCTGAAGGCGCGGGCTGCCGAGCGCCGCAATCCGGAGAAGGCGGCGGAGCAGGCGCTGCACTGGGGTCTGCCGATCCTCGAGTCCGCGATCACGCTGATCGCAGACGGCCGGATCTACTACCGCGGCCACGATGCGGCGCGGCTCGCCCGCGAACATTCACTCGCAGACGTTGCGGCGCTGCTTTGGACGGGAGAAGCGAATGGCGCGCTGCTCGAGGCGCCGTCGCGAGTTTCGGCAGAGCGGGTCGCGCGATCGGTGATGCCGTTCGTGCCGCGGGCGCAGGCCGCCCTCGCCGTCGCGGCGGCTCGCGATCCGGCGGCCTACGATCTCAGGCCGCACGCGGTCGCGCAGACCGGCTGGCGTATCCTCCATCTCCTCGCGAGCGTCGCAGCCGGTGCGAATGCCGGGGAACGGCCGATCGACGCGACGCTTGCGCACGGCTGGAAAGTGCCGGCGCGCGCCGATCTGCTACGCGCCGCGCTGATCCTCTGCGCCGACCACGAGCTCAACGTCTCGACGTTCACCGCACGTTGCGTCGCATCCGCCCGCTCGTCGCCCTACGGCGTCGTGATCGCCGGTCTCGCGGCGCTCGAGGGCACGAAACATGGCGGGACGACGGCGCGGATCGAATCGCTTTGGGATTCCCTCGCCCGTTCGCGAGATCTCGAGCAAGCGCTTGCCGAGCGACTGCGTCGCGGCGAACCGATCGACGGCTTTGGCCACCCCCTGTATCCCGCCGGCGATCCCCGAGCGCACCTGCTGCTCGAGATGCTGCCGCGAACGAGGAGCGCTGCCTTCGCGGCCAATCTCGCTGCCGCAGGTCGCGCCATCCTCGGCGAGACGCCGACGCTCGACTTCGCGCTCGTCGCGCTCGCGCGCACGCTCGGGCTCGCGGACGGCACGGCGCTCACGCTCTTCGCGATCGGCCGGGCGATCGGCTGGATCGCGCACGCGATCGAGCAGTACGCGCAAGAGGCCATCATCCGTCCGCGCGCACGTTACGTCGGCGAGACGCCGCGCTTGCCTTGAG
>CAZKNH010000152.1:5698-8779 GCA_964553875.1 uncultured Gammaproteobacteria bacterium | reverse complement strand
CAGTCGACGCGTCATCCGCGAAGCCGGCGCCGCGTTGACGCCGCACACGAGTCATTCTCGAATTTGCTATTCCACATGGTCGATGAATCGAGTGTTTCCATCTTTCTGGATGGTGCTAGGATGCAATCGAAGAAGCGCTCGGCGTTCGTTTGCTCTTGGTGCTCGACGCTCTCCCTTTTTGTTCGCCGACTCGCTTTTGAGCTTGCGCAGGCGCCGCACCGCACGGAGGCGGACCCGCGAAGCACGACCGGACGAGCACACGCCTATTTCGCAGAGCTCGAGACACAGAAGGAGCCAAACCAACGAACGATCGGGACCGAGATGATTTCCGTTCCACGGAGTATCTTGCGCCTTACGGGTTGCGCGCCCGCAGTTCGCCGATCAACCGCTCATCACCTGGAGACCCGCCATGGCATCGCTACAGCGGAAGAGTGGGTGTGGATGCGCAACGGATGCTGCACTGGCTGCGGCAGCGGCAATCGCCTGCTTCAGCGCACCGGCAAAAGGATTCGACGTCACTGCAGGGGATTGGACGCTCAAAATCAGCGGCAACGTCAACGTGCACTATATCCTCGCGGACTGCGAGGACGAGACGGCGCCTGGCGTCGCCGGAGGTCTCGCATGCCGAGGGGCCGCCGGAGAGGACCGCACGTCGTCGATCAGTAACGGACTCTTGCCGGCCGCGCTGTCGATCGGCGCTGCGACGACCCAGAACGATTACGACCTGACCTTCACGTTCGGCTTCTTCCCCGGCATCGCCACGAACGACGGCAGCCCGAATCTCCAGCAAGGAGCGGACTTGCTGAACACGGCGCTCGGCACGACGGGGCTCGACGTCCGCCAGGTGTTCATGACGTTCGGTAACGACCGACTCGGCACGTTCAAGCTCGGCCGCGACCTCGGTCTCTTTCAAGCCGATGCGATCCTGAACGACATGACCCTACCCGGCGTCGGCGGCATCAACGGCAACAACGCGGCGCCTGCGAACACCGCGCTCGGGTCGATCGGCCTCGGTTACATCTACGCCGACTGGATCGGTCAGATCAACTACACGACGCCCGATATCGGCGGCTTCAGCTTCACGATCGGCATCTTCGATCCGCTCGAGCCGATCATGCAGGGCGCCCCGACGCCCGAATCGACGCCGGGCATTCACGGGAAAGTGGCATACACGAAGGAACCGTTCTACGTTTCCGCGACGTTCATCCGCCAGGATCACGAGGGCCCGACCGATGCGGCCGACTTCGACAGTGTCGCGTTCGATGTCGGCGGCAAGATAGCGTTCGGCAACGGCGAGTTCGCGCTGTGGTACTACACGGGCGAAGGCATCGGCACGACGGGCTTGTACCTGCTCGGTGACACCGGAACGGGCCTCGAGCGGGATTCGGACGGGTTTCTCGCTCAGCTGACGTGGATGCTCGGCGATACCAAGGTCGGCGTGAACTACGGCCGAAGCGACCTCGATCTCGCGGACGGTGAAGCGCCGTCGGCACTCGTGCGGAGAAACGAGAAGGTCACGCTGGGCGCGTATCATTCTCTGACGCCGAATCTGACCCTGCTTGCCGAGCTCACGCGGGTGCAGTCCGAAGCGCACGACGGGACCGAGAACGAGAGCACGAACTTCAATATCGGAGCGTTCTTGTCGTTCTGACGAGCGCGGACGGGCGCGACGGAGCGGGAGCCGAGACTTTAAAGCCACGGCAGCGCGACCGCCTGCCGTCGTGCCGCGATCGAGGCGCGTCCAGTGCGCAGACGGATGCGCCGCCGTCTATGCGCTCGCCCGCATGCCGAGGCATTCGCCATGACCCGTTCGGCTCATTCAGGGTCGACCGGGAAATGGAAGTTGATCCGGGCGCCCCTGAGCCGTCCCGTGTTGTAGCGCAGGTAGTGCAGGCCTTCGAGCACGTGCGCGTAGCGTAACGGTCCGACGTCGACGGGCTCGAGCCCGATACCCTGCACGAGCTCCGCGACGACCGACTTGGCCTCCGGATCGTCTCCCGCAATCGGCACGCTGACGGGGTGACGCGCGACCGCAGGGTCGAGCATGGTCTCGGCGCCCAGAGTATTGAACGCCTTGACGACTCGCGCCGTGGGCGCGGCCGCCTGGACCCGCTCGGCGTTCGATCCCTCGAACGGATAATCGCGCAATCCGTCCTCGGCGATGCGGCGCGGATTCGTCGGATCGATGACGATCTTCCCGGCTAGATCACCCAGGCCGCGGGTGACCTCCTCCACGACCTCCCACGGCAGGGCCAGGACCACGATGTCCGCCTCGCGCGCCGCGTCCGCGGGCGTCGCCGCGCTAGCCGTCGGACCGGTCTCGGCGACGAGCCGCCGGACGTCCGGACGATTCGGATCGCGCGAGCCGTAGACGATGTCGTGACCGAGCTCCGCGAAGCGCTGCCCGAGCGCACTGCCGACGTTACCGGTGCCGATGATCGCGATCGTCTCGGCCTGCGCGCCGAGCGCAAGCGCCGCCGTCGCTGCGCACGACAGAGCCGCTCGTGACAGCGCGGCCGCGACGAACAAAACAAATTTGTGAGAAGCCGATACAAGAATTTCAACAGGCGAAACTCTCCGTGCGAAACGCCTTGCTTCTTCGTCGACACACAGGTGTTTCATCATTGTCACCTCTTCCACGGCCGTTTACTACCATGTTTCGCAACGTATGCGCTTCTGCATCGTTCCTTAGCGTGGCACGAAAGGTGCTCCTTGGGGGCGGGTGCGCGCAACATCGGCGTGCTCTGCAATCCATAACCGCGCTCAAGGGAGAAAGAAGATGAAGGCAAAGAATTCACTGATGGTTTCGGCTCTGACACTGGCTCTCGGTTTCGGCTCCTCGCTCGTGCTCGCGGACACGACGAACACGGGCGCAGGCGGCGACCAGACCGCGACGTCCGGCGCGAGCGGCGACAATGGCGCCGCGGCGGCAAACGAGAACTCCCTCGCCGTTGCGATCGACGACATCGATCTTTCCGACAACTCGGACAACAGCACGAACGATTCGAACAACGACAACTCCGATAACAGCACGAACTTCGCCGATTCGTTCAACGTCGCCGACTCGGGCAACGACAACTC
>CAZKNH010000152.1:0-5598 GCA_964553875.1 uncultured Gammaproteobacteria bacterium | reverse complement strand
ACAACAGCACGAACGACTCGAACAACGACAACTCCGACAACAGCACGAACGTGGCCGATTCGTTCAACATCACCGATTCGGGCAACGACAACTCCGACAACAGCGTGAAGATCTCCGACTCGGGCAACACGAGCGACTCAGGCAACGTCAAGGTCGAAGACTCCTTCAACACGGCGAACTACGTCGTGGCCACGACGAACAATCTGGCGGCGACGGTCACCGACAACTACGTGCAGGTCGGCGAGTCGGCGACGTACAGATCCGTGAACCGCATCGGCGACGGCGCGTTCGCATCGTTGGCCGGCATCTCGCAGATCGCGCAGAGCAGCGGCGTCGGCAGCGTGAACCAGCAGCAGGTCTCGGTGCAAGCCGAGCTGTCGCTGGGCGGGAACTGAGAGATCACGCCCACGAGCCTCCGGCGGGACCGTTTCGGTCCCGCCGGTCGGCCTCCCGAAAGAAGATCAAGAGGGTTGGAGTCATGTTGAAGGCGATTCTGGCCGCCGCCGTGAAGTATGCGCCGATGTCCGGAGCGGCACTCCTGCTCGGAACGAGCGGAGCAGCCGCGACCGAAACGTCACCGCGGAGCGAGACACCGGCGGCCGCCGGTGCGACAGCACCCGATTCGTCCGACACTGGCCCGCTCGCGCTCGAGCCGGTCGACCTCACGACGCTCGGCGAGCAGCGCGGACGGCAAGGTGTGACCTATACGCAGCTCAGCAGAATCGACGCGCAGATCGATCTGCGGGACAACCACGTTTACGGCGGCGTTAGCGGCGACAACGTCATCGGTAGCGAGGTCTTCGAAGGGG
Organism: uncultured Gammaproteobacteria bacterium; assembly: GCA_964553875.1. Taxonomy (GTDB): domain Bacteria; phylum Pseudomonadota; class Gammaproteobacteria; order Steroidobacterales; family Rariloculaceae; genus ZC4RG20. The sequence goes on along the minus strand of CAZKNH010000152.1, from coordinate 4,789 downwards.
CGCAAGGCATCGCGACGATCATCCAGAACAGCGGGCACAACGTTGCGATTCAGGAGTCGTTGATCATCAACATCGCGATCAGCCCTTGAGGAGTGTGCCGTGATTCGCGACGTCGTAGGCACGACCTTGTCGGCGCTTGCATTCGCGGCGTTCTTCCCGAACGCCGCGCTCTCGGGCAGCGTTCCGATCGGCAACGGCATCGGGACATGGGAAGTCTCGGTCGAAAGCATGAAGGCCATGCGCTTCCGATCGGTCGTGGCGCAGCGGTACGACTTCAGCTGCGGCTCGGCGGCGCTCGCGACACTGCTCACCTATCACTACGGCCGTGCGGTGCCGGAAGCGGTCGCCTTCGACGGCATGTTCCGGGTCGGCGATCAGGAGCAGATCCAGGCGCACGGATTCTCGATGCTCGACATGAAGCGCTACGTCGAGGCCGAGCATGGCCTCTCCGCCGACGGCTTCCACATCGGACTCCGCGATCTCAAGAAGCTCGGCGTCCCGGGAATCGTGATGATCGAGACGCGCGGGTACCGGCATTTCGTGGTCGTGAAGGGCATCGATGACAGCCACGTGCTCGTCGGGGACCCGGCCCATGGGCTGCGCAGCTATTCGCATGCGGAGTTCGAGCGGCTCGTAGCCAACGACATCGTCTTCATCATTCGCGACGAGCTCGACACCGCGAGACGGAGCTTCAACGACCAGGGTGCGTGGGCCGCCGTCGCGCGTGCTCCGACGGAGGACGCGGTGCCGCGGACCACGCTCTCGAGCTTCACGCTGAATCTGCCCGCGAGACACTCGTGGTGAGGAAGGAACGGATCATGTCCAGGATCAAATGTGCGGCTATCACGGTCGGGGTCGTTGCGGCCGCCGGATCGGCCGTCGGACAGGAGCTGCCGACGGCAGGCGACGCCCGGGTGGTTCCCGAGCACGTCCTCGCGGCGCAGCGAGCGGGTTTCGTCGGGCGTGACGGCATCCAAATCGACATCGGGCTCGAGCAGGTGACGTCCATCAACGGCGAGATCGCCTATCGCTCGGTGCTGCGCGCGCTCGGTCCTCTGGATGCGCCGGGCGCCCCTGAAGCCCTCGGCGTGCTCGCGTCGATCCGCGAGAACGGCATTCGAATCGATCCGCTACAGGTCGATTCGGGGTGGATCACCGCGATTCAGAACACGCTCGACGGCCAGAGCATCGAGCATCAGGTCATCGTGAACCTCGAGCTCTCCCGCATTCCCGCGCTTCGCTCCGACGTCGGCCGCGCGCTCGAGCGGGCGCTCGGGGACGCGGCCGTGCCGTTCTGAGCGCGGTCACGAGCGACGCGAACGGCGCGACGACCTCGGCGCCGTCGCGCCGTCACGCGACGGCCCGTCTCGCCACGGCCCTTCGACGCCGCCTGCCCGCCCGGCGCCGTAACACGACGGCTCATCGACCGAAGCGCAGCGGAAACCGCAGCGCGACCTGAACGTCCGGTGCGGCCTCGGTCGCACCGATGCCGATCGACACGTTCAAGCTGCGCCGGGCCATCCGATGCGACAGGCCCCACATCAGCGTTCCGACGTGGCGGCGCTCGAAGATCGGGTCGAGCCCGGGGTCATTCTCGACCTCGGTGCGGTACACGATGCTGTGGTCGTAGGCGAAGCTTATCGAGGTTCGGTCGTTCAGGCTGAGACCGAGGCCGACGCTCGCACCGACGACTCGGCCCGGCCGAACGACGCCGTAGCCCGAGCCGACGTCCCGCTCGAAATTGTGCAGGTAGCTCACGCTCGAGAAGATCACGGCCGGGTCCGAGGGATAGATCATCGTGAAGCTCGCCTGTGCCCCTCTGAAACCCGATCCCGTGGGCTGCTCGAGGAGTATGTCGCCGATCCGGCGGCCTTCCTCGTCGACGATCTCGCGGCGCTCGACCTCGAACGGATCCTTGCCGCTGCGAGACTTGAACATGATGTCGCCGATGAAGAACGGCCTGCCGCGATCCGTCGTGTTGAACTGGTAATGAATGCCGACCTCGATGTCGCCGAGGCCGCTGCCGTCGGAGGTCACCATCGTGTCGAGATCGGTTCCTTCGAGGATGTCACGGCGCCGTATCCGCTGCTCGCGATGAACGTACGGGACCTTGACGCCGATCTCGACGCGCCTCGTAAGACCGTAACGCAGCGAGAGCGCCGAGCTGCTCGTGTCGCGCTCGGTCTCGCTGACGTCGATCAGACCGATGGCAACGGCCGGAATGATCGTGAAGCCCTCTATCGACACCTCGAGCGAGCTCGTGTGCACGTAGGACAACGAGGGCTCGAGGACCCACTGCCCGCGCGGCGTCAGCATGCTGCGCTGCTCGAGCAGCAGGAACTCCGTGTCCCGCTCGGGCGCCTCCCCGACCGCGGGCCTCTCCTCCTGCGCGGCGGCGACGTGACAACCGCACACCAAAAGCGCCGCCAAGCTCGAGATTTCGCGTCGCCCGAACATACGCTTTGCCTCGTGCCCGATGCCCGACCGTAAGTCGCCGCCTAGTACTCTCGCTGCAACGAGATACCGTGCTTGCCGATCAGCCGGTAGAGCGTCACGCGCCCGATGCCGAGCTGCCTCGCCGCGCGCGCGACGTTGTGCGCGGATTGACGCAGCGCTTCCTGTATCGCTTCCCGCTCGGCACGAGCGCGCGCCTCGGCAAGGGTCGGTTGGCGCTTCTCGGTGCCCGACGGGTCGGGCAAACCGAGGTGCTTCGGTTGCAGCAGAAGACCGTCCGCGACGGTGGCGGCACGCTGCACACGGTTGATGAGCTCCCGCACGTTGCCGGGCCAGTGATACCGCAGCATCGCTTCGACCGACGCGCGCGTGAAGCGGCACGGACTGCCGTGGCGCTTCAGGAAGTGGCGCGCGAGACGGATCACGTCGACACCCCGCTCGCGGAGCGGCGGTACGTTCACGTGAATGACGTTCAATCGATAGTAGAGGTCCTCGCGGAACCGTCCCGCCGCGATGGCTGCCGTCAAATCGACCGTCGTCGTCGCGATCAAGCGCACGTCGGCGCTGATCGGCTCGACGCCGCCGACTCGCCAGAACGTGCCGTTGCGCAGGAATCCGAGCAGATCGGTCTGCATCTCCGGCCCCAGCTTGTCGACGTCGTCGAGCACCACGGTGCCCCCGTTCGCGAGCTCGAGTCTGCCGAGCTTGCGCGAGCTCGCGACGGCGAACGCTCCCGCCTCGTAGCCGAAAAGCTCGGACTGGATGAGCTGCGTCGGCAGAGCTCCGCAGTTGATCACGACGAAGGGCCTCGCCGCGCGCGGCGAGTGACGATGCAACAGGCGAGCCGCCAGCTCCTTTCCGGTGCCGTTCTCCCCCTGCAGGATTACAGGCGCATCCGATGACGCGGCGCGCATCAAGAGCCGATGCAGCTCCCTCACCGGAGCGCTCGCTCCGATCATCTGCACCGCATCCGCGTATTGCTGCTCGTGCCCAGTTCGGTGCATTCGCCCCTCGACTTGCGCGGCACGGTACGCGCGCTCCAGCGTGGCATCCAGTCGTTCGTCGTCCAACGGCGTCTTGTGAACGTCAAAGCAAAACCCTTTTACGAGATCGCTCAACTCCTGCGACGGGACGCCCTCGGCAATCAGCGCGATCCACTTGACGTGCTGATTCGTGCGAACCACGTCTATCACGCGTTTCTGCAGCGAGCCGCCGATATCGAGCACGCCGACGCGGAACGGGTGCAAGTCTGGAACTTGCTGCGCCGATGAAAGCTTGATGCGATGCAAACGCCACTTACCGCGAAGCGCGCGCATCGAACCTTCCGCGTTACCGCCCGCCGCTATCCACGCGACGTTTCGGTCATGCTGCGAAAGAGCCGCGTCGCACCACTCCTCGGCAGCTGTCGACTCGCGGTATCGGTGGGATACGCACGTGCCGGACGACGATCTCCGCCGCGGACCTGTCCGTGTGCTGGCCATTTGAGCTCGCGTTCTGTGCGTGGCGACGCATCGATGGTCACCACCGATGTCGTTTACTTTGGTATCAAACGCGTGTTGCAAAGTAAAGTATGTTCAATCTGCAACTATGTTTCTGAAATTGAACACTTGCGGACGCAGAACAAGCGTGAAACCTCTCTGGAACGGACGACGACTTCGATGACGATCGACGGTCATCGCGGAAGCATTCACTCGTCGACTCGCGACACGCGGAACCGTCCGTCGAACGCAAGCGAATTTTTCCCTTTGTTCAGTCGTTAACGAGACGGGAGTCGATCGGGGAAGGACGCACCGCGCGCGGAGGTCGGGCGACGAGCTCGCGTCGCCGAAATGCGACACGTGCGAAGACGCATTATGTAGCGTCGCGCGAGCGCGCACGAAAACCGCTGCACGCAATTTCGATTCACGTCACGAAGTCCGCACGCCGCGCGCAGAGTGCGTCCCGATCACGCGCGCGACCGCACGTCGCCGTGCACGCGCACGCGCGCCCGGCCGATGCTTCGATCGGTGCGGGATCCAACGAGCGCCGTGATCGCAGGCGAGGTTCGAGAAGATCGGGCTCGGCTGGAACGTGAGCATCGTCCCCGTCGGCGGGGCCGGCGGCAGGAGGAACACTCGAAGAATCGTGGCCGCCCTGCTCGTCCCAACCTGCGGGCGGCGGGCAGTCGTCTACAATAGCGCCGCGTTTGGCCTTCCGCTTCCAGGTCGATGACGGATCTCAAGAAGGAGTCGTCCCACACGCCGATGATGCAGCAGTACTTGGCCATCAAGGCCCAGTACCCCGACATGCTGCTCTTCTACCGCATGGGCGACTTCTACGAGCTCTTCTACGACGA
>CAZKNH010000151.1:0-8786 GCA_964553875.1 uncultured Gammaproteobacteria bacterium | reverse complement strand
CGACGCCGATCACGGCGACCTCCGGGTAGAGCTGCTTGATGTACGAGCCGATGCCCGCCACGAGGCCGCCGCCGCCGATCGGCACGAAGATCGCGGCCGGCGGCGCGGGCCACTGGCGCGTGAGCTCGACGCCGATCGTGCCCTGACCCGCGATCACGTCCGGGTCCGCGAACGCATGCACGAACGTGAGCTCCTGCTCGGAGGCGAGCTCCATCGCCCGCTCGTACGCCTCGTCGTACGTGTCCCCGTGCAGCACGACCTCGCCGCCGAACGAGCGGACCGCGTCGACCTTGATCGACGGCGTGCTCCGCGGCATCACGATCACGGCCCGGATGCCGCTGCGCTGTGCCGCGAGCGCGACGCCTTGCGCGTGATTCCCGGCGGAGCTGCAGATCACGCCCTTCGCGAGCGCCTCGCGCGGCAGCTGCGCCATCTTGTTGTATGCGCCGCGGCACTTGAACGAGAAGACCGGCTGCAGGTCCTCGCGCTTGAGCCATACGTCGTTCTCGAGGCGGCGCGACAAGCGCGGCGCGTGGTCGAGCGGGGACTCGATCGCGACGTCGTAGACGCGAGCCTTCAGGATCTTCTCGATGTAGCCGGCCGCGAGCGGACGGCGGTCTGTGTGGGGGCGGGCGCTCATGCAGGCGCGAGCTTAACGCATCTCGCCCGTCTGGCCCTAGAGAAGGCTCGGTGTCGGACACCCTCCCAAGGGGGACGTCCGACACCGCAGGAGATCGCGGCTATTCGTCGTTGTCCACGGCGCGGAGCAGGTCTTCCATGCGGCGGGTCAGCTGACCGAACAGGTACGACGGGATCCGGTACTCCCAGCCCGAGACCCGCGCGTTGATCCGCTCGGCCTCGGCGCGCGCCTCGGCGCCCGTGTCGCTCTCGTCCGCGGAGTCCGTTTCGGCCGTCTCGGCGTCGCCCGAAGGGGCCGCGTCTGCGCCTTCGTCGCCGGCCTCTTCGTCGTTGCCCGCTTCGGCCTCCGGCTCGACGCCCGCCTCGAAGCGCACCCACTGCTCGCCGTCGCGCGTATAGGACGTCGCGGTCACGACGAGGCCGTCGAACGTGCGGAACGTCGTCCGCGTCGTCTCCTCCGGCAGCTCGTCGCTTGCCGCCGCGACGTCGTCGAGCTTGAGGTTCCGGAGCGTGTTCGCGAGGACGTTCGCGACGCCGGGATAGGAGAGCTCGCGGCCTTCCGGCACGTTCTCGACCGTGAAGTTCGTCTCGTCCCGGTCGTTCTTCGTGATCCGCACCGTCTCGCCGTCCGGGTGCTCGATCGTGACGGACGCGATCCGCGAGCTCGAGATGTCCATGATCGTGGTGTCGATCCAGCCGACGGTATCGCGCGGCACGTCGATCCTCCGATCGACGAGGTAGCTCGTCGCGGCATCGCTCGCGCGGACGTACTGCAGGTTCGCCGCGTCGGAGTCCCCGATGATCACGGACGCGCGCGCGTCTCCGCCCGCGTACGCGATCAGCTCCACGCCGCTCGCGTCGTCACGCTCGACCGACTCGACGCCGAGCCGGTCGTAGTACTCGGGATTCGCGGTCTTCTCCTCGACGATCCGGGCCTCCGCAAGCGCGCGCAGCGCGCCGCGGATCTTCGCGATGTCGGCGGGATACCCTTGCTTCTCGGCGACGACCCAGCTGTCCGATCGGCGCTCGAGGGTTGCGCGCGTCTCGTTGCCGGCGCCGACGACGCGCACCCGGTCGATATCGCCGAGCGCGGCCTCGAGCTCGGGAAGGAACAGCGCATTCACTTGGGTTGCAGGCGCGTCGCCGCGCTGCCCCCAGAACGCGACGAGCGCCAGCACGACCAGCGCCGCCGCGAGGACGATCAACGTTCGGCTCGTCATCGTTGCCCCTTCTGACGTCGACGTACGGTCACGATCAGCAGCATGAGACCCGTCAGGGCCAGCGGCAGCACGCCGATGTTCAGGACCTTGAGCGTCGTGCCGAGCTGCTCGATGCTGCGGTCGAGATTGCGGCGGACGGCCCTGAGCTCCTGGCGGATCCTGAGCTGCTCGTTCTCGAAGCGGCGGATCTCGGCCTGCTGCTCCGGCGTCAGCAGCAGCGACGTCGAATCCTGGCGCTGCTGCTGGAGCTCGCCGAGCCGCCGCTCCGTCTCCGCAAGCTCGTCCTGCAGCCGCTGCTCCGTCGCGCGGAACTGCGCGTCCGCTTCACGGCGCAGCGCTTCGACGCGCGTGAACGGCCGCGAGAACGTCGCGCGGCTCCTGAGCCCGATCAGGTCCGAGCTGCCCGACAGGTTGTCGAGCGCGTTCACGACGAAGTCGCCGTTGCTCGCGAACGCCGTCAGGATCTGCTGACCGAGGAAGCTCTGCGAGCGCACCCAGAGCCGATCGCTCAGCACGTCGACGTCGGCGACGAGCACGACGTTCGCGTTTTCCGTGGACGTCAAGTGCTCCGCGCCGCCGTTGTCCGCGGCCGCATCGGCCTCGTCGGCTTCCGCATCGGCCGCCTCGTCGGATGCGTCGTCATCGGCCTCGTCGGCGTCGCCTTCTTCCGCGCCCGGCGGCCCGTCCGGAAACGCCGTCTCGAGTCGGCCGCTGAGCCGTGCGGCGAGCACGTAACGCTCGCCGCTCGGCACGAAGTCGTTCAGGAGCTCTCCGGGATCGGACAGGAACTGGAAGCGGATCGCCGGGACGAGCGCCGCGCGCTCGCTCGACGTGATCAGCGGGGTGAGCTCCGGACCGTTCTCGCCGGCCGCCTTGAAGTGGCCGGCCGTGCCGATGTTGATCGTTTCGAGCCCCGTCGTGATCACGTCCTGCTGATCGAGACCGTCCGCGCCGATCCCGGCCAAGCCGATGTGCCGGACCGTCCGCCCGAAGCCCATCGTCACGCTGAGCGCATTGATGTCGTCGGCGACGACCATGTCGGGCGAGAACTCGACGCCCCAGGCATCGAACAGCCGCTCGAGGTTCGAGCTGCTCGGCATCCCGAACCCGCTCAAGCCCGCCGTCGCCGTCGCCACCTCGGCGAGCGGATCGACGAAGACGAACGCCCGGCCGCCGCGCAGCACGAACTGATCGATCGCATAGAGCGTCTTGTCGTCGAGGTCCGTAGGATGGACGAGCCACAGCACGTCGACGTCGTCGTCGATCCGCTCGACGCTCGTCGGCAGCGTCCGGACGTCGAAGAGCTGGCGGACCTGCTGCGTGATGACCCACGGCGACGTCGGTCTCTGCGCCTGCGGGTCGAAGCCGCCGCTCATCTGGACGCCTGAGAGCAGAGCGACGACGGGCTTCTTCGGGTTCGCGAGGCTGTAGATCATCCTCGCGATGTCGTATTCGAGGAACGGCTCCTTCGCTGGATCGAGGAACGGAATCGCGGCCTCGTCGCCGACGCTGTTCGTGCCGGCGAGCCCGAAGAAGATGTTGTCGCCCAGCGTGCCGAGGCTCACCGACTGGAGCCCGAGCTGCGTCGCGCGATCCTCCTCCTCCGAGAACGGCTGAGGGTCGATGACCTCGACGCGCAGTTTCCCGTCCGCGTGAATCGCGAGCTCCTCGAGCATCTCCCGGACGCGTACGGCGTACGTGCGCAGGAACTGCACGTCGGCCGTCTCGCGGTCGCTGAAGAAGAGATAGAGGTGGATCGGTTCCTCGAGCTTGCCGAGCAGCGAGCGTGTGCCCGGCGACAGCGTGTAGAGGCGGTTCTCGGTCAGGTCGATGCGCCAGCCGCGCAACAACGTGTTGCTCGCCATGACGGCGGCAATGAAGACCAGCGCGAGCAGCGCGAGCGTCGAATAGCCAATTCGGCGGCGTCCTGCTGAGCTCATGTCAGTCGGCCTTCTTCAGTTCGAGAATGATCGTATTGGCGTAGAGCGCGAACCCGATCAGCAGCCCGAAATACACGATGTCGCGGACGTCGATCACGCCTTTGCTGATGCTGTCGAAATGCGTGAGGAAGCTCAGGCTCGCGATCGTGTCGACGATCGCCTGCGGCGCCCACGCGGAGAACACGTCGAGCACGAGCGGAAGGCCGGCGAGCAAGAGCGCGAGCGAGACGACGACCGAGATAATGAACGCGATCACCTGGTTCTTCGTGATCGCCGAGATGCACGAGCCGACCGCGAGGAAGCCGCCGGCCATCAGGATGCTGCCGAGATACGCGGCGAAGATCACGCCGTTGTCGGGGTCGCCGAGGTAGTTCACGGTGAGCCAGATCGGGAACGTGAGCGCGATCGCGAGCGCCGTGAACACCCACGCGGCCAGGAATTTGCCGAGCACCGATTGCCACGGCCTGATCGGCAGCGTCATCAGGAGCTCGATGCTGCCGGACTTCCTCTCCTCCGCCCAGAGCCGCATGCTGAGCGCCGGCACGAGGAAGAGGAACAGCCACGGGTGGAACGTGAAGAACGACGCGAGATCCGCCTGTCCGCGCTCGTAGAAGTTGCCAAGATAGAACGTGAAGGCGTTCGCGACGATCAGAAAGATGACGATGAAGACGTACGCGACAGGCGTCGTGAAATAGCTCGCGAGCTCTCTCTTGAAGACCGCGAACATCCCGTTCATGCGCTCGCTCCTCCGGTGATCGTGCGGAAGACTTCGTCGAGTCGGCCGGTTTCGAGATGCAGCTCGTCGAGCGCCCAGCCACGCTGCTCGGCGAGCCGGCTGATCGGCGTCAGCGGCAGGCGGTTCGGCGCCGGGAAAGCCGTGAGGCGGCCGCTACGCTCGTCGAGCTCCGTCGATGCCACCTCGGGCAGCGCTTCGATCTCGGCCCTCACCGCCGGCAGCTGCGTCGGGTCGGCGAGCTTCAGCGACACCGCGTTGTGGAACCGCGAGCGCGCCTCGAGGCCGCGCGGCGTGTCGTCGGCGACGATCTTGCCGCCGGCGATGACCACGGCGCGCGTGCAGCACGCGTCGACCTCCTCGAGCAGGTGCGTCGAGATCACGATGATCTTCGTCTTCGCCATCCCGCCGATCAGCTGGCGCACCTCGTGCTTCTGATTCGGGTCGAGACCGTCGGTCGGCTCGTCGAGCAGCAGCACGTCGGGGTCGTGCAGGATCGCCTGCGCGAGCCCGACGCGGCGCCGGTAGCCCTTCGACAGCGTCTCGATGTTCCGGTCGAGCACGCGCTCGAGGTGCAGCATCCCGTAGACCTCGTCGAGCCGCTGCCGGCGCGCGGCACCGCGCAGCCCTCGTGCGTCCGCGATGAACCCGAGGAACTCGCGCGGCGTCATTTCCGGGTAGCTCGGCGCACCCTCCGGGAGATAGCCGATGCTGCGCTTAGCCTTGATCGGCTCGGCCTCGACGTCGTAGCCGCAGACCTTCACCTTACCGGCCGTCGGCGCGAGGAAACCGGCGATGATCCGCATCGTCGTCGTTTTGCCCGCACCGTTCGGCCCGAGAAAGCCCAGCACCTCGCCGGGCTCGACCTTGAAGCTCAGATCGTTCACGGCCACCAACGAGCCGTATTGCTTGGTGAGTCCCTGACACTCGATCGTCGCAGTCATCTGAATGTGCCTCGGTCTCGATTGTGGGTGGCTGCCGTCTGGAGAACGGCGCGAGCCGTATGTTTTGGCTGCACGGACGGCAGCAGGACCGGGGAAACGGCGGCGCCCAATTCTGCATAGCGCCCCAGACGGTTGCAAGGCGACGCCGAGGGGCCGCAAAAAGTTCCGCGCGCGGCTCGCGCGGCGCCGCGGATCGCGCCACTATTTCGCGGACGGCGGCCCTTCGCCGTCTCTCGCGAGGGATTGACGATGGCGATGCTGCTCAGGAATGGACGCCTCGTGAACGAGGGAGAGATCGTCGAGGCGGATCTCTTGATCGACGGCGAGCGGATTGCGCGGATCGGTCCGGGAGCGGCCCCGGCCGGCGCCGAAGTGATCGATCTCGACGGCCGCTACGTGCTCCCGGGGCTGATCGACGATCAGGTCCACTTCCGCGAGCCCGGTCATCCGGCCAAAGGCACGATCGAGTCGGAGTCCCGCGCGGCGATCGCGGGCGGCGTGACGAGCTTTCTCGACATGCCGAACAACGCGCCTCCGGCCGTGACGCTCGACGCGATCGCCGAGAAGCGCGCGATCGCGGCGCGGACGAGCTACGCGAACTACGGCTTCTACCTCGGTGCGACGAACACGAACCTCGACGAGATCCGCCGCGCTTCGGCGGACGACGTCTGCGGCATCAAAGTGTTCATGGGCGCGTCGACCGGGAACATGCTCGTCGACGATCCGGCGACGCTCGAGCGGATCTTCGCCGAGGCGCGCCTGCCGATCGCGACCCACTGCGAGAGCACCCCGATGATCCTCGAGGCCGAGCGCCGATTCCGCGCGCGCTACGGCGATGACGTGCCGCTCTCGGCCCACCCGGAGATCCGCTCGGCCGAAGCGTGCTATGCGTCGTCGTCCCTCGCGGTCGAGCTCGCGAGGCGCCATGGGACGCGGCTCCACGTGCTGCACTTGAGCACCGAGCGCGAGCTCGAGCTTTTCGAGCCGGGGCCGATCGACGGGAAACGGATCACCGCGGAGGCGTGTGTCCATCACCTTTGGTTCGAGCAGAGCGCGTACGAACGCCTCGGCGCGCGGATCAAGTGCAATCCGGCGATCAAGACGGAGCGGGACCGGGACGCGCTCGTGCGTGCGGTCGTCGAGGATCGGATCGACGTGATCGCGACCGACCACGCCCCGCACACGCTCGAGGAGAAGGGCCGCGGCTACTTCGACGCGCCGTCGGGGCTGCCGCTCGTGCAGCATTCGCTGTCGATGCTGCTCGAGCAGCATCGGGCCGGGCTCTTCAGCCTGCCGACGATCGTCGAGAAGACGGCCCACAATCCGGCACGCCTCTTCGGCATCGTCGACCGGGGATTCATTCGGGAGGGGTACTACGCGGATCTCGTCGTCGTCGATCTCAGTGCGGAGCGCCGCGTGACGGCGAATTCGCTCCTTTACCGCTGCGGCTGGTCACCGCTCGAGGGCACGCTGTTTCATTCGACGATTCGAATGACCGTGCTGAACGGCAGGATCGTCTGCCGCGACGGCGTCGTGTCGCCGGAGCCGCAAGGCCGGGCGCTCGAGTTCCGTTCCGGCTGAGGGCCGACGGTTTGGCCTCGACGCGATAGTGAGAGAAAAAAAGAGGGGGCCAGGTCCGAACTTCCGTGTTCTCTCCGTTGCGGAGGAACCGATCCTAGTTCGACGCCGGGACTCGAAGGACCCGGCCCCCTAGTTTCCGGCCTCCCGGCAGGCCCGGCGACCACCATGGGGGAGGACTGGTGGCCGCCTCGATACCGCGTTGCGCGGATTGGGTCGCCTCGCATTGCGTGGCGAAAAAAACGGGGCCAGATCCGAACTTCCCTGTTCGCTCCTAGCGGAGCAACCGTCCTGGTTCGATGCCGGAGAACCCGGCCCCTTTACGTCGGCCTTCCGGCGAGGCCTGGCGGCCGCCACGGGGGAGGAATGGCGGCCGCGCCGACACCATTAGCCGCGTATGGACTCCTCGGTGCTTGCTACCTCCAGCTTGGGAGCCGCCTGGGTCTTCACGCTCTCCCGCAGCGTAGCCTTGATCTGCTCGTTCACCGTCCGAATGTATTCGTCCATTTCGGACCGAAACATCGCATCGCGCGCTTCGATCTGCGCGACGACCTCGGCACCGTAAACGACGATCTCTTCCGTGGCCGCTGCCTGTTGACTGAACGCACCCAGCAGCAGTGCCGCACTGGGGGTCAGTATCCGCGTGAACATGGGCTTTCCTTTACTTAACGAAACTCCGATACTTTGAAACCGCTTGCCAGTTGCTTCCTGCGTCTGGCGCGCATCTATATGCACTCATCGTGCCAATTTCAAGGGATCTGAAAATCAATAACTTACAGAAATTCGGAATCACGGAAAACCGTGAAATCACGGATTTCCGTTGATCAAGATCGCGGATTTTCGTAAACTGTCGCCATGTCAGTCGCCGACCGCTACCAATGGCTCTTTCGTAAGACGCCCGCGTTGACCGTCTCGTTGGATGACGACGGTTACTTCCTCGACGCGAGTGATGCCTGGCTCCGCCGCTTCGGCTACACGCGCGACGAGCTCCGTCATCTGCGTCCTCAGGATCTCGGGAGCCCCGAGTCCGCCCGGCGCGTGAACGAGGAATACCTGCCGTTGCTGCGGCGTACCGGGCGGCTCGACAACGTCCCGTTCGATATCACGACGAAGAGCGGCGAGCGGGTCGACCTCCTCGCGAGCGCGATCGTCGAGCGCGGGGCCGAGGGCGACTACCTGCGCACCGTCGCCGTCTTCACCGAGGTCCGCCAGCAGGCCCGCCTGGAGGCCCACTACCGCGAGCTCTACCGGCAGACCCCTGCGATGCTGCACACCGTCGACGCGCAGGGCCGCATCGTGCACGTGAGCGACCGCTGGCTCGCGAAGCTCGGCTACAAGCGCGAAGAGGTCTTGGGCCGCCCGATCACGGATTTCATGGCCGAGGAGTCCCGGGAAAGGCTCGCGGGCGGCCGCCTCGAGGCGATCATCGCGCACGGCGAGCTCGAGAACGAGCCGCGGACGCTCGTCACGAAGACCGGCGAGATCATCGAGGTGCTGCTGTCCGCCCGCGCGGAGCGGGACGAGCAGGGCAACGTCGTGGCCCTCCTCGTCGCCGCGAAGGACGTGACCGAGCGGAACCAGGCCGAGCGGCAGCTCCGGGCCGCGTTCGAGGAGAACGCGCGGCTCCGGGAAGAGCTCGAGCGCGAGCGCGACTACCTCCGCGAGGAGGTCCAGGTGTCGATGAACTTCGGCCGGATCATCGGCGAGAGCCCGGCGCTGAAGAAGATGCTCG
>CAZKNH010000150.1:0-8993 GCA_964553875.1 uncultured Gammaproteobacteria bacterium | reverse complement strand
GGGCTCGTCGGTCGGCTACTTCGAAGGCGACACGCTCGTCGTCGAGACGACGAACTTGACCGACAAGCTCGGCATCGGCCGCTTCGCACACAGCGAAGATCTGAAGCTGATCGAACGGTTCACGCGCATCGATCCGGACATGATCGACTACGTCGTGACCGTGGACGATCCGCGCACCTTCACCGCACCGTGGACGTTCCGCCTCACGCTGACGACCCAGCCGGGCTACGAGGTGCTCGAGTACTCGTGCCACGAGGGCAATTTCTTCGTCGCGAATGCCTTGAGGGCCGAGAAGGAGTACCAGCGTCGCGTCGCGGAAGCGCGCGCGAAGGGCGAGCCGATCCCGCCGCGGCCGACCGTCGCGCAGGGCGCGGGTCTCGAGATCTATCAGCCGCCGTCACCGGACGAAGCGGTCAAGATCAACTGAGCGAGCGGTCCGAGTCCGGCAGGCGCCGCGTCTTGCCGGCAGGCGCCCCGCCCCGCCTTCCGAATCTGTGATAGCCGTAACGGCGAAACCCGCCGTGGTGGGGTTACGCTTCATCGCCAGATCCGCCGCGGAGGCCAAGCGAAGTGAGCACCCGCAAGTTGAAGCGCCCCGCGGATGCGCCGAGCGAGCAATCGTCCGCTCGACCCTCCGCTCCCGGCCGCGTCGTCTTCGACAGTCGCGGCAATCCGGTCTGGCAGTGGAATACCGACGCCGGCGACAGCACGACGGTGCTGCTCGCGCAGCTCGAGAACGAGGATCTCGCGCTCGAGCCGACACGCAAAGTCAAGTCAGTCGGCGAGCGCGAATGGCCTGATCGACTATCTCGACCACCCGTGCGAACCGTGCCCGCTGCAAACCAGGTCACCAAGACTCGCAAAGGGACCGGCGAGAACCTTTCCGACCTCGACGATCGCGTCTCGGGCAAGGGTTTCGATCCCTACAACAATTCCTGACGCACGAACTCGACGCTCCTTTCGAGACGATCGATACGTCGGGACACCGGTATTAGCCCTCCGAGGGGCCGGCAAGCTCCGGGTCGAAGAGACGGCCGAGCCATCGGCCCCGCCACTCATCCGTCGGCGATGCGCGCGCATCGTGTCGCTTCGGTGCGGGGAGCGCGCCGCCGCGCCCGTCCCCACCTCCGGCGCAGCGCCGCGAAACCGAGGAGCCCGAAGAGCCCGACGAGGCCGAACGCTCCGCCGCCGCCACCGCCTCCCGCGCCGACGCTCGGCGGCGGCGAGGGCGGCGGCGAGACGGGTCCGCGCGTGCCGACACCGCCGGGATCTCGAATCATCCCGTTTGCGAGACCATCCGTGTCGTTCGGGCCGCCGTCCTCGATCGTGAGCTCGACACACCAGTCGCCGACGTTCAACCCGGGCCGATACTCTTCGCTTCCCGGCGGCGGGCACACGCCGCGCTCGCCCGGCGCCGACGCGAGCCGGTTGCGCGCATCCTCGACCAGCGTGAACCAGATTCCGTCGTGCTTCCGGTACACCGGGTTTTCGGGCACCGGTTGGCGCTGAGGGATCACGATCGCCACCGACGCCCCCCTCGTCGGAATATCGCGCACGACGAAGTCGACGTGCCCGCCGACGTTCGTGATCGAGTCCGGCCCGATTCCAACTGCGGCGATGTCCTCTGCGGAGAGGCCGGCCCCTGCCCCGCCCCGGAGCTGCGCGACGCTGCCTACCATCAGCCGCAGCCCGGGTTCGGTCTCGACCAGAAACAGCCCGCCGTCGCCGCCGCGCTCGGCGAGCACGTTCGGCCCGTGGCGTCCGTCGAGATAGTCGGGGCTGCCGTCGTCGTCCACATCGCCGAACCCTTCGGTCTCGTCGTCGAGACCGTCGCCGTCACTGTCGTCTCCAGCAGCCAGATCGGGCGCGGTCTCCACGACACGGAACGATTCGACGATCTCCGTCTCGAGCGCCGGCGTGCCGCTGTCGCGGACGACGAGCCGGAGCTCGTGGATGCCCGGCGAGAGGCTCGACGGATCGAGCGCCTCGACCCCGTCGGCGACGCTCGTCGTCACCGCGCCTTGCGGGAACCACCACTCGAATGCATGCGTGTCCCCGGGGTTCGGATCATCGACCGCGGCGGAGATCAGCACCTGCCCTCCGTCGGCCGTGACGAGCCGTGCGCGGCGCCCGTCCTGCACGAGCGCGAGCGATACGCGAGGCGCGGCGTTCTCCTCGACGATCGTCACGGTCTGGGTGCGGCGCGGACCGACGTTGCCCGGACCGACTAGGGTGATCTCGATCGTTTCGGGGCCCTCGAGCACGGCGTCCGCCGCGATCGCGACCGGCACGCGCTTCTCGAGCTCTCCGTTCTCGAACGTGATCGTCCCCGGATAGAGGTCGTGATCCGCGCCGAGGCTGGCCGTGCCGCCGACGTTGAACGCGACGGTCAACGGATAGCTCGGCGACGGGCCGTTCAGGATGAACCGCACGTCGGCCGTCGAGCCTTCGGCCCGCACCTCGTCCGGCGCGAGCGAGATCTGCGGATGCACCTTGATCAGCTGCTCCATCTCGGCGCGATTGCCCGCGGCGTCCGTGGCGGCCCAGATTACGCGGTGGAGGCCGGGCGGCAGGTACGCGGCATCGCCTTGGAGCACGGCCTGGACGTTCCCGTCCCGGCCGTCGACGGCGCTCGGCGCCGCGAGCGCCGGAAACGGCGTCAGGAGTCCCACGGCGTCGATCTCGACGACGTCGGCCGGCAAGATTTCGGGCGCATAGTCGTCCGCGAGCGGGTTCGTCCCCCCGACGAACTCGTCCCGATTCGACACGCCGTCGCCGTCCGCATCCGCCGCGGCATCGGACGGGTCGTGCGGATCGAAGCCATGCTCGAGCTCGTAGTCGTCCGGCATGCCGTCCGCGTCGCTGTCCGGCGCAGCGTTCGAGGGCTCCACCGTGATCGACACGACCGCGGCCGACGACGCCTTGCCGCCCTTGTCCCGCACGACGTAGGTGAATTCGTCGTTGCCGTGGAAGCCCGCAGCCGGCGAGTACGTGACGATGCCCGTGACCGCGTCGACCGACACGGCGCCGTGCGTCGGCGACGCGATGATCTGCACGCTCGCGGGGTCCAGGCCCGAGCCGGCATCGTGGTCGTTCGCGAGGACGTCGATCTGCACGCTCTCGTCCTCATCGGTCGCGGCCGCATCGTCCGCGGCCGAAGGCGCCGAGAGGTCGATCACGAGGGCGAGCGCAGGAGACGGCTCCGAGACATTGCCGGCCGCATCGAGCGCGACCGCCGTCACCCGGTGCGTCCCCTCCGACAGCGCCGTTCCGACCGCTACGCTCCACGCGCCGTCCGCGTCCGCCGTCGCGGCCCCGATGAGACCATCGACGTCGCTCGAAAGCCTCACCTGCGACGCCGGCTCTGCGGCGCCGACGAGCGTCGGCGTGGCGTCGCTCGTGATGTCGTCGCCGTTCGAGACGCCGGTGTCGCTCACGGGATCGAGATCGGGCTGGGACGGCGGCGGCGGAGCCGTCTTGTCGAGCACGGCATTCGCATGCACGGCGGCGCCCGGGTTGCCGGCCGCGTCCGACAGCGTGAACGCCATCGTCAACGTGCCGTCCGCGAGCCCCCGCAAATCGACGCCGGTCACGTGCTCGGTCGCCCCCGCGATCACGCCCGAGCCCTGCACCGCGGCTCCGCCGCCGGTCGAGTCGATCGAATACGTGTAGGTAGCACCGACCTCGGTGCCGACGATCGTGAATGCGACGTTCGCCGCTCGGGCTCCGTTGATCAAGATATCGTCGAACGCGACGCCGTAGCCGCCGGGCGCTTCGTTGTCGACGTCGACGCCGGTCGCGCTTCTGATCGTCGCCGAGTTGCCGGCGTCGTCCGTGACCGTGATGCTGACGCGCAGATCTTCGCCCTGGTTCGATGTCTCGTCGATCGTGTACTCGGCCCGCCACAGCCCGGTCTCGGTCGTCGCGGGCACGGCCGATCCGCCGCCGAGCTCCGAGAAATCGACCGTGACCTGCGCGACGCGGTCCGCGCTCGAATCCCACAACGGGCTCCACGCGACCCAGATCGTGTCGTTCAAGATGACCGGGCGACCCGGGCCGCGCGGGCTCCCGAGCCCGACGAGCGTGCTCGACAGGATCGGCGGCTGGTTGTCGACGACCGCGCTGGTCGTGTCGGCCACGGTGACGACGCCGAACGGGTTTTCGGCCGTCACACGGACGTTCCTCCCCGTCGCATCGATCGTCCCCGGCGCGATCTCGTATGTCGCGGTCCACACGTCGCCCGCCGATTTCGTCGCGGGCACGAGCCCGCCGCCGAACTCGCTGAAATCGACCGTCACCGACGTGACGTCGTCGGCGCGATCGCCCGCCGGCGACGCATCCCACGTCGCGGTCACCGTGTCGCCGACGATATAGGCGCCGCCCGTGCCGGTCCCGCCCGATATCGAGATATGCGCGTCGCTGACCGACGGCGGGCCGTAAACGACCATGTTCTCGACCAACAAGGCCCAGATGTTGTCGACGTCGTCGACGACGTCGACATAAACAGCGTCGACGTGCTGGAAGGAGCCTCCCGCCAGGTCGGTCGTCAGGTCTACGGAGACGAAAGCGCTGGAGCCGAACGGAGCCACGGGCATCGTGACGTTCTTTCTGCCGACCTCGATGCCGTCTCGAAATCCCAGGATGCTGACGCTCGATGCCTCGTAGCCCCACCAAGCTCCTAGCACCATCGAGCCGACGCCGAATTCGGCCCCATTGTCGGACACGAACCGCAGCTCGCCTTGGACGCTCGTGTCGGCCGTTCCCCAGCCAGCCACGACGATGTACGCGCCTGGTTCGCTCATAAACAAATCCGCCGAGGCACTCTGGATTACGAGTCCGTTCCTGTTGGCGGTGTAGATGGCATCTGCAAAGGTCCTTGTATTCCCGTCGAAGTAGTTACCAAACCTGAACTCGCCGTTCGGCGGGCGAAGCACGTGCCGGTAATCTCGTAGCGCGGTTTTCGAGAACGCGGCGCTGGCATCGATTCGCCCCTTCCGGATCTCGAGCTCCCAGTCCCCGCCGAGGCGCTCATCGCCGGTGAGATCGGCGGACGCGGCCACGTCGACGTGTGCACGCGCTTTGATCAGCTCGAGCAACGAGTCGTCCTCGGCGGCCACGTCGCACCCGTAGAGAAGGAGGTCCGCGCCGGGCCGCGTCGCGTCCCGCAGCGCGCGAAGAACACTCGGATTCGCTTCGAGGGCTGCCGTGTCCACCCGCGTGCCGTTGAGCCAAAGCGCACCGGGCTCGCCGTGTGTGACGAGGTGAACCGCGGCAAGGTCGCGGTACCGCGCAAGCACGTCGACGAGCTCGTCGAGGCCGGGGCGGCCGCCCCGAAGCACGACGAGCTCGACGCCGGTCCGAAGACCCGACCGCAGCGTGGAGGGTTCCGGTATGCCGGCGTCGACGATGACGAGCTCGCGTACCCCCTGCCCCGGCCGAAGCTCGAGGTCACCGTCCGGCGTCTCGGCCGGCGCGCCCCCGTTCGACGGTGCGAAGCCGACAACCGGCGCACTCTGCCCGAAGAGCCGAATCGCCGACCTGCTCGAGGCCGCGTGGTACGTCCTGAGATAGCTCCGCGAAAGGTACGTCGTGCCCGCATGGGGGAAGGCGTGCGCGGCGAGCGGGGCGAGCAGCGCCCCCACGGCATGGCAGATGGCTTTCTTGTTCATTGCAGCGTTCCCTGCGAAGTGGTCACCGCAGTGCGGTCGAGCTCGCTTCTTTTCGGCGCGATCGTGCTGGCCTCGGTCCCGGCCGGGTCCAGCCAGAAACTCATGCCTTCGTACTGAGCGAACAGATCCGGCGGCAGGATGGTTCTGCGCGGCCTGTGCTCGACCTTGCCGCGCACGGTGTGCAGCCCCTTCACCCCGAGTTGCCGATCGAACTCGCCTTCCTCGTACTCGACGTGCTCGAAGTCGTGCTCGAACGCGGGTTCGCCGATGAATTCATAGAGGAGCTCGATCGTCCGGCGCGGATGGCGAGTCAGGATGTCGTAATCGACGAGGAGCAAGCGTCCCGAGTGCTCGCCATAGTAGGCTTCCTTCAACGCCGCCCATGCGCTGCCGACCGGCCCCGTCACGTTGATCAGGGCCTCGCACCGGGAGTAGACCGTCATGCGGCTGCCCGGCGTGAACATGCGGCTGTAATCGAAAGGATTTTTTCGATGGATCCGCTCGAAGCTGTCCATGATCCACGCGGGATTGCGCACGCAGCAGATGATCTTGAAGTCGTCGAAGAGCTCGACGAGCTGATGAAGCCGCGCCGTCCACGCGCGATTGGTGTCGAACACGACGTCGCGATCGGCTTCGGACTGGTAATAGGCATCGAAGATCGCCCGGCACATGGCCTTGCGCTTCGCGTCGTCGAAGAACGGATAGAACTCGCTGCCCGCGCCCGTCTGCTCGAGGAAGCCGTTGATCAGCCCCGACACCGGGCTGCTCATCGCGGCGTGAAAGCGGGGATTCTGTCGCAGGATTCCGGCAAGGAGCGTCGAGCCCGAGCGAGGAAGCCCGGAAATGAAGTGCACGGCACGCATACTCATCCGCGCGGCCTTTTCGAAGGCGCGTCACTCCTCCCTTCGATCGTTGACCTATGCGAGCCTCGGCGCCGCCTGTTGCAGAATGGTGTCGGCAGCTCCGAGCTCAGGCACACGCGGACGAAACGATTCCCGACACGCGACGGCCGACCGCCATCGCACCCGCTTTATCGCACCATCACGTCTGTGCGCGAGAACAGGCGATTTGCTTCGTGTTCCCGGATCGTTGCGATCGCGGAAATTCACCGAGCAACGTGGCCTGGCCGGCGAAGCATAACCGGAGGTCCATCCGGAGGGAAACCGACCGGTGAGCCAAAGCCGACGGAGCCGGGGCCGTCGGCCTGCGCCGCGAGTTTCCGCTACACGAGGCTCCGTTTCGTTTCAAGGGCGTGGGATCCCTTGTTACGCGGATGTCGCTCGACGTCGTAAACTGTCGGCAGCTTCCAGCGCGCGGCTCGTCCTCGCGGCCCGCTTCCGGCCGCCCAGGCTGACGCATCCGTCGAGCGAATCCCCGCTCGTAGCGCCGCGCGCCCCTGTGTCCGCGGAGATTACCGAATGTTTCGTTTTTTCGAGAACTTGATCGATCCCTTTCCGCCCGAGGAACCGGGTCAGCCGCCCCGCGGCCTGCTCGCCTTTCTGCACTATTGCTCGCGGCCGGTGCTGCCGTGGCTCGTCGTGATGTCCGTGCTGACGGCCCTCGTCTCGATCGCGGAGGTCGGACTCTTCGGGTACATGGGCGCGCTCGTCGACCGCCTCGCCGATGCCGATCGCGGGACGTTCTTCGCCGAGAACGGCCGCGAGCTCGTCACCATTGCGCTGCTCGTCGCGATCGGGCTGCCGCTCCTCGTGTTCGCGCAGTCCCTGATCATCCATCAGACGATCTTCGGCAACTACCCGATGCTCGTGCGCTGGCTCGGTCATCGGCACATGCTGCGGCAAAGCCTGCGCTTCTTCCAGGACGAGCTCGCCGGGCGGATCTCGCAGAAAATCATGCAGACGGCGCTGTCGACTCGCGAAACCGTCACGACGCTGATGGACGTGATGGTCTACGTCGTCGTGTACTTCACGGGCGCCGTCGTCCTCGTCGGCCAGACGGACCTGCTGTTGACGCTGCCGCTGATCGTATGGCTCGGCGGTTACATCGCCCTCCTCGTCCACTTCGTTCCGAGGCTCCGAAAAGTCTCGATGGCGCAATCCGACGCGCGCGCGACGATGACGGGACGGATCGTCGACAGCTACACGAACATTCAGACGATCAAGCTGTTCGCGCACACCGACCGAGAGCAGGAGTACGCGCGCGGCGCGATGAGCGAGTTCATGACGACGGTGCACAAGCAGATGCGGCTCGTCACCGGGCTCACGTTCTCGCTGCAGACGCTGAACGCACTGCTCCTCGTCGGCATCGGCGCGGTCGCCGTCTGGGCGTGGTACCGCGCCGCGGCAACGATCGGCGCGATCGCCGTCGCGATCGCGCTCGTGATGCGAATCCGCTCGATGTCGAACTGGATCCTCTGGGAGATCGCGCAGCTCTTCGAGCACATCGGCACGGTCCAGGACGGCATCAAGACGCTGTCGCAGCCGCTCACGGTCACCGACCGCCCGAATGCGCGCGAGCTCGTCGTGACCCGCGGCGAGATCCGCTTCGAGAACGTGAGCTTCGACTACGCCGCGGAGACCGGCGTGATAAAGGACCTGACGCTCGAGATCCGCCCCGGCGAGAAGGTCGGCCTCGTCGGCCGCTCGGGCGCCGGCAAGTCGACGCTCGTGAACCTGCTGCTCCGCTTCTACGACGTTCAGGCGGGGCGGATCACGATCGACGGGCAGGACATCTCCGAGGTCACGCAGGAGTCGCTGCGCCGGCACATCGGCATGGTCACGCAGGACACGTCGCTGCTGCATCGCTCGATCCGCGACAACATCCGCTACGGGAAGCCCGACGCGACCGAGGAAGAGATCATCGAGGCGGCGAAGCGGGCGCACGCGCACGAGTTCATACTCGATCTCGTCGACAAGCACGGCCGCCGGGGCTACGACGCGCACGCCGGCGAACGCGGAGTCAAGCTCTCCGGCGGGCAGCGCCAGCGCATCGCGATCGCGCGCGTGCTGCTCAAGAACGCGCCGATCCTCGTCCTCGACGAGGCGACGTCGGCGCTCGACTCGGAGATCGAGGCCGCGATCCAGGAGCAGCTCTATGCGCTGATGCAGGACAAGACGGTCATCGCGATCGCGCACCGCCTGTCGACGATCGCCGCGATGGACCGGCTCGTCGTCATCGACGACGGCCGGATCGTCGAGAGCGGCACGCACGAGGAGCTGCTCGCGCGGGGCGGGCTCTACGCGACTCTGTGGCGCCACCAGTCGGGCGGCTTCCTCGCGTCCGACATCGACGACGCGGACGCCACGCGCGACGCGACGCGGATGCGCGAGGCGAAGCGCGCGTAGCCGGCGGCGTTCTCGGTCA
>CAZKNH010000149.1:0-9043 GCA_964553875.1 uncultured Gammaproteobacteria bacterium | reverse complement strand
CCGACGACGCATCGAGCGTTCGACGAGGCGACGGCGATCCTCGCGGGCGACGCGCTTCAGGCGCTCGCGTTCGAGATCCTCTGCGACGATCCGGCGCTGGCGAGCCGGCCCGATCGGCAGATCCGCTTGATCCGTCGCCTCGCACATGCGGTGGGCCCGGCCGGGATGGTCGGCGGGCAGGCACTCGACATTGCGGCCGAGGGGCGGCGCGTCGGCGAAGCCGAGCTCGAGGACATCCACCGCCGCAAGACCGGCGAGCTGATCCGTGCTTCGATCATGATGCCGAGCGAGCTCGGCGAGCTGTCGGATGCCGAGCGCGCGGAGCTCGACGTCTTCGCGCGCGACATCGGCCTCGTCTTCCAGATCCGTGACGACCTCCTCGAGGTCGAGCAGGATACGGCGACGCTCGGCAAGAACGCGGGCAGCGACACCGCGAACGACAAGTCCACTTATCCCGCGATCCTCGGGCTCGACGGTG
The DNA here is from genome assembly GCA_964553875.1 of uncultured Gammaproteobacteria bacterium. Taxonomy (GTDB): domain Bacteria; phylum Pseudomonadota; class Gammaproteobacteria; order Steroidobacterales; family Rariloculaceae; genus ZC4RG20. The sequence goes on along the minus strand of CAZKNH010000149.1, from coordinate 8,565 downwards.
CGAGGCGGCGGGCGGACGAGCTTCACGCGCGCGCGATGGCGGCGCTCGGGACGTTCGGGCCGCGCGGCGAAGGGCTCGTATGGCTCAGCGACTTCATCCTGAAGCGCGCGTACTGAGCGCGCTCCGGGTTTTCCTCAGAAATCGATCAACGCGACGACCGGCGCCTCGCCGAGCGCCTTGCGTCCGGCGAGGAACGTGAGCTCGATGACGAACGCGAAGCCGGCGACGACGCCGCCCTGCTGCCTGACCAGCGCGCCGGTCGCGGCGGCCGTCCCGCCCGTCGCGATCACGTCGTCGACAATCATGTAACGTGCGTTCGGACGAATCGAATCCGCGTGCACCTCGAGGTGGTCGAAGCCGTACTCGAGCTCGTAGCGGATGCTGACAGCCTCCCGCGGCAGCTTGCCGCGCTTGCGGACCAGATGCATCGGCAGGCCGAGCCGGTTCGCGAGCGCCGCACCGAAGATGAAGCCGCGCGACTCGATTGCGAGGATGTGCTCGGCGCGAAAGGCTTCCGCGCCCTGCGCGAGGCGATCGATCGTCTCGCGGAAACCTGCCGGATGCTGCAAGAGCGGAGTGATGTCCTTGAAGACGATCCCCGGCTTCGGGAAGTCGGGCACGTCGTAGATCAGGCCGCGGAGCTCTTCGAGTGTCATACGTCGTTCTGCCGTTGCGTCCCGTCGGGCGCGTAAGGGACAATGCCGCGCTCGAATGGTAGCAAAAGCCGTCTCTACGTCGATGAGCTTCTCAGAGAGCTGCGTGGCCGCCGGAGTCGGCGTGCTGAATGCCGGCGGTAAAGCGTTGCGCCTGATCGGCGTGGAAGGGCCGTCGCTCGAGCTCGAGTCGCTGAAGAAGGCGGCGCGCCGCCGCACGGGCCTCGCCGAGTTCGGTGACTGGGCGTTCGAGGAGCCGCTAGAGCGGCTGCTCGAGTCCTATCGGCGCGAGGCACGGCTCACGACGCTCGGACGGATCACCGTTCGCGAGATGATCGTCAGCCTCCTCGAGAACCTTCTGTACATGGAGGCCGAGCGTGCCGCCGATCCGACGATCGAGTCGCGGACGATCACGGCGCCCGTGTTCATCATCGGCCTGCCGCGCACCGGCACGACGCTGCTGCACAACCTGATGGCCGAGGACGCGGAGAACCGCGTTCCGCTCACGTGGGAAGTCATGTTCCCGGCACGGCCCGCCGCGATCGGGGACGAGCGCATGCTGCGCGACAAGACGGCCGCGCGGCTCGCGTGGGCGAATCGGCTCGCACCCGAGTTCAAGCGCATTCATCCGATCGCGCCGGATCTGCCGCAGGAGTGCATCGCGATCACGGCGAACGTGTTCATGAGCATCCAGTTCCATACGACGCACGACGTGCCGTCGTACGAGGACTGGTTCGAGCGGAGCGGTCAGGCGCTCGCGTACGACTTCCACTACCGGTTCCTGCAGCACCTCGACGCGCGTCGTCCGGGCAAGCGCTGGGTGTTGAAGGCGCCGGGCCACCTGTTCGCGCTCGATGCGCTGCTCGAGCGTTATCCCGACGCGAAGATCATCCAGACGCATCGCGATCCGCTCCGCGTCATGGCGTCGATGGCAAGCCATGCGACCGTGCTGCGCAAGGCCTTCAGCGACCGCGCCGACCCGACCGCGATCGCGGCCGACTGGACGCGTCGCTGGGCCGACGCGCTCGATCGGTTCCTGACGGTGCGCGATCTCGCGCCGGCCGACCAGTTCCTCGATGTCTCCTACGACGACACCGAGAGCCGGCCGATCGAGACGATCGAGCGCATCTACGACTTCCTCGGCTGGCCGTTGATGCCCGAGGCGCGCGCCGCGATGGAGCGCCATCTCGCGGCGAACCCGAAGCACAAGCACGGCGTGCACCGCTACTCGCTCGCCGAGTACGGGCTCGACCGCGAAACGGAGCTCGCCCGCTTCAGGGCCTACTGCGACCGCTTCGCCATCCAGGTTCAGTAACGAAATCGGGGTCAGACCCCGATTTCCTACAAAAGTTGGGGTCAGACCCGGTTTCGGAAATCGGGGTCAGACCCGCTTTTCTTGGAAATCGCGGAAATCGGGGTCAGACCCCGGTTTCATGAAATCGGGTCAGACCCGGTTTTCCTGAGATCGGGGCCAGAGCCGGTGTTCCTGAAATCGGGGTCGGCCCCTCTGTTTTTTTGAAATCGGTGGGATCGGTGCGTTCGAATTCACGGAGCCCCTGATTTCACGGAGCCATTCGTCCGGAAATTCGGGGTCTGACCCCGATTTTCACGCGGATTTCGGGGTCTGACCCCGATTTTCCTCACCAGCCGCACTGCCGGCCCGCGTTGCGCTCCTCGAGATACGCCATCAGCGGCTCGAAGTACGCGATGATCGCGGAGGCATCCATCTCGCGCGTGCCGGTGAAGCGCTCGAGCGCCTCGGGCCACGGCACGGATGCGCCGAGCTCGAGCATCTCGCGGAACCTACGGCCGACCTCCTCGTTGCTGTAGATCGAGCAACGGTGCAGCGGGCCGTCCCAGCCGGCGATCCTGCAGGCGGCCTCGTGGAACTGGAACTGCAGGATGAACGACAGGAAGTAGCGAAGGTACGGCACGTTCGCCGGAATGTGGTACTTCGCGCCGGGATCGAACGCATCCGCGGGCCGCTCGACCGGCGGACGCACCCCTTGATACCGCTCGCGCAGCGCCCACCACGCGTCGTTGTACTCCGCGGGCGAAATCTCGCCGCGCAGCACGCGCCACCGCCACTGGTCGACGAGCATGCCGAACGGCAGGAACGCGATCTTGTCGAGCGCCTGTTGCATCAACAGACCGAGATCCGCCGAAGGGTCCGGCACGTCGTCGATCAGACCGATCTGCTTCAGGTATTCCGGCGTGATCGACAACGCGACGAAGTCGCCGACCGCCTCGTGGAAGCCGTCGTGCGCGCCTTCTCGAAACAGATAGTCCTGGTGGTTGTACGCGCGCTGATAGAAGTTGTGGCCGAGCTCGTGGTGGACGGTCTGAAAATCCTCGGCGTTGATCTCGGTGCACATCTTGATCCGCAGATCGTCCCTCGCATCGACGTTCCACGCCGATGCGTGGCAGACGACCTCGCGGTCGCCTGGCTGCTCGATCAGCGAGCGCTCCCAGAAGGTCTCGGGCAACGGCTCGAAGCCGAGCGACGTGAAGAACGCCTCGCCCGTTTCGATCATCCGCCGCGGCGTGTAGCCCTGCTCCTCGAGGATGCGCGTCAGATCAATCCCCGCATCCGCGCCTTCGGGCGCGACGATGTCGTAGATGTTGGCCCAGGACTGCGCCCACATGTTCCCGAGCAGGTCCGCGCGGATCGGCCCCTCCACCGGCTGCACGTCGTCGCCGTAGTGCTCGTTGAGGCGCGCGCGCACCTCGCAATGAAGCTGCTCGTAGAGCGGCTCGACCTGGCCCCACAGACGATCGACCTCTGCCTCGATCTCGTCCGGCGCCATCTCGTAGCCCGAGAGCCACATCTCGGCGAGGTTCTCGAAGCCGAGCTCGCGCGCACCTTCGTTCGCGATCTCGACGAGTCGCGCGTAGCGCTCCGCCATCGGGATCGAGACCGTCCGCCAGCCGGCCCAGACCTCGGCGAGCTCCTGGGGATCACGGGAGTGGTCGATGATCCGCTCGAGCGCCGGCAGATCGAGCCGCTCGCCGCGATGCTCGAACGTGCCGGTCGAGTACGTCGATTCGAGCCACGTCGCGATCTCGGAGAGCTCCTGCGCGGCGCCCGGCCGCGACGGCGCCGGCAGCACGATCCCCGTCCGCAGGATGTTCATCTTTCGCGCGAGGTCCTCCGGCAGGTCGAGCCCGTCGAAACGCTTCGTGCCGTTCGCGAGCCGGACCGCGAGCTCCGTCGACTCGGCGCCGATCCGTGCCGCGAGCCAGTTCGTATCGAACGTGATGAAGTTCGCCTGGACCCAGAAGACGCGCCCGGCGAGCTCGCCGTGCGCCTCGAGCTCGCGCTCCGCGGCCGCGATGAACTCACGGGCCTCCTCGACCGTCGGCGCGCCCGAGGTCTCCGCGGCCCCTCGCCCGGCTTCCGGCGTCTGCGCCGGCGTCTCCTCGGCACAGCCCGTGAGCCCGAGCCACACCGCCGCCGCGGCGGCCTTCAAGACCCATATCCGCTTGCCCGTTGCCATCGCGGCTACTCTAGCACCGCGGCCCGCGGCGCTGCTGCCGGTTCGGCTCCCGACGGCACCGGGATCGCGCGCAGACGCGCGACGCGGACGAGCGCGGGCGGATGCGAATCGTAGAACGCCGAGTAGAGCCGGTCCGGCGTCAGATTCGCCGCATTGTCGCGATAGAGCTTGACGAGCGCCGCCGCGAGCGCACGCGCGCTCGTGTGCTCGACGGCGAAGTCGTCTGCCTCGAGCTCGTGACGCCGGGACCACCACGCCGCGAGCGGCGTGCCGAAGAACGTGAAGGCCGGCGCGCAGACGATGAAAAGGAGCAGCGCCGCGTGCGCGGACGGCGTCGGCACCCCGAGCGCCGCATAGAAGCCGTCGTCTGCTGCGAGCACGGCGAGAAGCCCGAGCCCCGCGAGCGACAAGAGCGCCGACGCGACGAGCCGGCTCCGCACGTGGTTCAGCCTGAAGTGCCCGAGCTCGTGCGCGAGCACGGCTTCGATCTCGGGCGGATCGAGCTTCGCGAGCAGCGTGTCGAGGAACACGATGCGCTTGTTGCGCCCGACGCCGGTGAAATACGCGTTGCCGTGCGCGGAGCGGCGCGAGCCATCCATCACGAAGAGCCCGTCGGACGCGAACCCGCAGCGCTCGAGCAGCGCCTCGAGCCGCTTCGCGAGCGAGCGGTCCGGCAGCGGTGCGAAGCGGTTGAACCACGGCGCGACGACGCGCGGCCACGCCCACGTCAGCCCGAACATCACCGCGAGCCAGCCGATCCACGCGTAGAGCCACCAGAACGCCCCGCCCCGCTCGATCAGCAGGATCGCGCCGACGGTGATCGGCGCCGCGATCACGGCTCCGATCACGGTGCGCTTCGCGAGGTCCGTCGCGAAGAGCCGCGGCGACGTCCGGTTGAAGCCGAAGCGCGCCTCGAGGCCGAACGTCCGCCAGAGCGCGAACGGGACTTCGACGAGCTTCATCAGCGCGAGCACGCTCAGCACGACGGCGAGGCCGAGCCACGGCTGCTCGAGCGATGTGGCCCGCCAGAGCCCGTCGACGGCCGCAATGCCGCCGCCGAACGTGAGCCCGAGCGCGATGACGGCGCCGGTCACGGCGCCGACCCGCGTGATCCGCATCCGCGCCGCCGAATAATCCGCCGCGGTCTCGTGCTCGGCGACCGAGATGTCGTTCGCGAAGAGCAGCGGCACCTTCGATCGCCGGGCCTCGACCGCGGCGATCTGCCGGGTCGCGAGCCAGAGGCGCACCGCGGCGCGGCTCAACACGGCGATCAGGAATAGCCAGGAAAGCCAGGACATGGGCGACAGTCTACGCGAGCCGGCGGCCGATGGGCGGGTCCGCCGCGTCGCCGCCCCTCACACCCGGTGATCGCGGAAGACGAGCGGGTGCTCGACGCCCGCGTGCGCCGCGCGCTCGGCCCGCTCGACGGCGGCCGTGACGAGCCCGTGGTGCGGCGACAGCTCGCAGACCGGATCCGCGTTCGTCGGGTCGCCGGTCAAGAGATACGCCTGGCAGCGGCAGCCGCCGAAATCGCGGGTCCGCTCCGGGCAGCTCCGGCATGGCTCCTTCATCCATCCGTAGCCGCGAAATCGATTGAACGCGTCCGAGTCGTACCAGATCTCCCGAATGCCGTTGGCCTTCACGTTCGGGAACTCGATCCCCGGCAGGATCCGCGCCGACTGGCACGGAAGCGCCGTGCCGTCCGGCGCGACCGTCAGGAAGATCGACCCGAGCCCGTTCATGCACGCCTTCGGCCGCCGCTCGAAGTAGTCTGGGATCACGAAGAAGATCCGCATCCGCGAGCCGACCTTCTCGCGGAAGCGCTCTGTCGCCTCCTCCGCGCGTTGCAGCTGCTCGCGGGTCGGGAGGAGCGCCTCGCGGTTCTTCCACGCCCAGCCGTAGTACTGCGTGTTCGCGAGCTCGACGTACTCGGCGCCCAGACGGTCGGCCATGTCGAGAATCTGCTCGACGTGGTCGATGTTGAGCCGATGGAGCACGACGTTCAGCACCATCGGATAGTCGTAGCGCTTGATCAGCGCCGCGACCTTGGCCTTGAGCTCGAACGTCCGCGTGCTGCTCAGGAAATCGTTGACCTCGCGCGTCGAGTCCTGGAACGAGAGCTGGATGTGGTCGAGCCCCGCCTCCTTCAGCGCGCGGATGCGCTGCTCGTTCAGCCCGATGCCGGAGGTGATCAGGTTCACGTAGTAGCCGAGCGTGTGCGCCTCCGCGACGATCTGCTCGAGGTCGTCGCGCGCGAGCGGCTCGCCTCCGGAGAGACCGAGCTGCACGGCGCCGAGCGCACGCGCCTCGCGCAGCACGCGGAGCCAGTCGTCCGTCGAAAGCTCGGGCCCCGTCGCCCGCATGTCGACCGGGTTGTAGCAGAACACGCAGTGCAGCGGGCACCGGTACGTGAGCTCGCAGAGGAGCCAGAGCGGCGGACCGACTGCCGGCTTTTCGAGCGCCTCCGCTTGCACCGCGCTCATGCGCGTGCCTCCTCGGAAACGAGCTCGAGCCAGTTCTTCTCGAGCGCGAACTCGACGAACGCCTTCACGTCGCCTTCGAGCCCCGTCGCGCCGTACACCGCTTCGAGATCGGCAACGATCTCGGCGATCGTGCGTTCGCCGTCGCAACGGCTCAGGATCGCACCGGCAGAGCCGTTGAGCTTCACCATGCCCTCGGGATAGAGCAGCACGTGCGCCTGCTGCGCCTCCTCCCACTGCAGGCGAAAGCCCTTGCCGATGCGCGGGCGCGCGTTATCGGACGGAGCGCTCATGTCGTCACCCCGTAGTGCAGCGCGAGCGCGTCGTTCATCTGCCAGAGCACGTCGAGCTTGAACTGCAAGATCTCGAGCGCGCGCTCCTGCGCGGCACGCGTCGTGAAATGCTCGAGCGTGAGCTTCAAGCCGTGCTCGACATCACGCTGCGCAAGCCCGACGCGGCTCTGGAAATACTCGAGCCCGCTCCGCTCGATCCACGGGTAGTGCTCGGGCCAGTTCGCGAGGCGCTGCTTGTGGATCTCGGGCGCGAAGAGCTCGGTCAGCGACGAGCATGCGGCCTCCTGCCACGGCGCGCGCCGCGCGAAGTTGACGTACGCGTCGACCGCGAAACGCACGCCGGGCAGCACGTCGACGAGGCTCTCGACGCGCTCGCGGCGGAGGCCCACGGCTTCCGCGAGCCGCAGCCACGATTCGATGCCGCCCGGATTGTCGCCGTAGCCGTCGTGATCGAGGATGCGCAGCACCCACGCGCGGCGCACCTCGCGGTCCGGGCAATTCGAGAGGATCGCCGCGTCCTTGATCGGAATGTTGATCTGGTAGTAGTAGCGGTTCGCGACCCAGCCCTGGATCTGCTCGCGGGTCGCGCGTCCCGTGTTCAACATCACGTTGAACGGGTGATGGATGTGATAGCGGCTCCCCATCTCGCGCAGCCGCCGCTCGAACTCCTCGCGGCTCCAGGGCTCGTCGTCGCTGCGCGCGATGGTGCTCGGTGCGGTGCTCACAGCTCGATCTCCATGCCGTCCCATGCGACCTCGACGCCGTGCTCGGCGAGCACGGCCCGCTCGCGCGAGTCCTCGTCGAGGATCGGGTTCGTGTTGTTGATGTGGATCAGGATCTTCCGCGTCGATTTGGGCAGCTCCGCGAGGTGCTCGAGCATCCCGCCGGGGCCGCTCTGCGGCAGGTGGCCGATGTCGCGCGCGCGTTTGCCTGACACGCCGACGCGGACCATCTCGTCGTCGCTCCAGAACGTGCCGTCGACGAGCACGCAGTCGACCTCGTGCATCGCGCGCCGGATCGTCTCGTCGATCTCGCCGAGCCCCGGCGCGTAGAGCGCCGATCGGCCCGAGGCCTCGTCGCGCAAGACGAGCGCGACGTTGTCGCCGCGCTCGGGCCGGGCGCGGTTCGGCGAGAACGGCGGCGGCTTGCTCGCGACGGGCAGCGCCCGCCACTCGACGCCCGGCGCGCCCGCGACCGCGAACGGCCGTCCGTCGGGCTCGAGCGCGACACGCTCCGCGCCGCAGTAATGCGAGAGGACCGGAAACACGGGATTGCCGTGCGTCAGATCGTCGTAGACGCGGTCCGTGCAGTAGATCGACCACGGCGCACTCGCCTCGCGGAGCAGAAACAGTCCCGCCGTGTGATCGATCTGCGCGTCGACGAGGACGATCGCGGCGATGCCGGTGTCGCGCGGTCCGCGCTCCGGACGCGCGGGCGCATGGGCCTCGAGCTGCGCGCGAAGGTCGGGCGACGCGTTCACGAGCACGAACGACGCCGGATCGCTGCCCGTGACCGCGATCGACGACTGCGTGCGGGGCCGCGCCCTCACGGTCCCCGAGCGCACGCCCGCGCAGTTGCGGCAGTGGCAGTTCCACTGCGGGAAGCCGCCGCCTGCGGCGGAGCCGAGCACGGTGATTCTCAT
>CAZKNH010000148.1:0-9157 GCA_964553875.1 uncultured Gammaproteobacteria bacterium | reverse complement strand
CGCGCGAGCAGATGTCCGACTGGGCGCCGAGCATCATCACGATCAAGATCGATCCGGAGAAGATTCGCGACGTGATCGGCAAGGGCGGCGCCGTGATTCGGGCGATCACCGAGGAGACCGGCGCGACGATCGACATCGAGAACGACGGCACGGTCAAGATCGCGTCCGTGGACGCCGCGTCCGGCCGCGCTGCGCGCGAGCGGATCGAGATGATTACGGCCGAGGTCGAGGTCGGCAAGGTCTACGAGGGCAAGGTCGTTCGGCTCATGGACTTCGGCGCGTTTGTCGCGATCCTGCCCGGCAAGGACGGCCTCGTGCACATCTCGCAGATCTCTAACGAGCGCGTCGAGCGTGTCAGCGACAAGCTGCACGAGGGCGATATCGTCAAAGTCAAGGTTCTCGAGGTCGATCGTCAGGGCCGAATCCGGCTCAGCATGCGTGACGTGAGCTGAGGCCGCGCGACCGCGGCGTCAGTCCGTCAGCCCTCGCAAGGCACTTCGGCGATCCCGCGCAGCGTTTCGATGCGCCAGTGCGCGATCGCCCAATCCCACAGCTCCTCGGGCTTCGCGCCTTCGAGCTCGCGAGGCGGCTCTGCGCCGAGCCGCCGCAGGGTCGCGACGCACGCACGACTCCGATCCCGCGCGTCGACCGGCCGCGCTCCTGTCTGCTTCGATAGCTTTTGACCGGTCGGCCCGGTCAGGACCGGTACATGGAGATACACGGGCTCGGGCACGCCGAGCGCCCTCTGCAGATGCCGCTGCGCCGGTACGCAGTCGAGGAGGTCCCGCCCGCGGACGACCGTCGTGACGCCCTGGTGGGCGTCATCGAGGACGACCGCGAGGTGATAGGCCGGGAGGCCGTCGCGCCGCCAGATCACGTAATCGCCGAAGCCTGGAACGGGTTGCGGCTCGAAACGGCCTTGCAGGCCGTCGTCGAACGGAGCCCACGGCTCGTCGACGCGCATGCGCACGGCCGAATCATCGTCCGACACTCGTAGCGCCCGGCACGTGCCGGGGTAGCCGACAGGGCCTTCGTGAGCGTCTGCGAACGCGCGCAGGCGGCTTCGGCTGCAGCGGCACCGGAAGGCGAGGCCCTGCTCGACGAGGTCGCGGCAGGCCGCGGCGTAGGCGTCGACTCGCGTGCTCTGGCGCAGCACGCTGCGGTCCCAGTGCAGGTCGAACGCCTCGAGGGTCCTCAGGATCTCGTCGGCGGCCCCCGGCACCTCGCGCGGCGGGTCGATGTCCTCGATGCGAACGAGCCATTCCCCGCCGGCCTGCCGGGCGTGCAGGAAGCTTGCGACGGCGGTCAGCAGGGAGCCGGCGTGCAGCGGTCCCGTCGGTGATGGCGCAAAGCGTCCGACGTAGGACACCGGGGTCAGCGGGGAATCGACCCGACGCCGCCCGCGCTGTTTGCGCCTGATGCGGGCTCGGGTCCGCGATGCCCGCCGGCCGTCAGCGGAGCGCTGCCGGCCGGCGAGAACTCAACGGTAGTAATCCTCGCGGTCGCGGAACTGCCTCTCTGCCAGCTCGCGCCGCTCCTGGGCCTCGACGCAAAGCGTCGCGACCGGACGTGCCTCGAGTCGGCGCAGGCCGATCTCGTCGCCCGTCTCTTCGCAGTAGCCGTACGTGCCGTCTTCGATGCGCTGCAGCGCGGCATCGATCTTTTTCAACAGCTTGCGTTCCCGGTCACGGGTGCGGAGCTCGAGGCCGAACTCGGACTCCTGCGTCGCGCGGTCGTTCGGATCCGGGAAGTTGGCCGCCTCGTCCTTCATGTGCAGAACGGTCCGGTCCACTTCCTCCATCAGCTCGCGCTTCCATGCAAGCAGGATATTCTTGAAGTGCTCGAGCTGCCCCGGGCTCATGTACGGCTCGCCCTTCTTCGGCTGGTAGGGCTTGAAGCCGCGGACCGGCCCGAACAGCACGCTCGACGCGGTCTTGAGCTCACCGGTATCCGTGCCGGCGGTCGTGGTCGATTTGGGCTCGCTGCTCTCGGCGACCTCCTGGGTCTTTTCCGGCCGCTCTGCGGCAGCTTTCGACGCTGAAGCCTTTTTCTTCGAACTCGCTGGTTTAGCCACTACTTTCCGTTTTGAAACTGACCTCGACTTCTTCGACGTCGACTTTGGGGCCGCTACCTTCTTCTTCCCGGTTGCGGCCTTCTTCTTGGAAGTCTTCTTCGAAGTCCCTTTCTTCCCGGTGCTCGTCGTCTTCCGGGCACTCTTGGATGCCGCCCGGCCGACCTTCTTGCGGGTCGCGGCGGCCGTGCCGCTCGACGCCTTCCGCGAGGTCTTCCCGGCAGTCTTGCTGCTACCTGTCTTCTTCTTTTTCTTGGTGGCTGCCTTCTTGCCCGGCATACAACTTGCCTCCAAGAGCAACTTCACGAAACCGGCGATTATACATATGAAGGGCGTGAGCGGAAGTCTATCCGATGCGCTCTGCGAAGCCGGCCGGCGTGCCCTTCCAGCCTTCCTGGCGGTGCTCTACGACGACCGTCGTGTAGATCCCGCCGCGGACGTTGAACTCCGCCGTCAGGCGCAGGAATCGGGGGGCGAGCCGGCTGACCAGATCGTCGACGATCCGGTTCGTGACGGCCTCGTGAAACGCCCCTTCGCCTCGGTACGCCCAGATGTAGAGCTTCAACGACTTCAGCTCGACGCACTCGGCGTCCGGAACGTACTCGAGGTGGAGCGTTGCGAAGTCCGGCTGACCCGTCTTCGGGCACAGACAGGTGAACTCTGGGATGCGGATACGGATCGTGTAGTCGCGGCCGCGCTCCGGATTCGGAAAGGTCTCGAGGATCGCCGGCGAAGGCTTTGGCGGGAACGCAGTCGACACGTTGCTCGATGCTCTCGGAGGGGTTGAACGCGACGCTGAGAGTGCGTCGTTTTGGCTGGCCTTTTACTTTACACTACCCGCCCCAAGGGGGCTATGCGGCCTTGAGTCATTCGTAACCATCGGAGTTGGTCCGAGCGATCATGTACGCGCTGCGGAGATCGGGACCTTTATGCGCCTGAGTAAGATCAAGCTCGCCGGTTTCAAGACGTTCGTCGATCCGACGACGATCAAGTTCCCGAGCAACCTCATGGGCATCGTCGGCCCGAACGGGTGCGGCAAGTCCAACATCATCGACGCGATCCGCTGGGTGCTCGGTGAAAGCTCGGCGAAAACGCTGCGCGGCGACTCGATGGCCGATGTCATCTTCAACGGCTCGAGCACCCGCAAGCCGGTCGGTCAGGCGAGCGTCGAGCTCGTCTTCGACAACAGCGACAGGACGATCACCGGCGCCTACGCGAACTACAACGAGGTGTCCGTGCGGCGCGTGGTCACGCGGGACGGCCAGTCGCAGTACTTTCTGAACGGCGGCCGCTGCCGCCGCAAGGACATTACGCACATCCTGCTCGGCACCGGGCTCGGCTCGAACGGCTATTCGATCATCGAGCAGGGCATGATTTCGCGCATCGTCGAGGCGAAGCCCGACGAGCTCCGTGCCTTCCTCGAGGAGGCGGCCGGCATCTCGAAGTACAAGGAGCGCCGCCGTGAGACGGAGCATCGCATCCGGCACACGCGCGAGAATCTCGAGCGGCTCGCGGATGTGCGGGACGAGGTGGAGAAGCACCTGAGCCATCTCCAGCGGCAAGCGAGGGCTGCCGAGCAGTACAAGCAGCTGAAAGCGCAGCAACGGCGTGTGACGGCGGAGCTCCTCGCGCTGCGCATGAAGGCATTGCGGGCCGAGGTCGCGTCGCAGGACGAGCAGCTCGCCGAGAAGCGCCAGGCGCTCGAGGCAGCGGTCGCGGCGCAGCGCGAAGCGGACGAGGGATCGGAGCGGCTGCGGCGCGAGGTCGGGGAGCGCAACGAGGCGCTGAATGCGGTTCAGGGCGAGTATTACCGCGTCGGGGCCGAGATCGCGCGCCTCGAGCAGTCGATCAAGCACCGCAAGGAGCTGATGCAACGGCAGCGGGAGGACCTGGAGCAGACAGAGCTGCAGCTCGAGGAAATCCGCGCGCACGTCGAGAACGATCAGCTCGAGCTCGAGCAGCTCGAGCTCGCGCTCGAGGAGCTGAACCCGGGCCTCGAGGAGGCGAACCTCGCGCGCGCCGCGGCCGAGGAGGCGCTGCAGCAGGCGGAGGCGGCGATGGAGGACTGGCGCCGCCGCTGGGAGCAGGTCGCCCGCGATATCGCGAACATGGAGAGCGCCGCGCAGGTCGAGGAAGCGCGGCTCGAGCAACTCTCCGCGCAGCGAGATCGCCTTGCGCGCGAGCAGGAGCGGCAGGCGGCGGAACGCGACGCGCTTCGCTTCGAGGAGCTCGAGGCGCGGCTCGATCAATTGGCGGCGGAGGAGGAGACGCTGCAGGCCGAGTGCGCCGAGGCCGCACGCTTGCTCGACGCCGTCTGGCAGCAGATCCAGGAGCTTCGAGAGCAGGAGAAGCAGACCTCCGAGCACCTCGACCGGCTGCGTGCGCAGCTGCAGAACGACCGAGGCCGTCTCGCGTCGCTCGAGGCGCTGCAGGAGGCCGCGCTGGGCAAGACGACGAAGCAGGTCGGCGAATGGCTCGAGCGTGCGCCCGTCGTCGACCGGCGCAGCCTGGCGGAGCGCCTCGCGGTCGAGCCGGGCTGGGAGCGCGCCGTCGAGACCGTGCTCGGCGGCTATTTGCAGGCCGTGAGCGTCGCGGCACTCGACGACATCGCCGAGAGCCTCGCCGAGCTGACCGAGGGCGGGCTCGCGTTGCTCGAGGAGTCCGGCCACCGCCGGGATCCGCAGGACGACGGCAAGCAGTGGCTCGCGGACCTCGTCAAGGGCCCGCCGTCGGCGCAGCCGCTCCTCGCCGGGATCCGAGCCGTGCCGACGCTCGAGGAGGCCATTCGGCTTCGTGCCGAGCTCTCGGACGGCGAATCGATCATCACGCCGAACGGCACGTGGATTGGTCGGCACTGGCTGCGAATCAACCGGAGCGACGACCCGGAGATCGGTGTCATCGCCCGCGGCGAAGAGATTTCCCGCCTGAAGAGGCAGACGGAGACGACCGCCGCCGAGGTCGAAGACGTTGCCAGAGCGCTCGTGCAAACGCGAGAGCGAATCGAGCAGCTCGAGGACTCGCGGAAGCAGGCGCAGCAGGACGCGAACCTGAAGCAGCAGCGCTACGCCGAGGCGAAGACGCAGCTCGAGTCGTCGCGGGGCGAGCTCGAGCAGTTGCGCAGCCGCGCGCGCGTTCTCGATGACACGATCGCGGAGCTTGCGGCCGAGCGAGAGGGGCTCGACGCCAAGCTCGCGGAGTGCGTCGCCCGTCGCGAGGAGGCGGCGCGCGTCCTCGAAGAGCTTGGCAGCGTGAGGGAGCAGCTCGAAGCGGAGCGCGACCATCATCAGACGGTGGTTTCCGAGGCGCGGGCCCGTGCCGAGGAGCATCGTCAGATCGCTCACGAGCTTGCGATCAAGGTGGAGTCGCGCCGGAACTCGAAGGAATCCGCGAGCGCCGCGCTCGCCCGAGTGCTCGCTCAGCAGCAACATTTGTCGAAGCGCCGCGACGAGCTGCAACGCCAGCTCGAAGCGGCGGTGGAGCCGCTGTCGGACGACGAGAGCAAGCTGGCGCGTCTTGCGGATGAGCGCACCGCCGTCGAGGCGAAGCTCGCCGAAGCGCGCTCGGCCGTCGAATCGCTCGATGGACAGCTTCGCGAGCTCGAGCAGCGCCGCAACGAGGCGCAGCAGGCCGTGGCCGCCGCACGCGAGGCGGCGGACGCGGTGCGACTCGCGGCGCGGGAGGCGCAAGTCCGTCTCGAGACCGTCGCCGAGCAGTTTCAGGAGACCGGTTTCGAGCTCGAGCAGGTCCTCGCCGATCTTCCCGAGGATGCGTCGACGGCCGTCTGGAACGAGACGCTCGAATCGATCGAGCGGAAGATCCAGCGCCTTGGGGCGATCAATCTCGCCGCGATCGACGAGTTCCAGGAGCAGTCCGAGCGCAAGAAGTACCTCGACTCGCAGTTCGCGGATCTCACCGAAGCGCTCGAGACGCTCGAGGAGGCGATCCGAAAGATAGATCGGGAAACCCGCTCTCGTTTCAAGGAGACGTTCGACAAGGCGAATCAAGGGCTGGGGCGGCTCTTCCCGCGTCTCTTCGGCGGCGGCCATGCCTATCTGGAGCTCGACGGCGAGGATCTCCTCGAGGCGGGCGTCACCATCATGGCGCGGCCGCCCGGCAAGAGGAACAGCACCATTCATCTATTGTCAGGCGGCGAGAAGGCATTGACGGCGGTTGCGCTCGTGTTCTCGATTTTCGAGCTCAATCCGGCGCCGTTCTGTCTGCTCGACGAGGTCGACGCGCCGCTGGATGACGCCAACGTCGGTCGCTTCAGCGACATCGTGAAGGAGATGTCCGAGCGGGTGCAGTTCGTGATCATCACGCACAACAAGACTACGATGGAGGCGATGCACCAGCTCAGCGGCGTCACGATGCACGAGCCGGGCGTCTCACGGCTGGTCGCAGTCGATCTCGATGAAGCTGTGCAACTTGCTGCAATGTAGAGGCCAAGCCGATGGCCGAGTTGCGCTGGGTGCTGCTGGCTCTGGGCGTCATGCTCGTTGCCGGCATTTACCTGTGGGGTCGCGGCGTCATACGCCGTAGTGGGACGGAACGTCTGCGGGGGCGGCGGCGCAGCGAGCCGCGCCTCGCAGCCGATGATGAGCTTGTCTCGGACGAAGTGCTGTTCGGCACTCCGGACGGAGGAGCCGTCGCAAGCGATTCGGTTGACGACGACGTAGCGGAGGTCGGCGAGAGCGAGCAGCCGGCCGAAGCTTCCACGGAGACGCAGGAGCAGCCGCTTCGAATCGAGAAGATCGTCGCTCTCCGGTTCGTTCCGCGGGCCGACTCGCTGCTTGCCGCAGAGGCCGTCCGTGCATTGCGGGACGAGGGCCTCGAGCACGGGCGATACGGCATTTTCCATTCCTACCATGAAGATGTGCCGGGTGAGCCCCGCTTCAGCGTCGCGAGTCTGACGGAGCCCGGCTCGTTCGATCTCGAACGACTCGATGAGCCGCTAGCCGGTATGAGCTTCTTCATGGTTCTGCCGGGAGTGGGGGATCCTGTGGACCGGTTCGACGCGATGGTCGAAACGGCGCGGTCGCTTGCTCATCGCCTGGACGCGGAGCTCTTCGACGATCGAGGTAGTACCTGGAGCATTCAGCGGGAGCGCTACATACGCGAGGAACTGATCAGCTACCGAGTCCAATCCGCGTCTTCGTGAGTCATCCAGCATGGCCGGCCCGAACGATCAGGTGGTGGCGGAGATCGAGCGGCTTCGTCGCGAGATCGAGGAGCACAACTACAGGTACTTCGTTCTCGATGCCCCGACCATTCCGGACGCGGAATACGACCGTTTGATGCAACGGCTCCGCGCGCTCGAAGCGGAGCATCCCGAGCTCGTCACGCCCGATTCGCCGACGCAGCGTGTCGGCGGAAGGCCCGCCGACGAATTCCGCGAGGTGCGGCACAGCAAGCCGATGCTGTCGCTGGAGAACGCGTTCAAGATGGAGGATCTGCTTGCGTTCGAAAAGCGCGTGACCGACCGGCTTCGAGCGAACGGTATCGATGCGACAGAGATCGAGTTCGTCGGCGAGCCCAAGTTGGACGGCACCGCCATTAGCCTGCGCTACGAGGACGGCGTGCTGGTGCTCGCGGCCACGCGAGGAGACGGGATGGTCGGCGAGGACGTGACACGTAACGTCCGGACGATCCGGGGCGTCCCGCTGCGGCTTCGGACGAGGAAACCGCCTGCCGTTTTCGAGGTGCGGGGCGAAGTGTTCATGCCGAAGCGGGCGTTCGAGGCACTGAACCGCCGGGCCGCCGAGAAGGGCGAGAAGGTCTTCATGAATCCGCGCAACGCGGCAGCAGGCTCCCTGCGGCAGCTCGATCCGAAGGTCACCGCCGAGCGCTCGCTCGACGTGTTCTTCTACGGACTCGGCGACGTTCAGGGCTGGGATCTGCCCGCTCGACAGAGCCAAATTCTCGAGGCGCTCCAGGAGATGGGGCTTAAGACATGCCCCGAATGGAGAGTGCTAGAGGGAATTCAGGCCTGTTTGGCCTATTACGACACTATCGGCCAAAAGCGACCCGAATTACCGTACGACATCGATGGTGTCGTCTATAAGGTCAACGAGCTGGCATGGCAGGATGTCCTCGGCTATGTCGCGCGTGCGCCGCGTTGGGCGATCGCCCATAAATTCCCAGCGCAAGAGGAACTCACCGTGGTAAGGCGGATCGAGTTCCAGGTCGGGCGAACCGGTGCCCTGACGCCCGTGGCTCGCCTCGAGCCGGTGTTCGTTGGAGGCGTCACCGTCAGCAACGCTACGTTGCACAACATCAATGAGATGCGCCGCAAGGACGTTCGAGAGGGGGACACGGTCGTCATCCGGCGCGCAGGCGACGTCATACCGGAGGTCGTGTCGGTCGTGCTGGATCGCCGACCCGCTGACGCACGCATCGTTGATCTACCGAAGAGCTGTCCCGTTTGCGGTTCCGATGTCCAGCAGGCGGAAGGGGGGACGGTCGCTCGCTGCATGGGCGGCCTCTTTTGCCCTGCGCAGCGCAAGGAGTCTCTGCGCCATTTCGCCTCCCGTCGAGCAATGGATATCGAGGGTCTTGGCACGGAGCTGATCGATCAGCTCGTAGAGCGCGGACTCGTCAAAACCCCGGCCGATCTCTATGTGCTCGAAGTGCCGCAACTCGTCGAGCTCGAGCGCATGGGCCAGCAATCGGCACGCAATCTCATCGGTGCGCTCGAGAAGAGCAAGAAGACGACACTGCCTCGATTTCTCTACGCACTCGGCATTCCGGAAGTTGGCGAAGTCACCGCTGCGGCGCTTGCAAATCACTTCGGCGATATCGCGCCTCTGATGGAAGCGACCGAGGAGCAGCTCAAGGAAGTGCCGGGAGTTGGTCCCGTGGTGGCCGCAAAGATACGGGCATTTTTCCAGGAAGCGCACAACAGAGACGTGATCGCGCTGCTGCGCGAGCGAGGTGTTCATTGGCCAAAGGTCGCGCGGACTCAGGAAACGAAGCACCCGCTCGCAGGCAAGACGATCGTGATAACCGGGACGCTGTCATCCATGACTCGGGAGGAGGCAAAGGAGCGGCTGCAGGCGTTGGGAGCGAAGGTTGCGGGGAGTGTGTCGA
>CAZKNH010000147.1:0-9212 GCA_964553875.1 uncultured Gammaproteobacteria bacterium | reverse complement strand
GCTTCGCGGTCTGCCCGACCAGCACCTCGCCGTCCTTCGTGAACGCGACGATCGAAGGCGTCGTGCGATCGCCTTCACTGTTCTCGATGACCTTCGGCGTGCCGCCGTCCATGATGGCGACGCACGAATTCGTCGTTCCCAGATCGATCCCAATGACTCGTCCCATGACTGCTACACCTCAGCTCGCCTGAATTGAAGAAACCGTGCTCGATTCGCCGCGCGGGGGAAAATGGTGTCAGACACCTTCTCTCTGGGGGCTATGAGGCGATCGCAACATGCGAAGAAAAAGGTGTCTGACACCATTTCTTCGACACCCTTCTCGGGCCCCGCCGGCCCCGAATCCCGTTACAGTGCCGTAAATGGGGGACGAGCCTCGTAATTCAACCCCGCTCGTCAGCCTTCGCCCTGTGTCGCCGGCGCCGCAACGATGACGCGGGCCGGACGCAGCAGCCTGTCGTGCAGCTCGTAGCCCTTCTGGATGACCGTGATGACGGTGTTCGGCGCATGCTCCGCGCTCGGCTGCATCGCCATCGCCTCGTGCTTCGTCGGGTCGAACGGCTGCCCCGTGGGGTCGATCTGGCGGATCCCAACGCTCTCGAAGGCCTCGTCGAAAAGCTTGAGCATCGCGCGCTCGCCCTCGATCAGCGTCTTCACGTCGACGGTGTCCGCCGCGGCAAGCGCCGCCTCCATGCTGTCCCGGACCGGCAGCAGCGCCTGACCGAGCCGCTCGGCGGCGTAGCGGCGCACCGTCTCGAGCTCACGAGCGCTGCGCTTGCGGTAGTTGTCGAGCTCGGCCACCGCCCGCAGGTACTTGTTCCAGTTCTCCTCCGCCTCGCGCCGCAGCGCCTCGACCTCGTCGGCGGCGGCAGACCGGCCCGAGCCGCCGGCGTCGCTTTCCGAGACCGGGGTCGATTCGGCTCCCGCGTCGCCCGATTCGGCCCGCTCGATCACGCTCTCTTGCTCGGCAGCGGCCCGTTCCCGCGCTTCGCGCGAATCCCGTTCCGTGGCTTCGGTCATGAAAAAGCTCCTCCGTCGGCCGTTGGCCGCAGATCATCAAACCGTGAAACGAAGCTATGGGGGCTAGTTCTCGGACTTCAAGGCGCGCCCGAGCAGCTTCGACGTCAAATCGACGATCGGAATGACCCGTTCGTACGCCATCCGCGTCGGGCCGATCACGCCGAGCACGCCCATCGTGTCGTCTTCGGTCGTATAAGGGGCTGCGACGATACTGCACTGCTCGAGGATCTGGTAGCCCGACTCCTGGCCGATGAAGATCTGCACGCCGTCCGCGTTCAGGCTCTGGTCGAGCAGGCGCAGCATGTCGTGCTGCTGGCTGAACGCGTTGAACAGCGACTTCAGCTTCTCCATGTCGCCGAGCTCCTCGAGCAGCAGGTTCGACTCGCCGGAGACCACGTACCCCGGCTGCGTCGTCTCCTCCGGGACGGCCTGCTGCGCGAGCTGGATCGCCTCGACCATCAGCGCGTTCATCGACTCGCGGGTTTCCTCGAGCTTCTTCACGAGCTCGGCACGCACGTCGCGCAGCTTCCGGCCGCCGAACTGCTCCGTCAAGTAGTTGCCTGCCTGACGCAGCTCGTCCTCCGTGAAGTCGCGGTGCACGTGCAGGATCTTGTTGTGCACCTCCCGCTCGTTGACGACGAGAATCGCGAGCACGCGACGGCCCGACAGCGGCAGGAACTCGATCTGGCGAAGCGACGAATGCTGCCGCCGCGGGACCGTCACGATGCCGGCGAGCTGGGTCAGCATCGACAGAAGCGACGAGACGGACGTCGCGAGAGATTGGGGGTCCTCGCCGGCCACCTCCTGCAGCTTCTCGCGGAAGGGCAACAGCTCCTCCTCCTTCGGAGGCGACAGCTTGATCAGCGTATCGACGAACAGCCGATAGCCCTTGATCGTCGGAATGCGCCCGGCGGAGGTATGCGGAGACGTGACGAACCCCATCTCCTCGAGGTCGGCCATGATGTTGCGAATCGTCGCGGGGCTCAGATCGAGACCGGAATCGCGCGAAAGCGTCCGGGAGCCGACCGGCTGACCTTCTCGAATGTACTTGTCGACCAGCACTCTCAGCAGATGCTGTGCGCGCTCGTCGGGTAAGTCTCCTTTCCTGACCGCCATAGTCTCGGCATTGCCCGTCCGGGGGGCGAGCCACCCCGGCTGCAACCCCTTGTAATTGCCCGAATTTGCGCGTCGTGCAAGCTAGCAACGGGCTCGCGCGACTGTCAAGCGCACGGGCTGCCGTTTCGACACGCCCGAGGCCGTTCCCGTTCCGTTCGGGTTTACCGCTACAATGCCGCCCGGGGGCGTCCGATCAACCCGCGGTCCGCATGGAATACAAGTTCGAGCACGTCGGGTTCTGGGGGCGGCTGTCGGACGCGAAGGTCGCGGAGACGGCCTCCCGCGTGATCTCGCACGTCAAATCCCGCAACGCCCGGATCGTCGCGCCGCCGTCCGCGGAGGCGATCGCCCGCAAGCTCGGCGACGTCGATCTCGTCGACGAGGCGGAGCTCGCGACCCGGGCGGACGTCATCGTCGCGATCGGCGGCGACGGAACGATGCTGCACGCGGCGCGGCGCGTCGCGCTGCACGGCGTCCCGCTTCTCGGCATCAACCTCGGCAAGCTCGGCTTTCTGACGGACATCCTGCCGGAGCAGGCCTTGGACGCGGTCGACTCGATCCTTTCCGGAGATCACCTCGCCGAGGAGCGGCGGATGCTCGAGGCGGAGCTCGTCGGCGACGGCGAGCGCCCGGGGCCGATGATCGCGCTGAACGACGTCGTGCTGCAAAAACGCGGAAGCAGCAGAATTCTCGACTTCGCGACATGGATCGACGGCAGCTACGTTAATACGCACGGCGGCGACGGGCTCGTCGTCGCGACGCCGACGGGCTCGACCGCGTACGCGCTCTCTTGCGGCGGCCCGATCATCCAGCCCAACCTGAACGCGATCGTGATGGTGCCGATCTGTCCGCACACGTTGAGCGACAGGCCGCTCGTGCTCGATCCGAACAGCGTGATCGAGGTGAGGCTCCATCCCGGCACGCAAGTCCCCGCCCTCGTTGCCTGCGACGGCGACGAATACGGGACCCTTCTGCCCGACGGGGCGCTGCGCATCCGCGCGTCCGAAGCGCGCGTCACGCTGCTGCATCCGCGGGACTACAACTACTACGAGCTGCTCCGTTCGAAGCTGAACTGGGGCAGCGCGACCCGTTTCGGCCGCCCGCTGCCGTCGCGATGACGCGAATCCCGATTGCCGCCCGCGGCGGCCCCCGACGCCGATACGCCGCACGGCGCATGCCGCGCGGAAGCCGCCGGACAACGGGGTGCGCGCGATGCTGAGCCTCATCCGCGTCAAGAACTTCGCCGTGATCGACGAGGTCGAGGTCGAGCTCGGCGACGGGCTCTCCGTCGTGACGGGCGAGACCGGCGCCGGGAAATCGATCCTCGTCGACGCGCTCGGCCTCGCGCTCGGCGACCGCGCGGACGCGAGCGTCGTCCGCCACGGCGCGGACCGGGCCGAGATCGGCGTGCTGTTCGAATGCCCGCCCGGACACGCCGCGCTCGCGCGGCTCGAGGAGCTCGGCCTCGACGACGAGCACCGCTGCGCGCTGCGGCGCATCATCGGCCGAGACGGCCGGTCCCGCGCGTTCGTGAACAATCAGCCGGTCACGCTCGCGGACCTGAAGCAGATCGGGTCCCTGCTCGTCGACATCCACGGCCAGCATGCGCATCAGTCGCTGCTCGACGGCGCGAACCAGCGCGCGCTCCTCGACGCTCACGGCGGGCTCGAGCCGCTCGTGCGCGACGTCGCGGCGGCGTATCGCGACTGGCAGGACGCGCGCGCGAAGCTCGACGCGGCGCAGAGCGGCCACCGGCAGCGGGACGCCGAGCTCGAGCTCTTGCGCTTCCAGGCGTCCGAGCTCGAAGCGCTCGCGCTCGAGGACGGCGAGCCCGCGCGCCTCCATGCGGAGCGCGGCCGACTCGCGAACGTCGACAAGCTCGCGAGCGGTCTCGACCTCGCGATCCAGGCGGTCTACGAGGCCGAGAACGTCAGCGCGCACGCGCTCGTCGCCCGGGCCGCGCAGGAGATCGCTCGGCTCGTCGAGGACGACGAAACGCTCCGACAGCCGGCCGAGATGCTCGCAAGCATCGAGATCGAGCTCCGCGAGGCGGCGCTCGCGCTGGTGCACTATCGGGAGCGCCTCGAGCCTGACCCCGAGCGGCTCGACGCGGTCGAGACGCGTCTGTCGAGGATCCGGACGCTCGCGCGCCGGCACGGCGTCACCGAGGACGAGCTCCCGGGGGTGCTCGCTTCGCTCCGCGCGCGGATCGACGAGCTGGGCGGAGCGGCCCACTCGATCGAGGCGCTTTCCGCGGCCGCCGAGCGTGCGGAAGCGGCCTATCTTGCAGCCGCGACGAAATTGTCGAAGGCGCGCCGAGAGGTCGCGGCGAAGCTCTCGGCCGCGGTGACCGAGCAGCTTCCGGAGCTCGGGCTCGCGCACGGCCTGTTCGAGGTCGCGATCGACGAGAAGCCGCGCGACCGCGCGGACGGCACGGGTCTCGACCGGGTCGAGTTTCGGGTGCGGCTGAATCCGGGGCAGCCGTTCGGGCCGCTCGCGAAAGTCGCGTCAGGTGGGGAGCTCTCGCGGATCGGGCTCGCAATCGAGGTCGTCGGTGCGGACGCGTCGCCGGTGCCGACGCTCGTGTTCGACGAGGTGGACGCGGGGATCGGCGGCGGCGTCGCCGAGATCGTGGGCCGCAAGCTCGCGAAGATCGCCGCGAACCGTCAGGTCCTCTGTGTGACGCATCTGCCGCAGGTCGCGAGCCACGGACGTCACCACTATCACGTCGCGAAGGAGACGGACGGTAAAACGAGCCGGACGACCGTGCGGCGGCTATCGGCGGAGGAGCGCGTCGAGGAGCTGTCGAGAATGCTCGGCGGCGTCGAGATCACCGCGGTCACGCGCGCGCACGCCGCGGAAATGATCGGCCGCGCGGCGAAATCCGCTGCGCCGACGCGACGACGGTCAGCGAGGCGCAGCCGCCGCACCGGCGCAGATGCGTAACGTGGTGCCAGCCGCAGCGGCGGAGAACGCGCCGCATGTGCTCGCCGTCGCTGCGCCGATGACGCGCTCGGCGTCGACGCGAAGAAGCCTGCCGCTCAGTTCGCCTTCGGCCGCACGTACAGCACGAGGCTATGGTCCTCGATCTCGTAGCCGTAGCGGCGCGCGATCTCGCGCTGGATTTGCTCGATCCGCTCGTCGAAGAACTCGATGACCTTACCGGTGTCGAGGCACACCATATGGTCGTGATGGTTGCGGTCCGCCAGCTCGAATACCGCGGTGCCCCCTTCGAAGTTGTGACGGGTCACGAGGCCCGCGCGCTCGAATTGCGTGAGCACGCGATACACGGTCGCGAGGCCCAGCTCCTCACCGGCGTCGAGCAGCAAGCGGTAGATCGCCTCCGCCGACAGGTGGCGTTCCTCGCTCTTCTCCAAGACCTCCAGGATCTTGAGGCGCGGCGAAGTCACCTTCAATCCGGCTTTACGAAGATCCTGCCGCCCTTCCACTGTCTACTCCCCTGTGTCAAATGGGGTATGATCCGCGGCTCAATTATGGCCCATACACGCAGAGCTCTCCACCTCTCGAGCCGCGCGCTCCCGCGTGTCGGCGCTGCTTGGCGCGCGCCCGTCGCCGTGCTGTGCGCCGCCCTCGTCGCCGTTGCCGCGAGCGGCTGTGCATTCCGCATGAGTGTGCAACAGGGCAACGTGGTCGACGTCGCGGATCTCGAGCAGGTTCGCGAAGGCATGACGCGCAGCCAAGTGCAGTTTCTGCTCGGAACGCCGCTGATTTCCGATCCCTTCCACGCGGACCGCTGGGACTACACGTACTTTTTCCGGCAGGGACGCCGGCGCGATGTCACGCGCTACTGGGTGACGGTCTTCTTCGAGGACGATCGCGTCGTGCGCATCGAAACGCGTGTTCCGCCGCGTGGCATGGTGGTCGACCCGGCCGAGGAGCTCGACCCGAGAGAGGTGATGGAGGCGACGGAGGTCGCCGCGAGCGACGACTGACACGGTTCGGCGCAATGTTCGCCGCCCGGGCGCGTTTCGTGCGAGGCGTGCTCCGAGCGGGACGTGCTCGGTGCGCCTAGTAGCCGTCGTCCACGCTCGAATGCCCGCTCAGCCTTCGCCCGGGAAGGCCCATGACCTGTCCCAGCTTCAGCAACTCCCGCCGCAGCGTGCGCGGGTCACGCAGCAGCGGCCGGCAAATCTCGACCCGATCGCCCGGCGACAGCGGCTGGTCCGGCGCGACGGGCTCGCCATACACGCCGAGCACGAGCGGCCTCGCGTTGATCTCGGGAAAGACGTCGAGCAGCCCGGACGCATCGACGGCGCTTCGGGCCGTCATCCCGGGCGTGAACGCGAGCGTGACGATGCGCTGCTCGGCTCGCGTCGCGTAAACGACCTCGACGGTCTCGCGCTCCGTCGTCTCAGCGGCCATAGAGCGCCTCTGCCCGCTGCACGAAGGCGGCGACCTGCGCGCGAACGAGCTCCTCGAAGAGCATCGAGAACACCATCGACAACGGGGACGCGATCACCTCGAAAGACAAGGTCACGGATACCTCGCATTCGCCGTCGCCGACGTCCTCGAACTCCCACAAGCCGTCGAGGTGGCGGAAAGGCCCGCTGACGAGCTCGATGTCGAGCCGGTGAGGCCGCTCGAACGTGTTCAGCGTCGTGAAGCTCTTGTGAATGCCGCCGATGCCGATATCGAGCGTCGCCTTCATGTAGCCGTCACCGCGCTCGTCGATGCGCGCGCCGCGCACCCAGTGCAGAAACTCCGGGTACGCTTCGATGTCGTTCACGAGGTCGAACATCTCCTCGGCCGTATGCGGCACACGGCAGCTCCGGTGAACGGTGCGCATCGGCTCAGAATATACCGACGGCGTTCAGCAGCACGAGCGCGACTGCGACCGGAGCCACGTAGCGGGCCGTCCAGCGCCAGACTCGATAGCCGCGCCCCGCTGCCGGATCGAGCTCGTCGGCAGTCGAGTTGCGCGCCATGACCCAACCGGCGAATACGACGATCGCGAGGCCGCCGAGCGGCAGAAACACGTTGTTCGACAAGTAATCGATGTTGTCGAACCACGTGCCGTTCCAGAAGGTGACGTCGGACCACGCGCCGAACGACATGACTGTCAAGAACCCGAGCAGCCAGATCGTCCCGCCGACGAGCAACGCGGCTTTCGGACGATCGAGGCCGCGCGTCTCCATGAAGTACGCGACGGCAGGCTCCATCAGGCTGATCGCGGACGTCCACGCGGCGAACGTCAGCAGCACGAAGAACAGCACCGCGACGATTACGCCGCCCGGCATCTGGCCGAAAGCGAGCGGCAGCGACTGGAACACGAGCCCCGGGCCCGACGCCGGATCGAGCCCGTTCGCAAACACGATCGGGAAAATCACGAGCCCGGAAAGGAGCGCGATCGACGTATCCAATGCGACGACGGCAACGCACGAGCGCGGGATCGACTCCTTCTCCGGCAGGTACGCGCCGTACATCATGACGGCCCCCATCCCGACGCTCAGCGTGAAGAACGCCTGACCGAGCGCATCGAGCACGGCCTCGCCGCTCAGCTCGTCGAACCGGGGCTCGAACAGGAACACCAAGGCATCGACGAAGCTGCCGGTCGTCATGCTGTAGCCGAGCAGCACGAGGAGCAGCGCGATGAGCACCGGCATCATGATGCGCACGGCCCTCTCGAGGCCCTGCTCGACGCCGAGCACGACGACGCCGATCGTCAACGCCATGAACAGCGTATGCCATGCGCCCGTCGCGAGCTCGTTGCCGACGAGCGACTGGAAGATCGCCCCGACCGTATCCGCTCCGGCGTTCCTGAACGCTCCGGACGCGCTGTGGAAGATGTACGACAGCGTCCAACCGGCGATCACGCTGTAGAACGACAGGATCAGAAACCCGGTGACGACTCCGAGCCCGCCGACGACGCGCCAGCCGGACCTCCCCGTCTCTTCCTCGCCGAGAAGCCCCATCGTCGTGACGGGGTTACGCCGGCCGCGGCGCCCGATCAGCACCTCCGCCATCATGATCGGCAGCCCGATACCGAAGACGAACACGAGGTAGACGAGGACGAATGCCCCTCCTCCGTTCTCGCCTGCGAGGTATGGGAACCGCCAGATGTTGCCGAGCCCCACCGCGGAGCCCGCGAGGGCGAGGATGAAGCCGAGGCGAGACGTCCACTCGCCGTGCAGCGAGCGTCGCCGCTCGGCTGCGCGTTCGTTCATACGGGAAGCCTCCGGGAGATGTTTTTTGTTTTGCATTCTAGGATCATTGCGCTCCCATGGCCAGGAAGCAGGGAAAGCAGCACCCCGAGCGCACGATCGCGCAGAACCGGAAGGCCCGCTTCGATTACTTCATCGAGGAGGACTTCGAGGCCGGGATCGAGCTCAAGGGCTGGGAGGTGAAGAGCTTGCGCGCAGGGAAGGCGCAGCTCACGGAGGCCTATGTCGTGCTGCGCGACAATCAGGCCTGGCTTCTCGGCGCGCACATCACCCCGCTCTTGTCGGCATCGACCCACGTCGAGACGGACCCGACACGCACGCGCCGGCTCCTGCTCCACCGCAGGGAGATCGATCGGCTGACCGGCCTCGTCGAGCGCCGGGGATACACGCTCGTGCCCCTCGAGCTCTATTGGAGCAACGGCCGCGCGAAGCTCTCGGTCGGCCTCGCCAGGGGCAAGAAGCAGCACGACAAGCGCGCGGCCGAGAAGGAGCGGGATTGGCAGGTCGAGCGGGCGAGGGTGCTGAAGGGGCGCTGACGCGCCGGTCCCCAGCAACGGTTGACCGGGGCGGCCGGCCCGCCCGACTGTGAGCCTCGGGCCGATCGGCGCCCGGACGAACGGGCGGTGCAGAGGCGTGGACTGAACGTTTCGCCAAGCGCGAGCTCTGACGGCGCCGAAGCCGCCGGCCGGCGATCGGGGCCGCTCCCCGGGGCACGGAACGATCCGGGCATTCAGGGGTCTCACCCCTCGCGGACCGGAGCAGCGTGGGCGCGGGTCGAACGAACGGCGCCGCGCGCTCCGGCCTTGAATCGGCTGAAATCGGCCTTACACTGATCGAGACTTGGGGGCGACCTGGTTTCGACGTGGGTTGCGAAACCCGAGGTGCATGCCGAGGTGC
>CAZKNH010000146.1:0-9378 GCA_964553875.1 uncultured Gammaproteobacteria bacterium | reverse complement strand
GTGACCGGGTCGCCGTTCGACCAGCGGGCGTTCTCGCGGAGCTTGAACGTGTAGACCTTGCCGTCCTCGCTCATCTCCCACGATTCCGCGACGCCCGGGATCAGGTCGCCGTTCGGCGCCTCCGCGATCAGCCCCTCGAAGAGGTCACGGCCGATGTTCGACTCGGGCACGCCCTGCGCACGGTGGGGATCGAGCGTCTGCGGGTCCGCGCCGTTGCCGATGTGGATCACCTGCCGCTCGGCAAGCTCGGTGCCGCTCTCCCCGCCGATCGGACCGGCCGGCTGGTAATCGCCGCTACACGCCGCGAGCAGCAGCGCTGCGCAGAATGCCGTGAGTCTCTTCATGCTCGTCTCCGTTTCGTCTCGATACCGAGGCGCCCGTCGCGCCGAGCCTCCGCACGCGGCTATGCGCTCTGCCGCTGCCGCTTCTTCAGATGGATCAGGAGCAGTGAGATCGCCGCGGGGGTCATGCCCGCGATCCGCGAAGCCTGGCCCAAGTCACTCGGCCTGATGCGCTCGAGCTTCTCGCGAATCTCGTTCGACAGCCCGCGCACCGCGCCGTAGTCGAAATCCGCAGGTAAAGGCGTGTCCGCATCGCGGCGTTGCCGCTCGATCTCGCGGCGCTGGCGCTCGACGTAGCCCGCGTAGCGCGCCTCGATCTCGAGCGCCTGCTCGACCTGCTCGCGAGGCTCGTCCGCGAGCGCCTCGACGTCGTCCGATACGCCGACGCGCGCAAGCCCGACGACGTCCGCATAGCGGACCTCGGGCCGCTTCAAAAGCTCGAGGGCCCTCGTCTCACGAGCGACCGGCGCGACGGGATGGCCTTCCGGCACGTCCGCCGGGCGCACGACGATTGCCGACAGGCGCGCCGTCTCGCGGGCCAGGATGTCCCGTTTGAGCTCGAAATCGCGCCATTGTTCATCGCCGACGACGCCGAGCCGGCGGCCGACCGGCGTAAGCCGTTGATCCGCATTGTCTTCGCGCAGCGTCAGCCGATATTCGGCGCGGCTCGTGAACATCCGATAAGGCTCCGGCGCGCCGCGCGTGATCAGGTCGTCGATCAGCACGCCGATATAGGCCTCGTCGCGCCGCGGCCACCACGGCTCGCGCTCCTGGACCGCGAGCGCCGCGTTGATGCCGGCGACGATGCCCTGCGCGGCCGCTTCCTCGTAGCCGGTCGTGCCGTTGATCTGGCCCGCGAAGAAGAGCCCCTCGATCGCCTTCGTCTCGAGCGTCGGCTTCAGATCCCGCGGATCGAAGAAGTCGTACTCGATCGCGTAACCCGGCCGCGTGATGTGCGCGCGCTCGAAGCCCGGGATCGAGCGGACGAGCGCGTACTGCACGTCGAACGGCAGCGACGTCGAGATGCCGTTCGGATAGACCTCGGTCGTATCGAGGCCTTCGGGCTCGATGAAGATCTGGTGCCGGGTGCGGTCCGGGAAGCGGACGACCTTGTCCTCGATCGACGGGCAGTAGCGCGGGCCGACGCCTTCGATCACGCCGCTGTAGAGCGGCGACCGGTCGAGCCCGCCGCGGATGATCTCGTGCGTGCGCTCGGTCGTATGCGTGATGTGGCACGGGACCTGTCGTGGGTGATCCGCCCGGCGGCCGCGATACGAGAAGACCGGCGTCGGCGTGTCGCCCGGCTGCACGACGAGGTTCGAGTAATCGATGGTGCGGCCGTCGATCCTGGGCGGCGTCCCGGTCTTGAGCCGCCCGACCGCGAGCCCCAAATCGCGGAGCCGGCTTGCGAGGCGGACGGCCGCGGGATCTCCGGCCCGGCCGCCCGGGTGCGTCGCGAGACCGACGTGGATCTTGCCCGCGAGGAACGTGCCGACCGTGAGGATGACCGTCCGCGCGCGGATTCGGATGCCGGTCTGCGTGACCACGCCGTGGACCCGGCCGCCCTCGATCAGGAGATCGTCGATACCCTGCTGCAGCAGGCGCAAATGCGGCTGGCGCTCGAGCATGCCGCGGATCGCCTGCTTGTAGAGCACGCGGTCCGCCTGCGCCCGGGTGGCCCGGACCGCGGGTCCCTTGCTCGCGTTCAGCACCTTGAAATGGATGCCGGCGAGGTCGGCCGCGCGGGCGATCGCGCCGCCCAGCGCGTCGATCTCCTTCGCGAGGTGCGCCTTGCCGATGCCGCCGATCGACGGGTTGCAGCTCATCTGCCCCAGCGTCTCGATGTTCTGCGTGACGAGCAGCGTGTCGACGCCCATCCGCGCGGCCGCGAGCGCCGCCTCCGTCCCGGCGTGCCCGCCGCCGACGACGATGCAGTCGAAGCGGTCCGGATAGTCGATTTCGTTCGCGAAGGACATGCCGGGGATTCTAGCAGCAGCGCGCGCCGCGACTTCGCGGGGATTCGGGCTCTGGCCACGCACGCGTGTTCCGGTCAACAATGACGCAAATGCCCTCGTTGCAGACCTTCGCGCCGCGCGGCCGGCGCGCCGTCGTCGCAGCCGCCGTCGCCGCCGCTGCCCTGGCAGCCGCCGCGAAGGGGCCCATACTTGCCGAGCCCGATGCTCGCACGCTCGTCGAGACGCGCTGCCGTCTCGACGCGCCGCGGCTCCCGGCCGTGCTCGCGTTCTGCGCGGAGCTCGTCGTGCCCGAGGATCGCGCGACGCCGGAGGGACCTGCGCTCAGCCTTTTCGTCGCCCGCGTCCCGGCGCTCGCGGCCGTTCCGAAGCCCGACCCGCTCGTGCTGATCGCCGGCGGTCCCGGCCAATCGGCCGTCGACCTGTATCTGCAGATGCGGCGCGCGTTCGAGCCCGTCAGGATCGAGCGCGACATCGTGCTGCTCGATCAGCGCGGCACGGGCCGGTCGGCCGAAGGCTTTACGTGCGAGCTGACCGAGGCCGCGGCGTTCGACACGTCGAACGTCGAGGAGCTCCTCGACGCGATCGGTGCGTGTCTCGCCGAGCTCGACCGCGACCCGCGCTTCTTCTCGACGGAGCCGGCCGTCGCCGACCTCGACGCGCTCCGCGAGGCGCTCGCCGTCGACAGCTGGAACCTCTACGGCATCTCGTACGGCACGCGGGTCGCGCAGCGCTATGCGGCCCGGTTCCCCGAGCGCGTCCGCACGATGATCCTGGACGGCGTCGTGCCCGTTTCGATGCCGCTCGGGCCCGCGATTGCCTCGGACGCGCAGGCCGCGCTCGACGGCATCTTCGCGCGCTGTGCCGCGGAGCCGGCCTGCGCCGAGCGCTATCCCGATCTGCGCGAGCGTTTCGACGGCCTGCGGCTCAGGCTCATGCAGGGTCCGGTCTCGATCGACCTCGCGAACCCGAGGACCGGGAAGCTCGAGACGCGCCTCTTCTCGAGCAGCGATCTCGCGGGCGTCGTCCGGCTGATGAGCTACTCGTCGCCGACCGCGTCGCTGCTGCCGCTCGCGATCAACGATGCGTACGACGGCGATTACACGCTGCTCGCGGCGCAGGTCGACATCCTGACGTCGGATCTCGCGGCCGCAATCAGCATGCCGATGCACAACTCCGTCGTCTGCACCGAGGACGTGCCGTTCTACCCGAGCGTCGGCGGGCACGAGAACACGTACCTCGGCACGAGCGTCGTCGATGCGCTCGAGACGATCTGTGAGATCTGGCCGGCGACGCCGGCGGACGCGGAAGTCAAACGTCCGCTCGAGTTCGACGGCCCGGTCCTGCTCCTGTCCGGCGAGCTCGATCCCGTGACGCCGCCGCGGTACGCGGCCGAGGTCATCGCCGCGGGCCTCGTGAACGCGAAACACGTAGTCGTCGACGGTCAGGGCCACGGCATCGCCGGCGTCGGCTGCGCGCCGCGCCTGATCGCCCGCTTCATCGAGACGGCGTCGGTCGATGCGGTCGACGCCACTTGCCTGCTGCGCGAGCCGCCGACGCCGTTCTTCCTGTCGGCGACCGGTCCTGCCCCCTAAGAGCCTCCGATGATCGACGTCTCCTCCGTTGCGAAACGCTTCGGCAACGTGCGTGCGCTCGACGGCGTCACGTTCACGGCCGCCGACGGCCGGATCACCGGCCTGCTCGGCCCGAACGGTGCCGGTAAATCGACGTGCCTGCGGATCCTGTCGACGGTGTTGAAACCCGACAGCGGGACCGCGCGGATCGGCGGCGTCGACGTCGTCGCCGAGCCGCTCCGCGCGCGGCGGCTGATCGGCGTGCTGCCGCACAATGCGGGGCTCTATCCGCACCTGACCGCGCGCGAGAACATCGAGTACTACGGGCGGCTCCACGGGCTCGAAGGCCGCGCGCTCGCGGCGCGCGTCGATCGGCTCGTCGCGCGGCTCGGTCTCGGCGCGATCGCGGACCGCAAGGCGAAGGGATTCTCGCAGGGCGAGCGGACGAAGGTCGCGCTCGCCCGTGCGCTCGTGCACGAGCCGCGGCATCTCCTGCTCGACGAGCCGACGAGCGGGCTCGACGTGATGGCCGCGCGGCAGCTCCGCGAGTGGCTCAAGGCGCTGCGTGACGACGGCTGCTGCGTGCTGCTGTCGAGCCACGTCATGCAGGAGGTCGAGGCGCTCGTCGACGATCTCGTGATCATCGCGAACGGCCGGATCGCCGCGCAGGGCACGCCGGCCGAGCTCGCCGTGCAGTACCCGGAGCGAAGCCTCGAGGAGATCTTCGTCCGGGCGGTCGAGAGGGCTGCGCGATGAGCGCGATCTCGATCGTCTGCCGGAAAGAGCTGCTCGACAACGCGCGCGACCGGCGGACGCTCTTCTCCGCGTTCGTGTTCGGCCCGCTGCTCGGCCCCGTGCTGTTCGCCGTGCTCGTCAGCGTGCTCGTGACGCAGACCGTGTCGACGGCGGATGCGCCGATCGAGGTGCCGATCGTCGGCAGCGAGCTCGCGCCGAACCTCGTCGAGCACCTCGAGGCGCGCGGCGTCTTGGCGGCGCCGGACCATGGAATCGCAAAGTTCGCCGAAGCGGCCGAGGCCGTGCAGAGCGGCGCATACGATGCGGTCCTGCTGATCGATCCGGACTTCGCGGAGCGGTTCGCCGCGGGCGAAACGGCCCGCGTCACGCTCGTCTACGATCAGTCGAACACGCGGGCCGCGGGCCGCATACGGCGGATCCGCGCGGCGATCTCGAGCTACGCGCAGCAGCTCGGCACGCTGAAGCTTCTCGCGCGCGGCGTCGATCCGGACGTGCTGACGACCGTGATGCTCGACGAGCTCGACGTGTCGACCGCGGCCGGCCGCTCGGTCGTGCTGCTCGGGATGCTGACGTATTTCCTGCTGCTCGCGACGCTCATGGGCGGCTTCTACCTCGCGATCGACAGCACCGCCGGCGAACGGGAGCGGCGCTCGCTCGAGCCGCTGCTGACGACGCCGGTCGAGCGCTCGAGCCTGCTGCTCGGCAAGATGACCGCGACGACGATCTACATGCTGCTCGCGCTCGGGCTGACGCTCGTCGGTTTCGCGATCGCGCTGCGCTTCGTATCGCTCGAGCCGCTCGGGATGAGCTCGGGCTTCGGCGTCGGCGCGGCGCTTGCCGCGTTCGTGATCATCGCACCGTTCGCGCCGCTCGGCGCGGCATTGATGACGCTCGTCGCATCGTTCACGAAGAGTTACAAGGAAGCGCAGACATACCTCACGCTCGTGCTGCTCGTGCCGACGCTGCCGCTCGTCTTCGCGACGATGCTGAACGTGAAGCCGACTGGCGCGCTGATGTGGATCCCGAGCCTCAGCCAGCATCTCCTCGTGACCGCGCTCGTGCGTCAAGATCCGATCCCCCTCGGCTACGTCGCGCAGTCGACGCTCGCGACGCTCGCGACCGCCGCGCTCCTCGCGCTCGTCGCGATGCGGCTCTTCGAGCGCGAGCGCGTGCTCGGCTGACGGAAATCGGGGTCAGACCCCAAAGGGAAATTGGGGGTCAGACCCCGATTTGTCAGCAGCGGGGCCTTCGGGCCGTCTTTTCGGATTCGAATTCGGGGCTGACGAGCCGGACACGTTCTCGGCAGCTTCCCAAGCGAAATCGGGGTCTGACCCCGATTTCCTACTTGCCGATGCAGAAGCTCGAGAAGATCTCGCCGAGCAGATCGTCGCTCGTGAACTCGCCGGTGACCTCGGACAGCGCCGCTTGCGCCGCGCGGAGCTCCTCGGCGCCGAGCTCGAGCGCGGAGTCGAGCTTGCCGCGCGCGGCGTCGAGATGTGCCGCGGCGCGCTCGAGCGCGTCGAGGTGACGGCGGCGCGCGCTGAACGTGCCGCCCGCTTCGCCGTGCCAGCCGGCGCGCGCTTTCATGTGCGCGGTCAAAAGCTCGATGCCGTCGCCGGTCAGCACGGAGACGCGCAACCCCTCGAGGCCTTCGAATTCGAACGCGCCCGGCGCGTCGCCGGTCAGGTCGATCTTGTTCAGCACGAGCGTCGGTGAGGTCTCCGCGCCGAGCGCCGCGCGTGCCTCGGCCGCGGCCTGCGCCGCGCCGTCGCGCACGTCCATCAGCCACAGCACGAGGTCGGCCCGCGCGAGCTCGCGCTGAGCGCGCTTCACGCCCTCGGCCTCGATCGGGTCGTCCGATTCGCGCAGGCCCGCCGTGTCGATCAGCGTGACCGGCAGCCCGTCGAGCGACAGCTGCTCTCGCAGCGGATCACGTGTGGTGCCCGGAATGTGCGTGACGATCGCCGCGTCGTAGCCCGCGAGACGGTTCAGCAGGCTCGATTTGCCGGCATTCGGCGGTCCCGCGATGACGACGGTCAATCCGTCGCGGAGGACCCGCCCCGTGTCCGCATCGGCGATCAGCGCCGCGAGCTTCCCACACACCTCGTCGAGCCGCGCTTCGAGCGCTGCGGCCGCTTCGCGATCGATCTCTTCGTCCGGAAAGTCGAGCCATGCCTCGACATGGACGCGGAGCGCGGTCAGCCCGGTGCGGACGTCTTCGACGCGCGCCGAGAACGTGCCGTCGAGCGACCGCAGCGCCGCCCGTGCGGCCGCGCGCGAGCCGCTGTCGATCAGATCGGCGACGGCCTCGGCCTGCGCGAGATCGAGCTTGTCGTTCAGGAACGCCCGTAGCGTGAATTCGCCGGGTTCCGCGGGACGTGCTCCATACGCATAGAGCGTATCGAGCAGCCAGTCCGTGACGACGGCGCCGCCGTGGCCGTGAAGCTCGACGACGTCCTCGCCCGTATACGAGCTCGGCGCGGGAAAATAGAGGACGAGGCCTCGGTCGATCGTCGTGCCGTCCGGCGCGCGGAACGCCGCGAGATGCGCACGGCGCGGCTTCGGATCGGTGCCGGTCACGCGCTTCGCGATCGCGAGCGCGTCGGGCCCGGTGAGGCGCACGACGGCGATCGCCGCGACTCCGGGCGCGGTCGATGGCGCGGCGATCGTATCGGAGCGGTTCTGCACGTTGCGCCCTGTCTTTGGAGTGCGTCGGACGAACCGGGGGCCGGCGAGGCGACGGTCGAGCTTCGGCGCCCGAGCTTCCGCCTCACCGAAAGCCGGCCGGAAGGTCGCCGCCGCGACGCTCAGCCCTGCCGCGCGACGATCTTATTGATCCGCCACTGCTGCGCGATCGAGACGAGCGTGTTCGTGAGCCAGTAGAGCACGAGGCCGGACGGGAACAGTGCGAAGAACACCGTGAACACGATCGGCATGATCTGCATCACGCGCGCCTGCACCGGGTCCGGCGGCGCGGGATTGAGCCGCGTCTGCAGGAACATCGCGGCACCCATCAGGAGCGGCAGCACGAAGTAAGGATCGCGTGAGCTCAGGTCGTCGATCCACAGCATGAACGGCGCCTGCCGCATCTCGACGCTCTCGATCAGGACCCAGTAGAACGCGAAGAAGAACGGCATCTGCACGAGGATCGGCAGGCAGCCCGCGGCCGGATTGATCTTTTCCGTCCGGTAGAGCTCCATCATCGCGCGGCTCAGCGCCTGGCGATCATCCTTGTAGCGCTCCTGCAGCGCCTTCAGTCGCGGCGCGATCTTCCGCATCTTCGCCATCGACCGTCCGCTCGTCTCGGTCAGCTTGTAGAACGCGAGCTTGATCAACAGCGTGACGATGACGATCGCCCAGCCCCAATTGCCGACGAGGTCGTGGATCTTCGACAGGATCCAGAAGAGCGGCTGCGCCAGGATCGTCAGGACGCCGTAGTCGACCGTGAGCACGAGGCCGTCGGCCGTTTCGCGAAGCTGGTCCTGGAGCTTCGGCCCGACGAACAGCGTGAACCCGAACGCCTGCTGCGCGCCCGGAGCGACCTGCTGCGACGATTCGGGGAGCGCGGTCAGCACGTAGCGGCTGCCGCTGACCGCCGCGTTGAGCCTGAAGGGTGTGTCGGCAGGCGGAACGGCGGCGGCGAGGAAATGGTGCTGAATACCCGCGAGCCAGCCGCCGGTCGCGGTGTACTCGATCGGTGCTCGGCGCAGATCGTCGACGTCGATCTTCTCGGCCGAATTGCCGTCGTAAAGCACCGGACCGGTGAACGAGTAACTGTCGACCGACGTGATCGAGCGCTCGAGCGGATTATGCAGACGCTGGATCCGCGCGTAAGGTGCGCCGCGCCACGGCTCCCCGGCGTGGTTCTCGAGCACGATGTCGAGGTCGATGTCGTAGCGGCCGCGGCGGAATGTATAGACCTTCCGCGCGTCGATCCCGTCGTTGCCGACCCATTCGAGCGTGACGACGAGCTCGTCCTGACCGGGCGCGAGCTCGTAGCTCGAGCTCGCGGCGCGCCACATGGCCTGATGCGTCGGTCCGTCGCTTCGCCCGGCGGTGCTCAGTCCCGTCTGGAACACCCACAGGTTCGCCGGCTCGTAGTCGAGGAGACGCACGAGCACGTCGGGGCGGTGCTTGTCGACCGGGTACTCGAGGAGGTCGGCACGCACGAGATCGCCGCCTTCGGTGTCGATCACGACGTCGAGGACGTCGGTGCGGACGCGGATCGGCATCGCGGGCGCACGCGACTCGGCTGCTGGCGGTGCCGAGGCCGGCGCGTCGACGCTCGGCGCGCCGATGTCGGGCACGTCGTCGTTCGCGCGGTCGACCTCGGCCGCAGGCGGAATGCGCGACGTCTGCGCGGGCGCGCGGTCTCGCAGCCACGCGTCGTAGTTGAGCCAGAGCATCGCGAGCAGCGCGAGCCAGAGAAAGAGCCGCGTGTTATCCATGGATCGATCGCCCCGCTTTGCGAACGAGCCTGTCGAACGACGCGTCGAGGCTCGCACGCAGCGTCGCCGACGATTCGGCGGCAGCGCCGGGCCGCGCCAGCACGACGAAGTCCCAGGCGGGCAGCGCCTTCTGACGGAAGGACTCGCGCGCGATCCGTTTCAGTCTGTTCCTGTCCACTGCCCGCTTCGCGGCTTTACGTGAGATCGCGAGCCCGAGTCGTGCGACGCCGACGTCGTTCGGTCTCGCGAGAATCGTGAAGAAACGATCGGACGATCGTACCGGATC
>CAZKNH010000145.1:0-9409 GCA_964553875.1 uncultured Gammaproteobacteria bacterium | reverse complement strand
ATCACGCCGTAGAGCGGCCAGATCGCGAGCACCGCGAAGCCGGCGAGCGTGACGACCGGCAGAATCGCCAGCGTCCAGCCGACACCGAGCTTCCGGATCAGATGCGTCGTGATGAAGATCTGCGTGAGCAGCGTTGCAATCTGCGCGGCCATGTCGAAGGCCGCGAAGCTGCCGACGCGCTGGCTGAACGTGTCGGTGTTATCGAGGATGACGTTCGCCTGAGTAAAGTAGATCAGCGTGTTCGAGACGGCCATCAGCATGATGAACC
Organism: uncultured Gammaproteobacteria bacterium; assembly: GCA_964553875.1. Taxonomy (GTDB): domain Bacteria; phylum Pseudomonadota; class Gammaproteobacteria; order Steroidobacterales; family Rariloculaceae; genus ZC4RG20. The sequence continues at coordinate 9,141 of CAZKNH010000145.1, read as the reverse complement.
CGCCGATGCCGAGCAGGTAAGGCGACTTCGCGACCGCCGTCAGCCCGTCCCAGTAGTTGCCGCCGATCTTCTTGCCGTCCGGTGTTTCCGCCGTCGGGCGGTCGGTGGTCAAGCGCGAGTACTCGGACGCGATCGCCATCCGGTCGAGCGTCAGCATCGTGACGATCGCCGCGCCGAACAGTGCCGCGCCGGTCAGCATCAGGCCGGCCGGCAGATAGACCGAATCCGTCAGGCCGCTGATCACGTTCGTCGCCCAGCCGCCGACGATCGCGCCGAGCGTGCCGCCGATTCCGATGAACGCGAACATCCGCTTGCCTTGATCCGTGTCGAAGACATCGACCATGAACGCCCAGAACAGCGCGTTCACGAACAGGTTGATCACGCTGAGCCAGATGTAGAAGGTGTAGCCGACACCGATCGCGATCGCCGTTTCGCTGTCCGTGCCGATCAGGCCGCCGCCCGCGGCCGCGTCGGCGATCAGGAGCACGGAAAAGATCCCGAGGCACGCGATGACGAACAGGTAGCCGATCGGGATGAACCGGCGCCGATCCAGGCGGCTCACGACGTCGCCGAACAGCATCACGATCACGAACGACGCGATCAGCGTGCCGACCCACAGCGTGTAAAGGCTGTCCATGCCGCGCGACACGCCCATGGCCTCGCGGACCGGCCGCAGGAAGTAGTAGCCGCAGAGCACGAGGAAATAGAACAGCGCCGCCGTCACGGCGAGCGGCACCTCGCCTCGCTTGAAGTTCAGGAATCGATTGACGAAGTCCGACACACGTCCCCCTCTTATCGTCGTTTACGGCTCGCCGCTCGGCGGGCCCGCCGACCGTAACGATCCGCCAGTATAGCCGCGGGTACGGGCAGTTCCGCCAGCGGTGCGGCCTCGTGGAGGACGAGCCCGCTGGGCCGGGCGCCGCAGGCGCCACCTGCCGCGTCGGGCCGAACAGCTCCGCCCCCGACCTCGCGTCGGCTCGAAGTGCTCCGCCCCGGACGTCGCGTCCGGTCGAAGTGGTCCGCCCCCCCATTACGCGTCCGGTCGAAGGCTTCTGACACCGAATTCGCGGGTCGACGGGCTCTGACCCCAATTTCACCGCTGAGCCCTGTTTGGCCGCCCCGAATTCGTGCTTCGGCGGGTTGTGCGCCCGACACCCATTGCCGGTAGGATAGGAACGACAAGAACGCCTCGGCCGTATAACTAGTTCAACCGGAGGTGTTTCATGGCGCTGACCCATAAGGCCTTCGCGCCCGCCGACATTCGCGATATCGCGATCGTCGGGCACGCGGGATCGGGCAAGACGACGCTCGTCGAAGCTCTGCTGGCCAAGGCGGGCGCGATTCGAGAGCCGGGCAGCGTCGCGAAGGGGACGACCGTCTGCGACTTCGCCGATCAGGAGAAACGGCTCAAGCACTCTCTCGACGTCGCGATCTGCCATTTCGAGCACGACAACGTGCTCGTCAACCTCCTCGACACGCCCGGCTACCCGGATTTCATCGGCAGGACCCTCGCGGTGCTGCCGGCCGTCGACACGGTGGCGGCCGTCGTCAACGCTCAGACCGGCGTCGAGCTCGTCACGCGGCGCGTGCTGCGCTACGCCGCGACGCACCGGCTGTGCCGGCTGATCATCGTGAACAAGATCGACGTCGACAACTCCGACCTCGAAGGCGTGCTCGCGCAGATTCGCGAAACGTTCGGTGCGCAGTGCCTGCCGATCAATCTTCCCGCGCGAGGAGGCAAGGCGGTCGCCGACTGCTTCTTCGAGCCGTCGGACGAGACGCCCGATTTCTCGAGCGTCGAGGCCGCGCACACCGAGATCATGGACCGCGTGATCGAGCTCGACGACGAGCTGATGGAGCTCTATCTCGAGCAGGGCTCGGAGATCTCGCTCGAGCAGCTGCACGATCCGTTCGAGCGCGCGCTTCGCCGCGGGCACCTGATCCCGGTCTGCTTCGTCTCGGCCGAGACGGGTGCGGGCCTCCGCCAGCTGCTGCGCATCTTCACGCAGCTGATGCCGAGCCCGCTCGAGGGCAATCCGCCCGAGTTCTTCTCGACGGAGACCGGCAAACCCGTTCCCATCGATCCGACCGATGTCGACGCGCACTTCCTCGGGCACGTCTTCAAGGTGACGGTCGACCCGTACGTCGGGCGTCTCGCGGCGTTCCGCGTGCATCAGGGACGCATCCGCTCGGGCGATCAGATCTTCGTCGGCGACCGCCGCAAGGCCGTGAAGATCGCGCACCTTTACCGCGTCCAGGGCAAGGATCTCGAGGAGATTCCGCGCGCGACGCCCGGCGAGTTCTGCGCCGTCGCGAAGATCGACCAGATCCAGTTCGACGACGTGCTGCATTCGAGTCACGACGAGGACGAGGTGCGTCTCAAGTCGATCGAGCTGCCGCCGCCGATGTACGGCCTTGCGCTCGAGCTCGAGCAGCACGGCCAGGAGAAGAAGCTGTCGGACGCGCTTCACAAGCTCGCAGCGGAAGACCCGAGCCTCGTGATCGAGCACGACGCGCAGACGAACGAGACCGTGCTCCGCGGCATGGGCGAGCTGCACTTGAGGCTCGTGCTCGAGCGGATCAAGGAAGAGTTCGGTCTCCAGCTCAAGACGCGGCCGCCGAAGATCGCGTACCGCGAGACGATCACGAAAAGCGCCGAGGGCCATCACCGCCACAAGAAACAGACCGGCGGCGCCGGTCAGTTCGGCGAGGTCTTCCTCAAGGTCGAGCCGCTGCCGCGCGGCGCGGGCTTCGAGTTCGTGAACGAGGTCGTCGGCGGCGCAATTCCGGGGCAGTTCATCCCGGCCGTCGAGAAGGGCGTCCGGCAGGTGCTGAACGAGGGTGCGATCGCCGGCTACCCGATCCAGGACATCCGCGTGATCGTCTACGACGGCAAGCACCACCCGGTCGACTCGAAGGAGGTCGCGTTCGTCACGGCCGGCAAGAAGGCGTTTCTCGACGCGATCCGCAAGGCCGGGCCGATCGTGCTCGAGCCGATCGCGAAGCTCGAGATTACCGCGCCGTCGCACTGCGTCGGCGAGATCACGGGGCACTTGTCCGGCATCCGCGGCCGAATCAACGGCAACGACGTGCTGCCGCGCGGGCAGACGCGAATCCAGGCCGAGGTGCCGCTCGCCGAGCTCGGCGAATACCAGACGACATTGAAGTCGCTGACCGGCGGCGAAGGCTCGTTCACGATGGAGTTCAATCATTACGCCATCGCGCCGCCGAACGTGCAAAAGCAGCTCGAGGCGCAGTTCCGGCCGGCCGCGGACGAGTGAGCGCCCGCTTCGAGGCGCGCACGCAGGCACCGTTCGCGCGATAATGCGCGGCGCGCGTCCTGCACGGACGCGGATCGCGCCCATTCTCCCGAATCGCTCCTCGTGACGGACGGCTGGCATTTCTGGATCGATCGCGGCGGCACGTTCACCGACGTGGTCGCACGTGACCCCGAAGGACGGCTTCATTCGCTGAAGCTCCTGTCGACGAATCCGGGCCGATACGCGGACGCCGCCGTCGAAGGCATCCGGCGCATGCTCGCCGATCGCGCGCCGGAGGAGCGACGCGTCGCCTCCGTTCGGATGGGCACGACGGTCGCGACGAACGCATTGCTCGAGCGGCGCGGCGAGCCGACCGCGCTCGTGATCACGGCGGGTTTGCGCGACGCGCTCGAGATCGGCACGCAGCAGCGGCCCGACATCTTCGCGCTCGACATCCGCGTGCCGCCGATGCTCTACACGCGCGTCGTCGAAGCACGCGAGCGCGTGTCCGCGACCGGCGACGTCGTCGAGCCGCTCGACGAGGCGGCGCTCGCGGCCGATCTCGAAGCGCTTCACGCCGAGGGCATCGACGCCGTCGCGATCGCGTTCCTGCACGCGTACCGCTTCCCGGACCACGAGCGGCGTGCCGGCGAGATCGCGCGACGCTGCGGGTTCGAGCAGGTGTCGCTATCGCACGAGACGATTCCGCTGTTGAAGCTCGTGCCCCGAGGTCACACGACGCTCGTCGACGCGTACCTGTCGCCGGTGCTGCGCCGCTACGTCGACGCGCTCCGCGCGGGGCTCGACGAGCTGCTCGGGCCGGGCGTGCCGCTCCACTTCATGCAGAGCCACGGCGGTCTCGCGCGCGCCGAGCGCTTCCGCGGGAAGGACAGCATCCTGTCGGGACCGGCCGGCGGCGTGATCGGTATGATCGCGACGTCCCGCGCGGCAGGCTTCTCGCGCGTGCTCGGCTTCGATATGGGCGGCACGTCGACGGACGTATCGCTCTTCGCCGGCGAGCTCGAGCGCACGCAGGACGCCGAGGTCGCCGGCGTCCGCGTCGCGGCGCCGATGCTCAGGATCCACACGGTCGCGGCAGGCGGCGGCTCGATCGTCGCGTTCCGCGGCGGCCGGCTCACGGTCGGCCCCGAGTCGGCCGGCGCATGGCCGGGACCCGCGTGCTATCGGAACGGCGGCCCTCTGACGATCACCGACGCGAACGTGCTCCTCGGGCGCATCCAGCCCGATTTCTTCCCGCGCACGTTCGGCCCGGATGCGAACGAGTCGATCGACCGCGCCGTCGTCGCCGCGGGCTTCGCCGCGCTCGCCGCCGAGATCGAGGTGGCGACAGGGCTCGCGCAGAGCGCGGAACGGATCGCCGAAGGCGCGGTCCGCATCGCGGTCGAGCGCATGGCGAACGCGATCCGGCACATCTCGATCGAGCGGGGGCACGACGTCACCGAGTTTGCGCTCGCGAGCTTCGGCGGGGCGGGCGGTCAGCATGCGTGCGACGTCGCGGACGCGCTCGGCATCGACGCGATCGTGATCCATCCGCTCGCGGGCGTCCTTTCCGCGTATGGGATGGGGCTCGCCGACGTGCGCGCTCTGAAGCGCCGCGGGGTCGAGCGACGGCTCGACGACGCCGCAACCGACGCGCTCGAGCGAGCGTTCGCCGAGCTTGCGGACGAAGCGAAGCGCGAGCTGCTCGACCAGCACGTCGCGCCGGACCGAATCACGGTCGTCGGTCGGGCCGGGCTCAAGATCGACGGCTCCGACACCGCGCTCACGGTGCCGTGGCGCCCCGGTGCGCCGGCCGCCGAGGCGATCGCCGCGTTCGACGATGCGCACCGGCGGCATTTCGGCTTCGACGCGGCGAGCCGCGCGATCGTCGTCGAGTGGCTCGAGGCGGAGTGCGTCGCGGCATCGGAGCCGATCGCGGCACAGGCGGCGCCTGCGGCCTCGCAGTCCGCCCGGCCGCTCACGCATCGGCCGATCTGGATCGACGGCGGATGGCGCGATACGCCGGTCTATCGCCGCGAGAGCCTCGGTGCCGGAGCCGCGCTCGAGGGCCCGGCGCTGATCGTCGAGGCGAACGCGACCACGTACGTCGCGCCGGGCTGGCGCGCCGAAACCGGCCCCGGCGGCGAGCTCCGGCTCGAGCGCACCGCGATGCGCCGTGCTCGGGAGCAGGTGTCCGCCGACGACGCGGACCCGGTCATGCTCGAGGTGTTCAACAACCGCTTCATGCACATCGCCGAGCAGATGGGCCTCGTGCTCGAGCAGACGGCGCACTCGGTGAACATCAAGGAGCGCCTCGACTTCTCGTGCGCGCTGTTCGACAAGCGCGGCAGGCTGATCGCGAACGCGCCGCACGTGCCGGTGCACCTGGGCTCGATGGGCGACAGCGTGCGGCGCGTGATCGAGCGTTTCGGCGCGACGTTCGAGCCCGGCGACGCGTTCATGCTGAACGCGCCGTACCACGGCGGCACGCACCTGCCCGACGTGACCGTCGTCACGCCGGTGTTCCATGCGGGGTCCGTCGCGTTCTTCGTCGCGAGCCGCGCGCACCATGCCGACATCGGCGGACTGACGCCGGGGTCGATGCCGCCCGCGAGCCGCACGATCGACGACGAGGGCGTCGTGATCGATGCGATGCGGATCGTCGGACGCGGCCGGTTCCTCGACGACGATGTGCGCCGCGTGCTCGCGAGCGGCCGCCTGCCGCCGCGCAATCCGGACCGCAACGTCGCGGACCTGAAGGCGCAGCTCGCGGCGAACGCGCGCGGCGCGGCCGAGCTCGGCAAGCTCGTCGCGCACTACGGCCTCGACGTCGTGCAGCGTTACATGGCGCACATCGAGCGCAACGCCGAGGACTGCGTGCGCGCCGTCATCACGGAGCTCGAGGACGGCGAATGGTCGCTCGAGCTCGACGGCGGCGAGCGCATCCGAGTCCGGATCGATGTCGATCGCGCGCGGCGCGAGGCGACGATCGACTTCACGGGCACGTCGCCGATGAGCCCGCGAAACTTCAACACGCCGCCCGCGATCGCGCGCGCGGTGGTGCTCTACGTGTTCCGCACGCTCGTGCGGCAAAGCATTCCGCTGAACGAGGGCTGTCTCGTTCCGCTGTCGATCCGGCTGCCGGAGCGCAGCCTCGTGAGCCCGGAGTATCCGGCGGCGGTCGTCGCGGGCAACGTCGAGACGTCGCAATGCCTCGCGGACGCGCTCCTCGCCGCGCTCGGCGCGTGCGCGGCGTCGCAGGGCACGATGAACAACTTCACGTTCGGCAACGACGTGCACCAGTACTACGAGACGCTCGGCGGCGGCACGGGCGCGGGGCCCGCGTTCGACGGCGCGAGCGCCGTGCACAGCCACATGACGAACTCGCGACTGACGGATCCCGAGGTCCTCGAGTGGCGGCACCCGGTGCGGCTTCGCCGCTTCGAGATTCGCCGCGGCTCGGGCGGAGAAGGCAGGCATCGCGGCGGCGACGGCATCGTGCGCGAGCTCGAGTTCCTCGAGCCGATGCACGCGGCGATCCTGTCGAATCGGCGGCGCACCGCGCCGTTCGGGCTTGCGGGCGGCTCGCCCGGTCGGCCCGGACGGAATGCGGTGATCCGCCGTGACGGCACGGTCATCGAGCTCGGGCCGGTCGCCGACTTCGCGCTCGAGGCCGGGGATCGCGTGCTGATCGAGACGCCGGGCGGCGGAGGCTACGGCCCGGCGAAGGACGGCGGAGAAGACTCCTGATCGGCGGCGCGGGGGCGGCCGGCACTTTCGACGACCGGCACGGAGCGGACGGCTTCCGCTCCCCGGATCACGCGTCGAGCGGCGGAACCTCGCGCGCCGTCGTGCGGCCCGCGCGGTACTCGAGCTCGTAGGTCACGAACTGCCCGGGCTTGATCACGGCGAAGCCGACGCGCAGCACGACGACGTCGGGTCCGCGCGGCACGACGCGGACGAAGAACGTGTCGTCGGCTCCGCGGCCGACGAGCGCGCCGCGCGAGTGCAAGTCCGCGAGCAGCGCGCGCACCTGCTTCACGAGCTCTTCGCCGGTGCCGGGCTCTTCGATCGCGCGCATCGCCCAGCTCGTGCTGCGCTCGAGCACGTCGACGACGTGAAGCACCGTACGGCTGGTATCGAGCCGCTGCGCGGCCGTCGGAACCCGGTCCTGCGGCATCAGGCTCGCGTTGCCGTCGACGACGACGGCGCCGCCCGCGACCGCGAGCGGGTTGATGCCGTGACGGCGCAGGTGCGCCGCCTCCTGCTCGTCGAGGTCGACGACCGTCGTCAGACTCGTCTTGAGCCGCCCCTGCGGGCCGCCGGCGAAACCCCGCGTCCCGTCGCTCGCGGCGAGAAGGCCCGCGAGCGCGCCGCAGGCCGGCATCCCCGCGGGGAAACGCGCGAGCTGATCGCGCGGGCGAAGACGCGGGAAATACGTCATCGCGTTCGAGCTCTTGAGCCCGAGCGCGCGCAGCCCGAGCACGGCCTGCTCGCTCGTGTACCACGACCACGGCGGATCCCAGATCAAGAGCGCGCGGCGGCGCCGACAATAGCGCTCCGCGGCGAGCAGCGCGGTCGTGCCGAATTCGCGCGACGGCGGCGGCGGCACGCAGATCACGTCGACACGTCCGGCTCGATCGAGCGCGAAGAGACCGGTGCCCTCTTCGTTCGACCCGACCACGTCGTAATCCGTGAGCTCGTCGCCGTCCGCCCCCGGGTTCGACCTCTCGATATACGGAATCGGGTCGCCGGGATGCGCCGGCAGCGTCGCGTCGGGCCGGCAACTCGGCGGCGGACCGCCGAGCCGCACGAGCTCGGAATCGCGCAGCACGTCGACGATGAACAGACGGTCGTTCGGATCGACGGACACTCCGCTGTAGAGCTCCTGATCCTCGACGAGATTGGAGCCCGGACGCGCGACCCGCTGCACGACGAGATTGAAGCGGCGCGGGTCGCCGACGACGCGGTCGTAGTCGACCGACACGCGCAGATACTCGCGGCTCCCGGGCCGGCGCGCGACGAGCCTGAGCACCTCAGATCCCGCGGGCACGTCGATCGTCGCGCGCGTCGCACCGTTCGCGAGACGCACGACGACGGCTGCTCGTCCCCCGTGCTGGAAGTAATGCTCGACGGCGTGCGAAACGAAGCCGACGCTCGAATGGCCGCCGAACACACGGCGGTAATCGTCGAAGCTCGAGATCGACACGGCTTCGTCGACCGGCCCGCGCTCGGTGCGGCCGATGAATGCTGCGACGGTGACGGTGGGACGCGCGGCGGGCTGAGCGGCGCCTTCGACGAGATCGGGATAGACGATCGGTTCAACGGCCATGCCGCACTCGGCGACTCTGCCCGCGTCGGAACCGTATCGTCATCGTTGTCCGGCGGCGGGTCACAGGTCGAGCGTCGCAGCCGTTTCGGCTCTCGACGTTTCGACCGTGTTCTCGACGATTCTCGCCGTCGCGAGATACTCGACCGGCGAGCGCGACGTGCGGCCGATCGGCAACGGGATGCCGCGCTGCTCCGCGACGACGGCCGCGACGACCTCCGCGTCGATCTCGTAATCGGGGCGTCCTGCCCGCTCGAGCGCCTGCGCGATCGCATCGGCCGCAGCCGCGGCGAGATCGCGCTCGTCCTCCTCGAGCGGCGGATGCACCTCGAGGTAGAGCTCGCCGTCGTGCCAGCCGGCGAGCACCGGCTCGTTCACGATGCGAACCGGCGTGCCGCGCGGCACGCGCTCGAACAGGGCTTCGATGTGCTCCGGATAGAGCCTGATGCATCCGGCGCTCACGCGAAGCCCGACGCCGGCCGGTCTGTTCGTGCCGTGGATCAGGTAGCCCGGCAACGACAGCACCATCGCGTGCCGGCCGAGCGGATTGTC
>CAZKNH010000144.1:0-9467 GCA_964553875.1 uncultured Gammaproteobacteria bacterium | reverse complement strand
CCGAGCGCACCGTGATCCAGTGGGACAAGGACGACCTCGAGGAGCTCGGGCTCCTCAAGGTCGATGTCCTCGGGCTCGGCATGCTGACGGCGATCAGGCGCAGCTTCGAGCTGATCAACGCGTATTACGCGGACAGAAAATTCGTGTCAGACACCTTTTCCCGCGAGGTGTCCGACACAATTCTCCCGATCTCGATCGACAAGATCCCGGCCGAGGATCCCGCCGTCTACCGGATGATCTCGAACGCGGACACGGTCGGCGTATTCCAGATCGAGTCGCGCGCGCAGATGGCGATGCTGCCGCGCTTGAAGCCGCGCTGCTACTACGATCTCGTGATCGAGGTCGCGATCATCCGCCCGGGTCCGATCCAGGGCGACATGGTCCATCCATATCTCAGGAGGCGCAACGGCGAGGAGCCGGTCACGTATCCGAGCGACGAGGTCCGGCGCGTGCTCGAGCGCACGCTCGGCGTGCCGATCTTCCAGGAGCAGGTCATGCAGCTCGCGATCGTCGCGGCCGGTTTCACGCCCGGCGAGGCGGATCAGCTGCGCCGGGCGATGGCCGCATGGCGGCGCCGCGGCGACTTGAGCCATTTCGAGAAGCGACTGATCGACGGCATGCTCGAGCGCGGTTACTCGCCCGATTTCGCGAAGCGGCTGTTCGATCAGATCCAGGGCTTCGGAGAGTACGGCTTCCCGGAGTCGCATGCCGCGAGCTTCGCACTCCTTGTCTACGTCTCGGCGTGGCTCAAGTGCCATCAGCCTGCGGCGTTCTTCTGTGCGCTGCTGAACAGCCAGCCGATGGGGTTCTACGCGCCCGCGCAATTGCTGCGGGCGGCGCGCGCGCAAGGCGTGGACGTGCGTCCGGTCGACGTCACGGCGAGCGGCGTCGAGTCGACGCTCGAGCCGGACGAGCAGGGCGAACCGGCGATCAGGCTCGGCTTCGACCGCGTGAAGGGGCTCGCCACGAAGGCCGCGGAGTCGATCGTCGCCGCGCGCGCCGAGGCGCCGTTCGTCGACGTGCAGGATCTCGCTCGCCGCGCGGGTCTCGATGCGAAAGCGCTCGACGCGCTCGCATCGGCAGGTGCCTTGCGGCCGCTCGCGAGCCACCGCCATCGCGCCCGCTGGGACGTCGCCGGCGTCGAACGGCGGCAGCCGTTGCTCGAGACGACACGGATCCCGGAGGGCGAGCCGCTGCTGCGGCGTCCGCGCGAGGGCGAGGACATCATCGCCGACTACAAGTCGCTGGGGTTCACGCTGAGCCGTCATCCGCTCGCGTTGCTCCGCGCCCGGCTCGAGCGGATCGGCGTCGTGCCGGCGGCGGACGTGCACGCGCTCGACCCCGGCACGCGCGTGCATTCGGCCGGTATCGTGATCACGCGGCAACGCCCGTCGAGCGCATCGGGGGTCGTCTTCGTCACGCTCGAGGACGAGACGGGGTATCTCAATCTGATCGTTTGGACGAGCGTCGCCGAACGCGATCGCCGTGCGCTGCTCGGCGCGAGACTATTGGGCGTGACCGGCCGAGTTCAAAAGGAGGGGGAGGTGCTGCACGTCGTCGCGGAAAAGCTGGTCGACTACAGTTGCCTCATAGGCGATCTCACCGCGACTTCGAGAGATTTCCACTGATCGCAGAGTCGTTGACTCGTGCGCCTCGGCGAGCAGGCGGATGCCGCAGCGCGGTCGCATTGCAGTGCGAACCTTCCGACGACGTCATCGTCGCCAGCATGGCTTCCGCGGCGACCGCCTACCCCGAGGCATTCGGCACACGAAGTCGAGACTAGTCGAATTTTCCGGCTATCACCTGGCTGCCGCTCGGACCGAGCGAGAAGCACGGGACGGGTGTCCCGGCACGAGCATAGGGTGGGTAGTAGAAGGGACGGCGACGGCGGTCAATAGCCGCCGACGCCGCCTTCAGATTTCGTAGTCTTCGAAGTCTTCGAGCTCTCTCTTCGCTCTCTTCTGCTCCATCAGCTCCTCGATACGGCGGCGCGTTTGTGCTTCCCTGTCGAGCCGCCGCTGCATGCTCTGCAGTTCGATTTCGTGAATCAGCTCTTCGACGTTGATCTCGACCGACGTGTCCCCGACGTTGTCCGTGATGGCGTCGACGTCCTCGTCGGTATCGTCTTCCGCCGTCTCGTCTTCCGGAAGATCGTCGTCGATCTCCGGGTCGTCGTGTTTCATCGCTTCCTCCAAAAGCAATCAGTGTCGGTACCGCCGTCACAATGCGGCGCTGTTATAAACCTAAGGTAGGACCTTGGCAATAGGGCTGCAACACGTCTGCGTACCGCCTCTCGAAGCGCGTCACAATGCACGAAAAGGACCACGACGAGGAAGCGTTACGCCGTTCGAAACCGGTCGCGACGACGCGTGTCACACGGCGCCCCGCGACACGTCTCGACCCGATGCGAGAGCCGCGCCGCGACGTCGACGAGCCGGGGGATTCGCGCCCAAGCCGATCAGGCGATCAGCTGGTTGATCTGGAAAATCGGCAGCAGGATCGCCATCACGATCGCGAGCACGATCAGACCCATGACGACGATCAACGCGGGCTCGAGCACGCTCAGCATCGTGCCGAGCAGGCTGTCCATCTCGCTCTCCTGATGGGCCGCCGCCCGCTCGAGCATCTGATCGAGCTCGCCGCTCGCTTCGCCGCTGCCGATCAGGTGGATCGTCATCGGCGGAAAGAGCTTCGATTGTCCGAGCGAGCGGCCGATCGCACCGCCTTCGCTGACACGGACCGCCGCGTCCTGAATCGCCTCGCGCATCGGCAGGTTCGTGACGACGGTCGCGCTGATCCGCAACGCCTCGAGCACCGGGACGCCGCTCGACGTCAGAATGCTCAGCGTGCGCGTGAACCGCGCGGTATTCGCGCCGCGGTTCACGCGGCCGATCACCGGCGCGCGCAATAGCCACCGATGGAAGCCGCGCCGGACGTTCTCGACCTTGAGGAGCCGGCCGATGCCGACGACCGCGAGCGCGATCACCGCGATCACGGCGAACCACCACCCCTGCAGGAAATCGGAGAGCGCTATCAGCCCGCGGGTCAACGCCGGCAGGTCCTGGTTCGTGCTTTCGAAGACGCTGACGACCCGCGGCACGACGTAGATCAGCATCATCACGATGATGCCGAGCGAAAGCGCGGTCAGCACGATCGGGTAGATCAGCGCGTGGCTCACCTTCTGCCGCAGCGCGTGCCGCGACTCCGTGTAATCGGCGAGCCGCTCGAGCACGGCGTCGAGCTTGCCGGCCTGCTCGCCGGCCGAGACCGTCGCCCGATAGACGTGCGGGAACGCGTGCGGGAAGTCCTCGAGGCCCCTCGCGAGCGAGTGCCCTTCGAGCACCTTGCTGCGCACGCCGAGCACGATGCTCTTGATGCGCGCCTTCTCGGTCTGCTCGCTGACGGCGAGCAGGGCTTCCTCGAGCGGGAGACCCGCGCGAAGCAGCGTCGCGAGCTGCCGCGTGACGAGCGCGAGGTCGAGGCTCGACATGCCGCGACGCAGCGAGAAGCCGGCCCCGGCGCGGCGCTCGCGCGCCTCGACCTCGGAGACATCCACCGGCAACAGGTTCCGCTCGCGCAGGAGCTGACGCACGTGCCGCGGCGTATCGCCTTCGAGGATGCCCTTGTGCTCCTTGCCGCTCGCGTCTACCGCGACGTATTGGTAGGCCCCCATCGTTGCTCGGTCAGTCGCTGCGCGTCACGCGCAGCACTTCTTCGAGGGTCGTGATCCCGGCGAGCACTTTGCGTAGCCCATCCTCTCGGATGCTCGGACCGCGCTCACGCGCGTACCGCTCGAGCTCGTGCTCGCCGGCGCCGTCGTGGATCATCGTCCGCATCCTGCCGTCGACCTTGATCAGCTCGTAGATGCCGGTGCGGCCCTGGTAGCTCTTGCCGTCGTCCGGACGGTACAGCATCGGCGGGTCGGCCGGATCTACGCCGAGCAGCCGGCATTCGTATTCGCTCGCGCGATACGCCTCGCGGTGCGCGGGATCGATCACGCGCACGAGCCGCTGCGCGAGCACGCCGATCAGGCTCGACGACAGCAGGAACGGCTCGACGCCCATGTCGCGCAGGCGCGTGACGGCGCCGACCGCGGTGTTCGTGTGCAGTGTCGACAGCACTAAGTGGCCCGTGAGACTCGCCTGCACCGCGATCTCCGCCGTCTCGAGGTCGCGGATCTCGCCGACCATGACGACGTCCGGATCCTGGCGCAGGATCGCGCGCAAGCCGCGCGCGAAGGTCATGTTGACCTTCGTGTTCACCTGCGTCTGCCCGATGCCGTCGATGTGGTACTCGATCGGATCCTCGACCGTCAGGATGTTGCGGCTCGCGTCGTTGATACGCTCGAGCGCGGCATAGAGGGTCGTCGTCTTGCCGGAGCCCGTCGGCCCCGTGACGAGCAGGATCCCGTGCGGACGATGGATCAGCTCGTCCATCGTCGCCTGGTCCTCGGCCGACATGCCGAGCTTTTCGAGCGTGAGCCGCCCGGCCTGCTTGTCGAGCAGGCGCATCACGACCCGCTCGCCGTGACCCGACGGGATCGTCGATACGCGCACGTCGACCGCGCGCCCCGCGATTCGGAGCGAGATCCGGCCGTCCTGCGGCAGACGCTTCTCGGCGATGTCGAGCTTCGACATGACCTTGATGCGCGACACGACGAGCGGCGCGACGGCCCGGCGCGTCGTCAGCGCCTCGCGCAGCACGCCGTCGATCCGGAAGCGGACGACGAGCCGGTTCTCGTACGGCTCGATGTGGATGTCGGAGGCGTTGTCCTTGACCGCCTGCGTCAGGAGCGCGTTGATGAGCCGGATGATCGGCGCCTCGTCGTCGCTGTCGAGCAGGTCCGACGGCTCGGGAAGCTGCTGCGCGACCGCGAAGAGATCCTCGTCGTCGTCGAAGCCTTCGACCATCGTGCGCGCCGCGCCGCTTTCGTAAGCCGCCTGCAGGCGCTGGTCGAACGTCTCGGCGTCGACCTCGACGAAGCGGATCGGCGCGCCGGCGAAGCGCCGCACCTCGGCGAGGCTCAGCATCGACGCGCCCTTGCGGTAGATCGCGGTCATCGGTCTCGCGTCCGCGTCCTCGATCAGCACGCCGTTGCGCTTCGCGAACGCGAGCGGGAGCCGGCGCGCGGCGGCCGGCGCCTCGGGCAGGGCGCCGGCCGCCGCCCTGTCGAGACCGTGATCGAGACTAGTTGCCATCGTTTGCGTCGGGCTCCCCTGCGTCGCTCGGCTCTGCCGGTTTCAGCTCGAGCTCGGGCAAGAGCGGCACCGTTTCCTCGCGCATCAGCCGGATCGGCCGTTCGGACTGCTCGAGCTGGAGCTGCCTGAAGTACTCGTATTTCTCCGACGTCACGCCCTGCCGCTGGATGCTGTCGCGCAGGATCACCGGCCGGATGAACATCATCATGTTCGTCCTGACCCGCTCCGTTCTGCGCGCGCGGAACAGCCAGCCGAGACCGGGGACACGTCCGAGGCCGGGCACGCGTTGCTCGTTCTGCCGGAGCTGGTTGTCGATCAGGCCGCCGAGCACGATGATTTCGCCGTCCTCGGCGAACACCTCGGTCGTGATCCGGCGCGTGTTCGTGATCAGGTCGGCGGCACCTTGCGCGCCCGGCGCGATGCTCGACTGCTCGAGCCTGATCGTCAGGATCATGCCGTTGCCTTCGTTGATCTGCGGCGTGATCGTGAGCGTGGTGCCGACGTCCTCGCGCTGAATCGTCGTGAACGGGTTGATCGCGCCCGGCACCTGGCCGACCTGCGCGTACTCGCCGGTCCTGAACGGCACCTGCTGGCCGACGTGCTGCTCCGCCTCGGCGTTGTCGAGCACCATGATGTGCGGCTCGGAGATGATGTTGACGCTGCCGTCGCCGCGCAGCGCCGAGACGATCGCGGCCCAGCTCGTGCCCTGGTCGCGAAGGCGCCCGACCGCGAACGTCGCGCCCTCGGGGATCGCCGCCGGCGACGGCGTGTCACCCTGCGCGGCCGCGCCGAGCTGCACGATGCCCGGCGTCGTCGAGCCGAAGTTCGTGAGGCCGATGGCGTTGTCGTTGTCCGACCCGTCGATCGCCCAGGTGACGCCGAGCTCCGCGGCCTTCTCCTCGCTCATCTCGACGATGATCGCATTGACCTGCACCTGCGCGCGCGGGATGTCGATCTGGTTCACGACGGACAGAATGTTCTGCATCACGCGAGCCGGCGCGCTGATGACCAGGGCGTTCGTCGTCGTGTGCGGCCAGATCTGCACCGGCCCCTCGTCCGGCAGCGCGCCTTCCGGAGGCGCCGCGCCCGGGGCCCTCGGAGCGCCGCTGCCGAACTGCTCGTTGAGCCGCATCGCGAGCTCCTCGGCGTCCGCGTATCGCAGGAAGTGCACGCGCGTGTCGCCGCCGCCTTGCACCGGCTCGTCGAGGAACGCGATCAGCGCGCGGTAGCGCAGCCGCTCGTTCTGCGCGCCGCTCAAGAGCACACTGTTCGTACGCTCGTGCGCCTGCAGCTGCACGGGCGGCGGTCCGCCGGTCGCGGCCTGGGCGGCCTGCGCCATCGCGGTCAGCGTCCGCACGACGTCGCCCGCGAACGCGTGCTCGAGCCGGATGACCTCGATGTCCTGCTCGGCTTCGCGATCCATCGCGTCGATCACGTCGAGCAGGCGTTCGACGTTCGCGAGGCGATCGACGAGAACGATCACGTTCGAGTTCGGCAGCGCGCTCATGTGCGATGCCTGGCCCATCAGCGGCCGCAGGATCGGGACGACCTGCGTGGCGCTGATGTTCTGAACGCGCACGACCTGGGTCACGAGCGCCTCGCGGCCGTCGGCCGTCGCGGGGCTCGGCAGGGTCCGCATGTTCACGTCCTGCACGATCCGCACGAATTCGCCGTCGTCGATGTCGACGAGACCGTTCATCGACAGCATCGTCCGGAACGCTTCGTACAGCGCGTCGGCCGACAGCGGCGTGTTCGTGAGAAACGTCACGTTGATGTTGCGGACGCGCGGGTCGACGAGGAAGTTTCGTCCGGTGATCTGGCCGATCGCCTCGATCACCGTGCGCAGGTCGGTGTCGCGGTAGTTCGGCGTGAACTGCGCCCGGACGGGGCTCGCGGCGAGCGCGAGAGCGACGAGAGCGACCAGTCGTGTCAGCCGGCCGGAGGCCGTGGCAGCGCTCAACTTTCTCCCCTTTCTCGCGATGACGGGTTCATGCTGTTCCCCTCGGTGCTCTCGTTGATTCATCGTGTGGCGTTCATCAGATTCTGGATCTGACTCGTATCGATGACCATCGCGGTCGGCACGCCGTCCCGCACGATCGTGACCTGGGCCTGCGTCGATTCGCCGAGCGCATCGAAGACCTGCAGCGCCTTCCCGGGATCGTCGAGCCTGATACCGTTGATCTCGGTCACGACGTCGCCGGGCACGAGACCGAGCGCGTCGAACACCTCCCGATTGCGGCCCGGGTTCAGCCGGAAGCCGACCATCTGCGCGCCTTCCATGTGGGGCGCCATCCGGAACACCTGGTTCAGGTTCGACACGTTCTCCGATACGACCTCGCGCAGCGACGGATCCTCGCTCGGGATGGCCTGCATCGGCGGCGGCGGAGTCACGGGCGCCCGGCTCACGAGGCCGGCGCTCGCGTTCCGTCTCTCGTCGAAGCGGAGGGTCTCGAGCTGTCCGCCTCGATTGATGATGACCCGATCCCGGTACACTGCGTGCAGCTTCGCGCCGCCGGCGTTCTCGATCTCGGCCCCGATCGCATACGCCTTCTGTTCGCCACGGCCGCTGACGATGTGCGCCCGGGACAGCTCGCCGTTCTCGTCGGCCGTGACGCCCGTCAAGACCAACGGCAGCGTGGTATCGGGGGCGTCGAGCTCGGTGTTGACCGGCTCGGCGGGCGCCTGCTCGATCCGTGCCTCGCCGAAGAGGTGTGAGTTCTCGAGGGCCGAGAAGTTCGCCGCGGAACGGGTGTCGTCCGAGGACGGCTGAACGATCTGGGGGGGCGGGCGGTCGAAGGCATGGTGCGGAATCAGCGCCCAGGTGAGCTCGGCGAGCCGGTAGGCGATCGCGAGCAGGAGCAGGGCCATCACCACGGGCGGGAGGAATCGGTTTGCAGATCGGAGCCACTGTTCGGGAGATTGCTCGGACAGCGCCCCGAGTGATTTTGCGACGTCTATCACGGCGACCTCCGATCTCGGCGCTACCGAATCATAGGCGCGTGCGTCACGTCGTCACAAGTCGCACATGGGCGACAAGTGGCTGAATTTAGAGGACGTAGCGCACGAGTCATGACGCGGGTCACGAGCGGTAGCCGGAACATTGCGAGGTTCCGAATCCGTCGGTAAATTGGGGGTCGAAAGGCTCGGATGATTTCTACGCATGTCGGATGATCGACTGAAACCGGGTAGAGAGGACGACCACGGGCTCGCTACGGAAGAGGCGCGCCCGATCGTAAAGCGCCCTCCGCTGTATCGCGTCATTCTACTGAATGACGACTACACGCCGATGGAGTTCGTCGTGCAGGTGCTGCAGAAGGTCTTCGGTATGGACCGCAACACCGCGACGCGCATCATGCTGGAGGTGCATACCAAAGGGAAGGGTGTCTGCGGTGTCTACACCTACGAGATCGCCGAAACGAAGGTGGCGCAGGTGACGGGCATGGCCCAGCAGCATCAACATCCGCTGCTTTGCACTATGGAAGAGACCTGATGCTATCTAGCGAACTCGAATACTGTCTGAACGAGGCGTTCCAGCGCTCGCGCGAGGAACGTCATGAATACATCACGGTCGAGCACCTGTTGCTCGCGCTGCTCGACATCCCGCAGATCATCGAGATTCTCCGGGCATGCGGCGCGGACATCGCACGCCTGCGTCAGGAGCTCACGGACTTCATCGACGATTCGACGCCGCGGCTTCGCCCGGACGAGGACGACGACGTCGACGTGCAGCCGACGCTCGGCTTCCAGCGCGTGCTGCAGCGCGCCGTGTTCCACGTTCAGTCGAGCGGCAAGAAGGAGGTCACGCCGGTCAACGTGCTGGTCGCGATCTTCAGCGAGAAGCAGTCGCAGGCCGTGTACTTCCTGAGCCTGCAGGACATCTCGCGGCTCGACGTCGTGAACTACATTTCGCACGGTGTCGCGAAGCTCCACGAGGACAAGGCCGACCCCGAGCGAACGCTGGGCGACGCGCGCGGCGGCGCGGAGCCGAGCGCGCTCGAGCGCTTCACGACGAACCTGAATGCGCTCGCCGAGGCAGGCAAGATCGACCCGCTGATCGGGCGCGAGCTCGAGATCGAGCGCACGGTGCAGATCCTGTGCCGCCGCCGCAAGAACAACCCGCTGTTCGTCGGCGAGGCCGGGGTCGGCAAGACCGCGCTTGCCGAGGGGCTCGCGCGGATGATCGTCGAGGGGCGCGTCCCCGACGTGCTCTCCGACTGCACGATCTACGCGCTCGACATGGGCTCGTTGATCGCCGGAACGAAGTATCGC
>CAZKNH010000143.1:0-9620 GCA_964553875.1 uncultured Gammaproteobacteria bacterium | reverse complement strand
GGGTCAGACCCCTTTTCGAAATCGGGGTCAGACCCCTTTTCGAGCGCCGTCTTGCGGTTGCTCGGCTCTGCGCGAGGAAGGAGTGGGCACGTGGCGTCCGAGTGCGAGCTGGGATCCCAGTGCGAGCCTGACCCCGAATAGCCCGACTATCAGTCGGCGGTGCCGGCGCCGCCGCCGTCGGTTCGGCCGAGCTTGCTGCCGTCGGCAAGGATGATGCCGACGTAGAGACCGCCCACGCTCCCGTCCTGGAGCTTGAACGTTGCGTCACGCATCGGATTCACGAACAGCGTGACCTTGTCGCCCTGCTTCACCGACGTGCGCTTCCAGCCCTGATTGATCAGCACGTTCGGCGCCGTCATCTCGACCGTCCAGACGCCGTCGGGGGCGTCGCCGTCCGCGACGCCGTCGATCTTGAGCGCCGCGTGCGGGTTCCTCCACAGGAACTGCGTGACCGTTCCCTCGATGCGCACGACGCGGCTCGTATCGAATCCGGCCGTCGAGTGATGCGCGTCGACTTGCGCGGCGCCGAATACCGCCCACAGCGCGATGACACTCGCGAAGGCCTTGAAAGTCGTCTTCATCGTCCGTTTCCTCGAATGCTCAATCCGACAGCCCTTGCCGCGACATCTGCGCGCTCGGGATGTAGTCGTTCAAATCCGGCAGGCACTCGACCTCGCCGATGTCCGTATTGTCCACGCGCAGCCAGTATTTCGTGCTGCGCCATTCGCCGACCCAGTTCTGCGGGTCCGTCATGATGTATTCGATCTCCATGATCCGGCCGTCGTCGAGCAGCCGGATGCGCTCCTGGACCTCGAACTCGTCCGAGATCGGGATGCCCGTGTCGATGTAGTGATTGTAGGGCTCGATGTACTTCGTGTTCACGACGAGCGTGTCGCCCTCCCAATGTCCGATCGACTCGCCGTTGTACGTGAAGATCACGGTGTCCGGATCGGAGAAGTCGCGCCCGTCGAGGAAGATCTGCCTGAAGCTGTTGTTGAAGTTCGAGACCATGTAGATCACGGTCGGCAGCTGGACCATCGCGATCGGCCAGACGCGCGTCATGATCATCGGCAGTCCGGCCGGCCAGCATTGGCCGATCACGTCGCGGTAGGACTCGCCTCTGGCGCGGCGCCGCTGTCCTTCCTCGAAGTCTTCCTTCGCTTGACCGATGAACTCCGGATACGGCGGCCCGAACATGAAATCCGAGAACGCGCGGCTCAAGTCGATGAACCACGTGCCCGTCACATCGAACGGCGGCTCCGGCCGCTCCGTGTTCAAATTCTCCGGCGCGAGCGCGCCGAGATGCGGGTGCGACGGGATCAGGCGGCTCATCGCGCGAAGCCGCTCCTCGTACGTGCCCGGGGGCTCTGTGTTGCGCTCTGCCGCGGGCGTCTGCGTGCCGCGCGGCGGTCCCGCCGGTTCAGCGTCGCGTCCTTGCGCGAGCGCCGTACAAGGCAGCGCACACGCTGCGAGAACCAGCGCCAAGCTTCGGAGTCCGGCCATGTTGCTCCCCCTCGAGTCGAGATGCTTCCGACGGTGGCGCGGGCGAGCTGAACCCCGCGCGGTTCCGTCGGCCCTCACTCTATCACAACGACCGAGCCGGCCAAGGCGCGTGTCAGGTCTTCGCCGATCGGCGTCTGCGCTTGCCGGCGTCCTTCGCGGCCCGACACGGTGTCACGAGCCACGTCTTCGCGTCGCCGCGATACGGTGCATCGGCTCGCTTCGACACGACGCCGGGAAGCTTCAGCCGACATGCCTCGCGATAAAAGCTCGCGCCGTGCCCTTCGACGTGCTCACCGTAGCGAAGCCCGGGCACTCGATGACTCGCGAGGAGACGCAGCAGCTCCTTGCGGGCGCGAAGGGCCGCGCCGCGCAGGTCCCAGCCGTCGAGGTGGAGCAGGTCGAAGACGACGAGAACGATCTCGTCCCGCGCCTCCGCGTCCGCCAACGCGTGCTCGAGCAGCACGGCATCGCTGACTCCGGTCCGGTCGAAGACGACCGCGACACCGTCGAGGAGCGCCGTGTCGCACGGCAGCGCGGCGAGCGCAGCGGCGAGGGCGGACGACGAGAGGGAGGATGCCGCCGTCCGCGAGCCCGCGTCGTCCGCATCCCGGAGCGTCACGCGACCGTGCGCGACGCGGGCGAGGAGCCTCAGGCCCGCGAGCTTCGGCTCGTGGAACCATCCCGGACCGTCCGGCACGTCGTGCGCCGCCGTCGCGCGCTGCGGCGTCGGGTTCCGCGGCAGCGGCGCGGGCCGCGCGCCGGGCACCGTGTCCGGGCGGCCCACCTGAGGTGTCTGCGGAGGCGACGCTTCGCCGTCGCCGCTCGAGTGCCAGACTCGATCGCGGGAGGCGGCGACCTCGTCGAGGCTTCGGCCGGTCAGCACGCTCTCGGGCAACGTGTCGACGAGCTCCGGGGCATCGTCGCCGTGCGCTTCGCGGTCGCGCCGCTTGATCAGCAGCCAGTTGTCCTTCTCTTTGCCGCGCGGCGCGAGGCGCACGAGCGTCCAACGCCCGCGCAGCTTCTCGCCGTGCAGCGTGAAGTCGAGCTTTCCGTTCGCGAAACCTTTGTCCGGGTCCGTTTCCGGCACCCAGTGTCCCCGATCCCAGACGATGACCGGCCCCGCTCCGTACTCGCCCTGGGGGATCACGCCCTCGAACGTCGCGTATTCGATCGGGTGGTCCTCGGTCTGCACGGCGAGTCTGCGCTCGCGCGGGTCGAGGCTGGGACCTTTCGGGACGGCCCAGCTTTTCAGCACCCCGTCGTGCTCGAGCCGAAAGTCATAGTGGAGGCGCCGCGCCCCATGCTTCTGGACGACGAACTGCGCGCGGGTCGACACGGATTGCCCGGGATCGCCCGCGGGCTCCGGCGTGCGCTCGAAATTGCGCCTCGCGCGGTACTTGCGAAGGTCGGCAGCCATACGGTTCCGCTCGCCGCCTCGCAATGCGCGACGATGCGCGTCGGCGCCGGGCGGCCGACGCTCGATGCAAGTTGTCTGCCGCTCAGCGGCCCGGAGCCGTCTCCGGCGCGTCCGGATCGCCCGACGCGTCGGCGTTCCTGACGAGCCGAAGCGTTCGGATCCCGGGCCTGCGCTTCGTGCGGAGCTCCGCAAGCTTCAGCGGATCGCCTAGATAGCTCATGCCTTTCTCGCGCATCCACTTGAGCTGTGCTTCGCGCTTCGCGGCCAGGGTGTCCGACTCGTTCTGAGCGACGACATACGTCGGCAGCTTCACGAGGTTCAGTGCCGACTCCTTCGGCCTGGCGAACAGCGAGATCATTTTTGTTTTTCCTCGCGGCAGCGTGGACGTTGCCATTGTCCCCGCGGCGTAGGGCGGCAAGCAAAGCTCGCAGGACGTGCGGCGCGTGCGAGGCGCTCGGCGGAAGCGGGCCGCGCGTTATGGAAAACCGCATGCGCTCGCTCTCTGCCGCAGCGCGGCGCGGGACTATACTGGCCTTCGGTCATTGGTCGCGGGGCCTGTCGAATGCCGCGTCGACAAAGGGGGAGATCGAATGGGTCGCGAGTCGACGTTTATCAAAAAAATTCAAAATCTTGCGGTAGCTTTGTTATGTGGTTTGTCGGTCGAGGCTGCCGCGCATCATGCGTTCAGCACCGAGTTCGATGCGAACCTCACCGGTGAGGTGCGCGGCGAGGTGGTCAAGGTCTGGTGGGCGAATCCGCACATCCGGTACGACGTCCGCGTCACGCTCGACGACGGCACGGTCGAGGAGTGGACGCTCGCGCCGCCCGGGAATTTGCCGAGCTATCGGCGGGAGGGCTGGTTCGAGCACACGGTGCAGCCCGGATACCTCGTGCGTGCGACCGGTAACCTCGGCCGCGACGGCACGAAGCGGTTGTATGCGACGTGCATCCATCTCGAGAGCGGGCCCGAGCGGGGCAGGCGCCTCGGTCCGTGCTCCGACGACGCGTCGCGTGCGACGACGCAGGTCACCGCGGATCCGGGCATCGACTACACGTACAAGCCTGCGGATTTCCCCGTCGACATCACCGGCTTCTGGGACAACCGCTACAAGTTCCAAACGACCGTGGACGACTTCGAGCCGAAGCCGATGCCGATGACGGCGGAAGCCCGCGCGATCTACGAGTCGCGGAAGTTCGGCGACGATCACGTGCTGCGCTGCATGCCGGCCGGGTTGCCGCGCATCTTCGGCTCGCCGTACCCGATGGAGATCTTCAACGCGGGGACGCACTACATGGTGCTCTCGCTGCAGGACAACACGCCGCGCTGGATCTGGATGGACGGACGGACGGCGCCTCCGAACCATCCGCTGACGTCGATGGGTTTCTCGACCGGCCGCTGGGAGGGCCGCACGCTCGTCATCGAGACGACGAAGCTCGTGCCCGGCTGGCTCGACGGCTCCGGCTACCCGATGTCGGGCGGCGATGCGACGCGGATCGTCGAGCGCTGGACGGTCGCGGAGGACGGTTTGACGATGGACCGTACGCTGACCGTGCACGACCCGCTCTACACGGCGCCGCTCGTCCGCACGCGCGGCTCGCAGCGCCGCGCTCCCGATGGCGAGCTGATCGAGAGCGAGCCGTGCGACCCGAACAGCCACTACCGCGACATGTATCAGCGCGGGCAAATCGAGCAGTACCTCGGGCTCGAATGACGTCGGAGATCGATCGATGAGAGCGACGATCGTCGCAGCGTTCATCGTAGCGTCCGTCGCGGCCGGTCCGCTCGCCGCGCAGCAACCGCTGCTCGACGGCGAGCGCAAGGTCGAGATCGCAGCGATCCCCGGGGTCGTTGCCGCGGGCGTCGAGTGGCAGCGCGTGTGGGCGGACTTCGTGACCGCGGACGGCATCGTCGGCACGCCGGACGGCGGCCTGCTGTTCGCGCAGGAGCAGACCGACACCGTCAGGAAGCTCGATGCGCAAGGCAACGAGCACGTCGTCGCGCGCTCTTACGGCGCGGGCGCCGTGTCGCTCGACGCCGAGGGCCGACTCTTCGCGGTCGAGCGCACGTGCACGGAGCCTTTGAACCCCGAGCTTGCGACGTGCCGCGAGCTGACGCGAGTCGTGCAGCTTCTGCCCGAGCGCCGCGTGCTGGCCTTCACGTTCCCGGACGGCCGTCCGCTCGGCCGGCTGAACGACTTGATCGCCGACGGCAAAGGCGGCGCGTTCTTCACGTCCGGCGGCATCTATCACGTGAGCGGAGACGGGCACGTGCGCGTCGTCGCGGAAGGGGATATCCGCACGAACGGCGTGATGCTGAGCCGTGACGGCCGAACGCTCTACGTGACGAACGACACCGAGGTCGTCGCGTTCGACGTCGCCGACGACGGCTCGACGTCGAACCGACGCGTGTTCGGCACGCTCGACGGCGACAACGGCGGCGACGGCATGGCGATCGACGCGGACGGCCGGCTCTACGTGACGGCGAACGCGGGCGTCCACGTGCTATCGCCGACCGGCGAGCACGTCGGGCTGATCCCGACGCCGCGCCGGCCGATCACTGTCGCGTTCGGCGGCCCGGACAAGCGCACGTTGTACGTGCCGTGCATGGGCGCGATCGGACCGGACGGCAAGCAGTGGCGGACGCCGGAAGGCGTTCGCAACGTCGCGATGACGATCTACGCGCTGCCGATGCAGGCACGGGGGTTCATGGGGCGGCCGAAGTAGCGGCGTCGGGCCGCGACTGTCGAGAGGCCATCGATCGCCCGCGCGAACGGGTGCGAGGCGGCGAAAGACGGGATGAAGCGCAGCACGGAACGCATTCTGACGACGCACGCCGGCAGGCTCGAAGGGCCGCCGGAGTTCACGAAGCTGACGGGCACGGTGCGGGATCGGCGGGATCCGGATCCCGAGGCGATCGAGCCGCGGCTCCGCGACGCGATCGTCTACGTGCTCGAGAAGCAGGCCGAGGCCGGAATCGACATCGCGAGCAACGGCGAGCTCAACCGTTACGGCTACGGGTTGTCCTACTACGGGCGCCGCCTCTCGGGCCTCACGAGCCGCAAGGTGAAGGAGGGGGAGCCCGCGTGGATGGCGCAGCGCACCGGCGAGCGGCTCGAGTTCGCCGAGTTCTACAAGGATCTCGGCTGGAGCGGACCGACCGAGCGGATCATCTGCACCGGGCCGATCACGTATATCGGCGCGGACGAGGTGCAGAAGGAGATCGAAATCTATCGCGCGGCGCTCGATGCGGCGAACGTGCAGTTCGAGGAAGTGTTCATGAGCGCGTTCGCGCCGGGGTGGCTCGAGCACTTCTTCCACAACGAGTACTACGATCGGGACGAGGAATTCGTGTTCGCGCTCGCCGAGGCGATGCGGCACGAGTACCGTGCGATCGTCGATGCGGGCTTCATCCTGCAGATCGACGATCCCGCGCTGCCCGACACGTACGACATGTTCGTCCCGCCGCCCGACATCGACGAGTACCGCAAGTTCGCGACATTTCGGATCGACGCGCTCAACCACGCGCTCGACGGCATCCCCGAGGACCGCGTCCGCTATCACATCTGCTGGGGAAGCTGGCACGGCCCGCATACGCACGATCTGCCGCTCGAGCACATCGTCGACCTGCTGCTGCGCGTGAAGGCGGGCGCGTATTCCGTCGAGGCCGCGAATCCGCGTCACGAGCACGAGTGGCGAGTCTGGGTCGACACGAAGCTGCCGGAAGGCAAGATTCTGATCCCGGGCGTGATCAGCCACGCGACGAACGTCGTCGAGCATCCCGAGCTCGTCGCGGACCGCATCGTCCGCTTCGCGGAGCTCGTCGGCCGCGAGAACGTGATCGCCGGCACCGACTGCGGGCTCGGGCTCCGCGTCCATCCGCAGATCGCGTGGGCGAAGCTCGAGGCGCTGTCGGCCGGCGCGGAGATCGCGAGCAGAAGGCTCGGTTATTGAGACGTGCTCGCCGCCCTCGCGAGGCGGGCGAGCCTACGGGCCTGCTCGCCGCGCCCGCGGCTCAACGCACGTAGGCGCGCTCGATCATCGTCGGCTTCACTTCGAGCGACTCGATCAAGGCCTCGCCGTCGCTCCAGAGCCGCGCCTGATCGAGCTCGAGCGGCACGAATGCGTCGACGACGTCCATCCCGTCGACGACCTTGCCGAACACCGTGAAGTTCTGTTCCGGGCTCGCGAGGTAGTTGTTCTCGCGGTAGTTGATGAACACCTGCGTGGAGTTCGTGTTCGGGCCCGCTTTCGCGAACGCGAGCGTGCCGCGCTCGAGCGCGAACAGCGTCGGATCGTCGTTGAAGGGGCGGTCACGCCAGCCGCGGTGAGGCGTGCGCCAGTTGATACCGAACTGTGCGACGAAGCCGGGTATGACGCGCGAGACCGGCGTGCCGTCGTAGTAACCGGATTCGACGAGTCGGACGAAGCGCTCCGCCGCGTTCGGCGCGGCCTCGGGATAGACCTCGATCGTGACGTTGCCGGCCGTCGTCTCGAGCACGACCGTCGATACGCGCGTGAGGACCGGGACCGCCTTGCCGGGCAGCGGCACGAGCGTGTGCTCGATCGGTGTCCCGGCGCCTTCGGCGGCTCCTGGCCCATTTGCCGCTTCGGTTTCCGGGGCGCGGCTCGCCGTCTCCGACGTCGAGCGGGTTTCGCTCGGCGCCGCGGTTTCGGTACGCGTGTCGGACTCGCAGGCGCCGAGCGCGAGCAGCAGCAGCGGCACGGCGACGCGCAGCGTCATCGGGTATCGCATCGAATCGAATCCTCCGTCGGGCATGAACCGCCGCGCGCCCGGCGACGCGGAACCCTGCGGGTGCGGCGCCGCGTGGGCTCGTCGGACCGGCCGTGATTGTACTCGACCGCGGGCCGCGGCTCAGGCGGCGGCGCGCCGGAGCGGGACGAGCGGGCAGCGACGATCACTCCGCTCAGAAGCCGTAGCGGACGACGACCGATGACGCGCGCACGGGCTCCCCGTCGACGAGCATCGGCCTGAAGCGGCTCCGCGCGATCTTCCGGATCATCTCTCGCGCTGCGTCCTCCGCCGACTCGCCCTTCGAGTCCGTCACCCGCATCCCGCGGCCCTTACCGTACTTGCTGATGTCGAACGTCAGCTCGACGTAGCGCGCATCGCTCGTCGTCGGCGCAACGAAATGGTCCGACGCGAACGTCGGCAGCGCGATCGGCGTCTCCGGTGCGAACAGCTCGGCAAGCAGCGCGTCGTGACCGCCCGCGTCGGCGAGCATCGCGTAGACCTCTCGATAGAGCTCGAGCGCCGTGCTGTTCTTCGAGAACAAGAGCTGCCAGTCCGCAAGGCCGACGAGCGCGCGCGCTCGCTCCTCGAGCGGGACGTCACCGATCGTCGCGTAGGCGATCAGCCGCTCGTATGTCTGCCTGCCGACCCTTGCGATCGCCTCGAGGCGTCCGAGGTCCCGCTCACCGTGGGTCCGCTCGAGGTGGTAGGTGTAGAGCAGCTTCGTCTCGAGCTCCTTGAGCGCCTCGTAGTCGAACGAGCCGGTGCGGTGCAGCACGTCGATCGCGTCGAAGTAGTATCGCTGGGCGCGGCGCATGAACACCACGTCGGGCGGCAGCGGGCGCCTTGCGCCCATGTCCGCGAAGCCGATGTTGACGGTGACCTGGGGAGGCAGAGCACGGTCGACGTAGAGACCGAAAAGCTCGATCTGCCGATCGGCGGCGCGGCGCAGGATGCCGGCGGAGCGCAAGTCTGTCGGGTGACGGTAAGCGAGCGCGAGCAGCTGCCGCTCGAGCTCTGCGACGGCCGCGCCGTTGCCGCGGGCCCGTTCCGCGGCGATCAGCTGCTCGATCAGCGGCACCTGATCGAGCGAGAAAAGCCCGGAGTTCGCCCGAACGATCTGCAGCGCGTGCTCGAGGCTCTGCGCGGCGAGATCGTCCTCGCCGATCTCCCGATAGAGCAACGCGAGCGCATTGAGCTCGTCCACCAGGGCAGCCGAGTAGGGGCCGCTGGCGGAGATCTCGGCATCGATCGTTTCGCGGCGTCGCTCGACGATCGCCCGGGCCTCGAGGAACGACGACAGACGCCCCCGGTCGGCGGGGGCGCTCGGCTCGAGCTTCGATTCGGGCTGCGCGAGACCTTGCCCGGCAATTGCGGCCAGGAAACATGCCACGGCGCTCGGCGCGCCGCTGAACGGCGAGAAACGCATCGCGACCTCCCCGGAGGCGCTCGACGCTCAATTCCATCTTACTATGGAGCAGGGTGATGGAATGAGTCCCGGTATCGGCGGTGCCATCCCGGAGCCCGGTGCCCGCGCGCGTTCCGACCGTGCCGCCATGCGGCTTCGGTCAGTGCGTGTTGACACGGGCTTGGGCCAACGGGTTTACTGCCGCGGCCGCGGGGTGCCCGGGCGCGAGCACGCGTTCCGGCCGCGAAACGAACGCGGCGTATGCCGCATGAAGCGAGTTCCACGATGAGCAAGAAACCGGAAGAGTACGAGGACATCCCGGGTACCTGGATCTTCGACGCCGAGCGGGCCCGGAAGGGCTATCACTTGAACCAGTTTCTCTATTCGCTGATGAAGCCGGAGAACCGCGAGGAGTTCCTGGCCGACGAGCGCAAGTACCTGATGAAGTTTCCAATGACCGAGGAGCAGCGCGAAGCGGTCATGAAGCGCGACTGGAACAGGCTGCTCGAGCTCGGCGGCGTGTCGTACGCGCTCGCGAAGCT
>CAZKNH010000142.1:0-9822 GCA_964553875.1 uncultured Gammaproteobacteria bacterium | reverse complement strand
CGCTATTTCCGCTGCGGCAGCCCGCAAGGCATCGAGACGGCGCGCGGCGCGATCACCGGAGCCACGATCGGCGACGACCCGCCGCGCACGGCGGCGTGGGGCTACTGCGATCGCGACTATCCGCGTGAGGCGATCGTGAGCCCGTATCCGTTCAAGACCGCGCAGGAGCACTACGAGGCCCTGCTCGAGGAAACGAAGGCGCGGGGCGGTCCGACGCAGCACGACCACACGACCGTTCCGACGGATATGAGCGGCAACTACGAGCCGGTGGATCTGCTCGAGCACTGGTACGCGATGATGCTCGTGAACCAGACGTCGACGATCCTTTCGCTCTTGACGCCCGAGTATCAGACGCGGATGGTCCAGGATCTCTACCATCAGGCGGTGACGAACGCGCCGCACTGGCCGTCCACGTACTGCTGGCCGGAAGGATTCATCCGGCGCTGGTACTTCGCGGCGGTGAATCCGGCGATCAATCCTCACCAGGTGATCGTCACGCCGAATCTCGTGCAGATCCTGACCGGCGTCGCGCGCAACTTCATCACGCAGGTTCACGTCGGCCGCACGTTCAACATGGACAGCGGGGTGCCGTACCTCGGCACGCCGGTGCCGCGCTGGTACGGCGAGACGATCGGCTTCTGGGACGGCGACGTGCTGATCACGTGGACGTCGAACATCCAGGCGTGGACGGCGCACGGGGCGTTCGAGTTCTCGAATCAGCTACAGACGATCGAGATCTACACGCCGTGGCGTGACGAGCAGGGGAAGGTCACGGGCTTGAATCACGAGGCGGTGTTCTACGATCCCGAGGCGCTCGTCGAGCCGATCCGTATCGTCCGCAACTTCCGAAAGGTGGGCGAGCTCGGCGAGGGGACGCCGTATGCCTACATCGAATGCGTTCAGACGCTGTATCCGGTGAACGGCGTCGGGACCGCGTTGACGCCAGGTGCCAGGTTCGAGTACGAGGTCCTCGACATGTTCGGCCGCCCGTGGGCGTATATGTGGGAGAAGTACCACGAGGAAGGCATGCAGCGGCCGGATCAGGACGAGGATTTGTTCAACTTCGAATGAAGTCGGGCGAACCGCGCGAGCCGTCGCTCGCGCGGTTCCGACCGGCTTACGCCGCGCTGCGTAGCTTGAAGAGCTCGATCGCGTTCTCCTTCAGGATCAGCGGCCGGACCTCGTCGCGGAAACCGGCTTCCTTGAAATCCTCGAGCCAGCGGTCCGGCGTGATCAGCGGGTAGTCCGAGCCGAACAGCACCTTGCGCTTCAGCAGCGTGTTCGCGTAGTGGACGAGCTGCGGCGGGAAGTACTTCGGCGACCAGCCCGAGAGATCCAGGTACACCTGCGCTTTGTGCAGACACATCGACAACGCCTCGTCCTGCCACGGCCACGACGGATGCGCGAGGATGATCGGCATATCGGGAAAATCGACCGCAACATCGTCGATGTACATCGGGTTGCCGTACTTGAGCCTGATCCCGCCGCCGCCGGGAAGCCCTGTTCCCATGCCCGAATGTCCCGTGTGGAATATCGCCGGCAGCTTGTGCTCCGCGATCACCTCGTAGAGCGGATACGCCATCTTGTCATTCGGGAAGAACTCCTGGAACTGCGGATGGAACTTGAATCCCTTCACGCCGTAATGCTCGATCAGCCGCCGCGCTTCACGCGCCGCGTCCTTCCGGCCCGGATCGATGCTCGCGAACGGGATCATCACGTCCGCATGCTCCGCCGCTAGCTCCGCGATCTCCTCGTTGGGTATCGGCTTCAGCCCTCGCGCCCGCTCGCCGTCGACCGAGAACACGATGCACGCCATCTTCCGCTCGCGGTAATAGGCCGCGATCTCCGGAATAGTCGGCCGCGGCGTGTCGTGCTTGAAGTACTTCTGCGCTGCCTCCTGAAACTTCGTGGTCGACGCGTCCTGCGGCTCGCGAACCGATGCCTCGACGTGCGCGTGCACATCGAAGGCCACGATCGAGTCGACGTCGATACGCTGAGTGCTCATGCGGAAAACCTCCGTCAGTTCGAAAAACCGGAAACAAGCCGGTCGGAAAAGGGGAGCCCCCGTTTCCGCGGGAAATGGCTGGTTCCATTGTCACCGCGCCCGCGGTTGCCGCGGCCGATTGGTTATATGGTATAACTTGTTTGTCGGCACCCAAAGAGGTCTTGGAGCTGACGGACCATCCGATGCGAGAATCTGCCGATCCACGCCGGAGCCGCCGCCTGGGCGGCCCCGCCGGGCAGCCGGCTACGCGCGAGCCGCGAAAGCCGGTGCGCGGCGCCCTGCAAGCCGCGAAGGGAGGAACTCGGGAAGTTCGCGTCGGGAGCCTCTCGAATCAGATCGGCTACGCGCTGCGCCGCGCGCAGCTCGCCGTGTTCGCCGACCTCATCGGCGCGCTCTCGAAGTTCGATCTCACTCCGGCGAAGTACAGCGTCCTCGCCGTCATCCAGGAGAATCCGGGCGTGCGGCCGTCCGACGTCGGTCGCGTGCTCGATATCCGGAAGACGAATTTCGTGCCGCTGCTCGATGCGCTCGAGCGGCGCGGGCTAGTCGCTCGCCGCCCGGCGGCCGAGGACCGTCGGGCGGTCGAGTTGCACCTGACCGCCGAAGGTCGAGCGCTGCTGCAGCGGGCGAGTCAGGCACAGGCGAGACACGAGGCGAAGTTCCTCGCGCGCGTCGGCGAGAAGGGCCGTAGGCAGCTCCTCGAGCTTCTCGAGCGACTCACGACAAGTCACGATGACGCCGACTGCGTCGGCAGCAAGACTGCAAGAAAAGGAAAGCGATGAGCAACGAAGTCGTCTCCACCACGTTCGACGACGGCATCGCCGTCGTCGTTATCGATAATCCGCCGGTCAACACGATCACCGCGGCCGTCCGCGAGGGGCTCGCCAAAGCGCTCGAGCGTATCCGGTCGAGCGACGTCAAAGCCGTGGTCGTACGCTGCGCCGGCTCGACCTTCCTGTCCGGCGCGGATATCAACGAGTTCGAAGGCCCGCCGCGCGAGGAGGAATACCGGCGGCTCTTCAACAGCTACGAGCAGCTCGACGTGCCGGTGGTCGCGGCGATGCATGGCACCGTGCTCGGCGGCGGTCTCGAGTTCGCGCTCGCGTGCCATTACCGGATTGCCGCTCCGGGCACTCGGGTAGGGTTGCCCGAGGTGACACTCGGCATCATTCCCGGCGCCGGCGGCACGCAACGTATGCCTCGGCTGATCGGCATCGAGAAAACGATCGAGCTCGTGCTGAACGCGCGCCCGATCGACGCCGCCTCGGCGCTCGAGCTCGGTGTGATCGACCGTGTCGTCGAGGGCGATCTCGCGGCCGGCGCCGTCGCGTTCGCGCGCGAGCTGGTCGCGGCCGGGAAGGGGCCGCGGCGCACCGGCGAAATGACCGTGGATCCTGCGACCGCGACGGACGAGATCATTTCCGGCTGGATCGAGAAGGCGAAGCAACAGTATCCGAACCGGGAAGCACCGCTTACCGCGATCGAAGCGATCCGTGCGTCCGCACGCCTGCCGCTCGACAAGGGCCTCGAGTACGAGACCGAGCTCGCGAACAAGTCGAAGGCGACGATCGAGGCGAAGGCGTCGATCCACGTGTTCTTCGCCGAGCGCGAGAGCCGCAAGGTGCCGGATCTGCCGCCGGACACGAAGCCGCGGCCGGTCGAGCGCGCCGGTATCGTCGGCTGCGGGACGATGGGCTCGGGCATCGCCATATGCTTTGCGAACGCGAACATCCCCGTGACCGTGCTCGAGGTGAGCGAGGAAGCGCTCGAGAAGGGGCTTGCCACGATCGACTCGATCCTCGAGTCGCGCGTGAAGCGCGGCCGCATGACGGCCGAGGAGAAGGCCGAGCGCCTCGCGCTGATTCACGGCACGCTCGATTACAACGATTTCCGCGATGCCGACGTGATCATCGAGGCCGTGCTCGAGCGCATGGATCTCAAGCAGGAGGTGTTCAGACGGCTCGACGAGGTCGCGAAGCCGGGCGCGGTCCTCGCGACGAACACGTCGACGCTCGATATCGAAGAGATCGCGTCCGTCGTGCGCCGGCCCGAGGACGTGATCGGCATGCACTTCTTCTCGCCGGCGAACGTGATGCCGCTCCTCGAGGTCGTGCGCACGTCGAAGACGTCGCCGGAGACGATCGCGACCGTGATGGCGCTCTCGCGGCCGCTGCGCAAGACGCCCGTGCTCGCGAAGGTCTGCTACGGCTTCATCGGCAACCGGATGATGGAAGGCTACGCGCGCGAGGCCGAGCGTATCGTGCTCGAAGGTGCGACGCCGCGGCAGGTCGACAGCGTGCTCGAGAACTTCGGCATGGCAATGGGCATCCTCGCGGTCTTCGACATGGCCGGTATCGACGTCGGCGTCAACGTGCACAAAGCGAACGCCGACAAGTATCCGCCGGATCCGACGTACTATCAGGCCGACTTCGCTCTCTACGAGGCCGGCCGACTCGGGCAGAAGACCGGCAAGGGCTACTATCGCTACGAGCCGGGCGACCGTACGCGGTACGACGATCCCGAGGCGATCGAAATCCTTCGCAAGCGCGCGCAGGAGCTCGGCATCGAGCAGCGCGAGCACACCGACGAGGAGATCCTCGAGCGCTGCCTCTACCCGCTGCTCAACGAAGGCATCCGTATCCTCGACGAGGGCATCGCGCTCAGAGCGAGCGACATCGACGTAGTCTGGACATCGGGCTACGGCTTCCCGCGCTATCGCGGCGGTCCGATGTTCTATGCGGACACGATCGGGCTACCGAAGCTGCTCGCCGGGATGCGCAAGTACCGGGAGCAGTTCGGGCCGATGCACTGGGAGCCGTCGCCGCTTCTCGTGCGGCTCGTCGAGGAGGGCAAAACGCTCGCCCAATGGGATCGCGAGCGGCGCGGTCAGGCCGGCAAGTGATGATTTAGCGACGTAGGTCCGTCGCGCGCTCGATCGCCGGGCGCGCGACGGCACGGCTAGACTTCGCCGAAGTCGAGCGGCAGCCCGACGTAGTTTTCGGCGATCGTCTTCCGGCCCGTTTCCGAGTGAAGCAGATAGTCGAGCTCCGCGTCCCGAAGCTTTTCGTCGATCGGGTCGGTATCGGGGAACCGGTGCGTCAGCATCGTGAACCACCACGAGAAGCGCTCGGCTCGCCAGACGCGGCGGAGGGTGCGCTCGGAGTAATGGTCGAGACCGGCGTCGCTCTGCTCGACGTAATGCTCGATCAGCGCGGCCGACAACAGGCCGACGTCCGTCGCCGCGAGATTGAGTCCCTTCGCTCCGGTCGGAGGCACGATATGACCGGCGTCGCCCGCGAGAAACAGGCGCCCGAATCTGAGCGGCTCGGCGACGAAGCTCCTGAGCGGTGCAATGCTTTTCTCGAGTGACGGACCCGTCACGAGCCGCGCGCGGCCCTCGTCGTCGAGGCGTCGCTCGAGCTCCTCCCAAAACGCCTCGTCGGACCACGCGTCGACCTTGTCGGTCAGCGGGACCTGCAGGTAGTAGCGGCTCCGCGTTCGGCTGCGCATCGAGCACAGCGCGAACCCTCGCGGACTGTTGATGTAAATCAGCTCGTCGCTCACCGGCGGCGTGTCCGACAGCAGGCCCAGCCAACCGAACGGATAGACCTTCTCGTACTCGCGGATCGCGTTCCGCGGCACGCTCGCGCGGCACACGCCGTGGAAGCCGTCGCAGCCGGCGATGAAGTCGCAGTCGATCCGATGCTCGCGGCCGTCCTTACGATAGGTGACGAACGGCTTCGTGCCGTCGAAATCGTGGATCGCGACGTCCTCTGCTTCGTAGACGGTCAGCAGACCGGCCGCGGCGCGCGCTTCCATCAGGTCGCGCGTGAGCTCGGTTTGGCCGTAGACCGTGACGCATTTGCCGCCGGTGAGCCCGTGGAGGTCGATGCGGTGGCGCTGGTCCCGCACGAGGATCTCGAAGCCTTCGTGGACGAGACCCTCCCTGTGCATTCGCGCGCCGACCCCGGCTTCGTCGAGCAGGTCGACGGAAACCTGCTCGAGCACGCCGGCCCGGATGCGGCTCAGCACGTGTTCGCCGGTACGGCGCTCGAGCAGCACGGCGTCGATGCCGGCCTTGTGCATCAGCTGGCCGAGCAGCAGCCCGGATGGGCCGGCGCCGATGATCGCGACTTGGGTTCTCATGGCAGTCCTCCGTGACGGCGATCCGAGCGCGGAAGCGTTCGTATCCACTTTGCAGCGGATGACCGGCCGAGAAAATGGGAGGAACCCGCCGGCACTTGGACTTTTCGGATGCCGCGCTACCATTCGGGGAAGGCCTGGGCCGCTCGCCGAAATATCGCACGGGCTGCGCGAAGCGCGTCGCGGCGCCGGTGGCGAAAGGGAGCGGCCAAGAGGGGGTGAGCGTTGGCGACGACGGCGACTGAGCAGCGGATCGAGCGGTTCTTCCTGTACGGCGAGCCGCCGAGCGCGTGGGACGAGCGTCTCCTTCACATCGAGACGATCGCTGCGCGAAGCGCGCGATACGACTGGAGAATCGGACCTCATGTGCATGGCGCCCTGCATCAGCTCCTCTTCGTCGCGAAGGGCAAGGTGGCCGCGATCGCGGAAGACACGTTGGCGCGGCATCGTGCGCCGGTGCTGATCGTCGTGCCGGCGGGCACCGTGCATGGTTTCGGGTTCGAGCCCGGGACGGAAGGCTACGTCGTATCGATCACCGACGACGTGCTGCAGGATTTCGCGCGACGAGAGGCGGGCATCGGCCGGCTGTTCGAAGTGCCGATGACCCTTGCGTGCGCTCGATCCGCGGTCGGCGAGCTCGCGCAGCAGTTCGCCGCGTTTGCGCAGGAGTTCGACCGAGCGGGTCCGGGGCGGGCGCTCGCGCTCGAGGGCTGGCTCGCCGTCGTGCTCGCGCGAGTGCTGCGGTTGTCGCAGGCTTTCGAGCGGACTTTCGATGCGGATTTGCGGAGGCGCCGCGCGCTCGTTGCGCGTTTTCGCGAGCTGATCGACCGAAGCCTAGGGGAGAGCAAGACGGTCGCGGAGTACGCTGCGGCGCTGCACGTCTCGGAGTCGCAGCTGCGCAAGGCGTGCCTTTCGATCGCGCAGCAGTCGCCGATCAAGCTCGTGCACGGCCGCATTCTGATCGAGGCGAAGCGGCAGCTGCTCTATACGAGCAAGCCGGTGAGCGAGATCGCGTACGCGCTCGGTTTCGATGATCCGGCGTACTTCACCCGCTTCTTCTCGCGGCGGACCGGGATGTCGCCGCGCGCCTATCGCGCTCGCGGGCCGGTCAGCTGACAGTCAGGACCGGAGGGTCGCCGCGAGTGCGAGCAGCTCGAAGTAGGCGCGCTTCGGCCGCAAGTCGCGATCGAACAGCAACGGATGGTTCGTACGCCCGCGGATCGGGAAGTTGTTCTTCCATGAGATGCCGTCGTGCAGGCCCCACATGGTGACGCGCTTCACGGCGGGCCGGTGCTCTAGCAGAATCTCGAACACCAGGCGATAGCGCTGCGCGAGCGCCTCCTCGACGGCTTCGGGTAAACCTTCGCGGTATGGGTCGATCGCCTCCGAGTACTCGCCGCGCGTCGAGACTTCGGCGGTTGGAGAATTGGGATTCGGCAGCACGTCGACATCGAGCTCCGTGACGTGCACCTCGAGTCCGAGGCTCGCGTATGCCGCGATGCTTTTCTCCCATTCCTCCATGTCAGGGTAGTCGAGGCCGATGTGGCCTTGCAGGCCGATGCCGTGGATCGGCACGCCTCGGTCGAGATAGTCGCGCAACACGCCGAGCAGGAACGCGCGTTTGCGCGGATTGTGCATGTTGTAGTCGTTATAGAGGAGCCGCGCATCGGGGTCGGCGGCGTGCGCGAAGCGAAACGCATGCTCCATGAAGTCCTCGCCGATGATCTCGAGCCAGCGGCTGCGGCGCCAGCCGTTGCCCTCGTTTATGGCCTCGTTGACGACGTCCCAAGCCGCGATGCGGCCGCGGTAGCGACCCACCAGCGTGTCGATGTGCTCTTCCATGCGCGCAAGAAGCGCCAGGCGGTCGAGCGGCGCGCCCGACGGGTCACTGAACAGGTTTCTCGGCACCTGCGAATGCCACACGAGCGTATGACCGACGAGATACATGCCGTTCGCCGTGCCGAATTCGACGAGCTTGTCGGCCGGGCCGAAGCGCCACTCCGCGTTATTCGGGCGGATCTCCTGCCACTTCATGCAGTTCTCGGGCGTGAGCGACGTGAACTCGCGTGCGAGCAGCGCGAGCTCGGGCTCGATCTGGCGCTCCAATGTGAACGTGCTGACGGCGGCGCCGATATGGAAGATGCCTTTGAACGCAGCGCCGAGGCCGCTCGCCTCGACGGCTTGGGCCAAAGCGTTACGGCGGGCCAACCCGAGCGCGGCGGCGCCTGCCGCGCAACCCCATAGGAAATGCCGGCGCGTCGGGTCGGGTGCGGTGCGGTCGATGAAGATATCGTTCATGGTCGGGTCGCAGCGATCGTTCGTTTTTCCAACGGCATCGTTGCCGCGAGGGCATCCCCCCTCTTTATACATCGCCGCGAGCTTTCGGCAAGATTCTCGAGACGTCCCGAGAGACTGTCTCGCCGTCAATCCAGGACCGCCTTCCCGAGCGGCGCTGCGCCTGGAGTCGGCTGCAGCGTGCGTCGTGCCTGGTAAACGAGGGCGATCTGCGCCGCGAGCGACAGGAGCGCCGCGGCGCTCAAGTAGTAGCCGACATAGGCAATACCGTGGCCGGACGCGAGGTACGTCGCGATATACGGTGCGAGCGACCCGCCAAAGATCCCCGCGAGGTTGAACGTCACGGATGCGCCCGTGTAGCGGACGGCGGTCGGGAAGAGCTCGGCGAGGGCCGCGCCGAGCGGTCCGTACGTGAGTCCCATGAGCGCGAGGCCGAGCGCGAGGAACGCGGTCGTCTGCACGGCGCTGTCCGCAGCGAAGAGCGGCGCAAACGCGAGGCCGAACACGGCGACCCCAACGCTTGCCGCGATCAGCATCGGCTGGCGCCCGTACCGGTCCGCGCCGATCGCAGAAAGCGGGATCGTCAGCGCGAAGAACAGCACCCCGATCAGCTGCAGCAGCAGAAACTCCTGCCGCGAGTAGCCGAGCTCGCTCGTGCCCCAGCTCAGCGTGAACACCGTCATCAGATAGAAGACGACGAACGTCGTAATGGCCGAGACGGTCGCGAGCACGAGCGTCGCGGGGTGCTCGCGCGCGACGGCGAGAAGCGGCACGCGCACGCGCTCGCTCCGCTCGATCGCGCGTTGGAACGCCGGCGTCTCCGTGATCCGCAAGCGAATCCAGAGGCCCACGACAACGAGCACGGCGCTCGCGAGGAACGGAATACGCCATCCCCACGCCATGAAGTCCGCGTCGCTCAAGACCGCCGCGATCACCATGAAAACGCCGGTGGAGAGCACGAAGCCGAGCGGGGCGCCGAGCTGCGGGAACATGCCGTACCAGGCTTCCTTGCCGCGCGGTGCGTTCTCGGTCGCGAGCAGCACGGCGCCTCCCCATTCGCCCCCGAGCCCGAGCCCCTGGCCGAGACGGCAGAGCGCGAGCAGCGCCGGCGCCGCAATTCCGATGCTGGCGTAGGTCGGCAGCAAGCCGATCGTGACGGTCGATATGCCCATCGTGAGCAGGGCCGCGACGAGCGTCGCCTTGCGGCCGATGCGATCGCCGAAATGGCCGAACAGCGCCGAGCCAACGGGGCGCGCGAAGAACGCGAGCGCGAACGTCGCGAGGGACTGCAGGGTTGCCGTGGTCGGGTTGCCCGCCGGAAAGAACAGCTGCGGAAAGACGAGCACGGCAGCCGTGCCGTAGATGTAGAAGTCGAAGAA